>NZ_JBVIDV010000002.1:263051-313830 GCF_055572195.1 Streptomyces sp. NPDC030809
GAAAGGGGGGGGGGGGGGGGGGGGGGGGGGGGGGGGGGGGGGGGGGGGGGGGGGGGGGGGGGGGGGGGGGGGGGGGGGGGGGGGGGGGCGCCCCCCCCCCCCGCCCCTCCTCCTTTCCGCGGCCCCCCTCCGCGGTCCGCGCTAGCCCTTCAGGGAGCGCAGGTCCTGGGCGTAGGTGCCGACCGCGTGGGCGATGACGTCCACGTTCGTGTCGAAGACCTTCAGGTCCAGGTTCTCCAGGTCGTCGCCCGCGCCGTGGTAGTGGGGGTCGTACGGGGCGCCGGCCGTGCCGCCGTAGCGGGCCGCCTGCTCGGGGGTCTTGATGCCCTCGGCGCCGGTGAACGTGCCGCCGGCGGGGATGCCGTTGGCGATGAACGGGCCGTAGTCGGAGCGGCCGTCGAAGTCGGAGCCCTCGTGCGGCTTGTGCTTCTTGTCGAGGAAGCGGTTGATCAGGCGCTCGATCTGCGCGGAGCCGGCCGGGCCGGCGCCCTCGCCGGTCTTGTCGGAGTCGTCGCCGTCGTACACGAACTGCGCCGGGTTCGGCGAGGCGATCATGTCGAAGTTCAGGTAGAGGGCGATGTCCTTCTTCTGCTTCGCGCTGAGCTTCGAGACGTAGTGCTCCGAGCCGAGCAGGCCCAGCTCCTCGCCGGACCACCAGGCGAAGCGGACCTTGTTCACCGGCTGCGTGCCGGTCTTGCGGGTCTGCTCGGCCAGCTTGAGCGCGACCTCCAGCAGGCCTGCGGAGCCGGAGCCGTTGTCGTTGATGCCCGGGCCCTCCGGCACCGAGTCGAGGTGGCTGCCGACCGCGACCACCCGGTCCGCGCGGCCGCCGCGGGTCTCCGCGATCACGTTCCGGGTCGTGCGCTTGATGTGCTCCTGGTCGAGGGAGAGCTTCACCTTGACCTCGCCGCGGCCGGCCGCCGCGGTCAGCGCCTCCCCGTCGGCGAGGGAGATGCCGGCGCTCGGGATGACCCCCTCGGACGGGTCGCCGAAGGCGCCGCGGACCGGGGTGGTGCCGCTGTGGTTGTAGACGATCAGACCGGCCGCGCCGGCCGCCGCGGCGGCCCGCTGCTTGTCGGCGAAGGTGCAGGCACCGCGCTTGACCAGGGCGATCTTCCCGGTGAAGGCCCCGGCCGGGTAGTCGGCGGCGTCGCAGCCCGGGGTGTCGTCCACGCGGGCGAGGGCGATGGGGGCGGTCAGCCCGGCCTTCGGGGTGGAGGGGGTGAAGGTGAAGGCGGCGGTGGCCAGCTCCCTGGCCTCCGGGGTGAGCACGGAGAGCTTCTCGGTGCGGGTCTGCGCCTCGTAGACGTGGAAGTCCTGGTAGGAGACCTTGTAGCCGGCCTTCTTCAGCTGCGCGTACACGTACGCGGCGGAGGCGTCGTAGCCGGAGGTGCCCGCGGCCCGGTTGCCGCCGTGGGCGTCGGCGATCTTCTGGAGCTGCACGAGGTGGCGGTAGGCGCTCTTCCCCGAGGCCTCCTTCACCAGGGTCCTGGCGAGCTTCTCCGGCTGCTCGTGGGCCACCGCGGGGGTGGCGGTGAGCAGGAGCGGTGTGGCGACGGCGGCGGTGACGAGGGCCGCTATGGTCCGGTTGCGGTGGCGGTGGGCGCGCACGGTGGTCTCTCCCCGAGTTCGTTCTGCGGAATGCGTGTCCGCATAGCGGTCACGACACCCGGACGTTAGTCGCCGGAACCGGCTGAATCCGCCCGGGAAGGCCCCGGCAACACAGAAGCCACACATTTGTCATTCCCCGCCACATTCGGGTGCGGGGATTCCGCCGCCGCAGGGCCGTCCCGCCCTTCGGACAATGGATTGGACAAGCGGCCCGGGGTCGCACGCATGATGGGGCAGGGTTGCCCGAGCTGTACGTACCAGAAGGAGTCACCGTGAGGGTCGGAATCGTCGGAGCCACCGGACAGGTCGGCGGCGTCATGCGCCGCATCCTCGCCGAGCGCAAGTTCCCGGTGGCCGAGCTGCGCCTCTTCGCCTCGGCCCGCTCGGCCGGCTCCACCCTGGAGTGGGAGGGCCGGGAGATCACCATCGAGGACGCGTCCACCGCCGACTACTCCGGCCTGGACATCGTGCTCTTCTCCGCCGGCGGCGCCACCTCCAAGGCCCTCGCCGAGAAGGTCGCCGCCCAGGGCGCCGTCGTGATCGACAACTCCTCCGCCTGGCGCAAGGACCCCGAGGTCCCGCTGGTCGTCTCCGAGGTCAACCCGCACGCGGTCAAGAACCGGCCCAAGGGCATCATCGCGAACCCGAACTGCACCACGATGGCCGCGATGCCGGTGCTGCGCCCCCTCCACGAGGAGGCCGGCCTGACCGCGCTGATCGCCACCACCTACCAGGCCGTGTCCGGCTCCGGCCTGGCCGGCGTCGCCGAGCTGGAGGGCCAGATCAAGGCCGTGGCCCCCGAGGCCGCCGCCCTGACCCACGACGGCGAGGCCGTCGCGTACCCGGAGCCGGGCGTCTACAAGCGCCCCATCGCCTTCAACGTGCTGCCGCTGGCCGGCGCCATCGTGGACGACGGCTCCTTCGAGACCGACGAGGAGCAGAAGCTCCGCAACGAGTCCCGCAAGATCCTCGAAATCCCGGACCTGAAGGTCTCGGGCACCTGCGTGCGCGTCCCGGTCTTCTCGGGCCACTCCCTCCAGGTCAACGCCCGCTTCGCCCGGCCGATCAGCGTGGAGCGCGCGTACGAGCTGCTCAAGGACGCCCCGGGCGTCGAGCTCTCCGAGATCCCGACCCCGCTCCAGGCCGCGGGCAAGGACGCCTCCTTCGTGGGCCGCATCCGCGTGGACGAGACGGTCGAGCACGGCCTCGCGCTGTTCCTGTCCAACGACAACCTCCGCAAGGGCGCCGCGCTGAACGCGGTGCAGATCGCCGAGCTGGTCGCGGACGAGCTGCGCGGCTGACCGGCCCGCACGGCCCGGGGAGGGGCGGCACCGCCACGGTGCCGCCCCTCCTGCGTTCCCCTCCCTCCCTCCGGAGGGCGGCCGCGCAGATCAGCCCCGTTCCGCCCTCGGCGATTACCCCGGGCGGGCGGCCGACCCGGCATGGAAGGATGGCCCGGCAACGTCACCATCGAAGGAGATGAACGCGTGCCTGGCACGAACCTGACCCGTGAAGAGGCTCAGCAGCGCGCAAAGCTGCTCACCGTCGACTCGTACGAGATCGATCTCGATCTGAGCGGGGCCCAGGAGGGGGGCACCTACCGGTCCGTGACCACGGTCCGCTTCGACTCCGCGGAGGCGGACGCCGAGACCTTCATCGACCTGGTCGCGCCCGCCGTCCACGAGGTCGTCCTGAACGGCCGCGCGCTGGACGTCGCGGCCGTGTTCCGCGACTCGCGGATCGCGCTGAAGCACCTCGCGGCCGGGACGAACGAGCTGAAGGTCGTCGCGGACTGCGCGTACACCAACACCGGCGAGGGCCTGCACCGCTTCGTCGACCCCGTGGACGAGCAGGCCTACCTGTACACCCAGTTCGAGGTCCCGGACGCCCGCCGGGTGTTCGCGTCCTTCGAGCAGCCCGACCTGAAGGCGACCTTCCGGTTCACCGTGAAGGCCCCGGAGGGCTGGACGGTCATCTCGAACTCGCCGACCCCCGAGGCCGCGGACGTCAAGGACAACGTCTGGTCCTTCGAGCCCACCCCGCGGATCTCCACCTACGTCACCGCGCTGATCGTCGGCCCGTACCACTCGGTGCACAGCACGTACGAGAAGGACGGCCAGACCGTCCCGCTCGGCATCTACTGCCGTCCCTCGCTGGCGGAGTTCCTGGACGCCGACGCGATCTTCGACGTCACCCGGCAGGGCTTCGACTGGTTCCAGGAGAAGTTCGCCTACGACTACCCGTTCGCGAAGTACGACCAGCTCTTCGTGCCGGAGTTCAACGCGGGCGCGATGGAGAACGCGGGCGCGGTGACCATCCGCGACCAGTACGTGTTCCGCTCGAAGGTGACGGACGCCGCGTACGAGGTCCGGGCGGAGACCATCCTCCACGAGCTGGCCCACATGTGGTTCGGCGACCTGGTGACCATGGAGTGGTGGAACGACCTGTGGCTGAACGAGTCGTTCGCCACCTACACCTCGATCGCCTGCCAGGCCTACGCCCCGGGCTCGAAGTGGCCGCACGCGTGGACCACCTTCGCGAACTCCATGAAGACCTGGGCGTACCGGCAGGACCAGCTGCCCTCCACGCACCCGATCATGGCGGACATCCGCGACCTGGACGACGTGCTCGTCAACTTCGACGGCATCACCTACGCCAAGGGCGCCTCGGTGCTCAAGCAGCTCGTCGCGTACGTCGGCCAGGACGAGTTCTTCAAGGGCGTGCAGGCGTACTTCAAGGCGCACGCCTTCGGGAACACCCGCCTGTCCGACCTGCTCGGCGCGCTGGAGGAGACCTCCGGCCGCGACCTGACCGCCTGGTCGAAGGCCTGGCTGGAGACGGCCGGCATCAACATCCTGCGCCCCGAGATCGCGGTGGACGAGCACGGCACCATCACCTCCTTCCAGGTCCGCCAGGAGGCCCCGGCCCTGCCGGCCGGCGCCAAGGGCGAGCCCGTGCTGCGCCCGCACCGGATCGCGATCGGCTTCTACTCGCTGGACGAGGAGAGCGGCAAGCTGCTGCGCGAGCGCCGGGTCGAGCTGGACATCGCGGCCGCCGAGCTGACCGAGGTGCCGGAGCTGGTGGGCCACCACCGCCCGGACGTGGTCCTGCTCAACGACGACGACCTGTCGTACGCCAAGGTCCGCCTGGACGAGCACTCCCTGGCGCAGGTCACCGCGCACCTGGGCGACTTCGAGGCCTCCCTGCCGCGGGCCCTGTGCTGGGCCTCGGCCTGGGACATGACCCGCGACGGCGAGCTGGCCGCCCGCGACTACCTGTCGCTGGTGCTCTCCGGCATCGCCAAGGAGTCGGACATCGGCGTGGTGCAGTCCCTGCACCGCCAGGTGAAGCTGGCCGTGGACCTGTACGCGGACCCGGCGTGGCGGGAGACCGGGCTGGCCCGGTGGACCGAGGCCACCCTGGAGCACCTGCGGGCGGCGGCCCCGGGCAGCGACCACCAGCTGGCGTGGGCGCGCGCCTTCGCGGCGACCGCGCGCACCGCGGAGCAGCTGGACTTCCTGGCCGCGCTGCTCGACGGCTCCGAGACCGTCGAGGGCCTGGTCGTGGACACGGAGCTGCGCTGGGCCTTCCTGGAGCGGCTGGCGGCCACCGGCCGGGCCGACGAGGCGGAGATCGCGGCCGAGCTGGAGCGGGACAAGACCGCGGCGGGCGAGCGGCACGCGGCGACCGCGCGGGCGGCCCGTCCGACGGCGGAGGCCAAGGCGGCGGCCTGGGCCTCGGTGGTGGAGTCGGACGGCCTGCCGAACGCGGTGCAGGAGGCCGTGATCGGCGGCTTCGTCCAGACGGACCAGCGGGAGCTGCTGGCGCCGTACACGGAGAAGTACTTCGCGGCGGTCAAGGGGGTCTGGGACTCGCGCAGCCACGAGATCGCGCAGCAGATCGCGGTGGGGCTGTACCCGTCCCTCCAGGTCTCGCAGGCCACGCTGGACGCGACGGACGCGTGGCTCGCCTCGGCCTCGCCGAACGCGGCCCTGCGGCGCCTCGTCTCCGAGTCCCGGTCGGGCGTCGAGCGGGCCCTGAAGGCCCAGGCGGCAGACGCGTCCGCCTGACCCGGGGGCTCCGCCCCCGGACCCCCGCGCCTCAACCTCCCCCAGCCCCACCGGGTTGGGGGTACCTCCTGGCGGGGCTTGATTCCACCCGGCAGCGCCGGGAGGGTCCAGCCCCGTCGGGACTGCGGAGCAGCGTGAGGCGCGGGGCCGGGGCGGAGCCGCTACGCGAGGCCGGACGCGACGCCGCGGAGCGCGTGCAGGACGTGCGCGACCGCGGGCGCGGCCTCCGATCCCCGCCGCACCGCCGCGACGACGTGCCGCGTCGGCCGGTCGTGCGGCAGGGGACGGATCACCGCCCCGCCTCCCACCCGCGCCAGGGCCATCCGCGGCACCAGCGCCACCCCCATCCCCGCCCCCACCATGGCGAGGATCGCGGTCCACCCGGCCGCCGCATGCGCCTGCTCCGGTACGAAGCCCGCCGTCTCGCACGCCGCCACCGTGATCTCGGACCAGGGGCCGGAGCCGCCGTGGATCCACGGGTCCGAGGCGAGGTCGGCGAGGCGCAGGGACGCGGCCCCTGCCAACCGGTGGTCCGGCGGCAGGGCCACGTCGAGCGGGTCCTCCAGGAGTTCGATGCGCGTGAAGCGCGGGTCCCGCGCGGTCGGGGCGTGGGCTGCCAGGGAGAGGGCGAGGTCCACCGACCCCGCGGAGAGGAGCTCGTACGCCTGGGCCGCCTCGGCCTCCCGCACCCGGACCTCGATGCCCGGCCGGGTCCGGCGGAGGGCGGCGACCGCGGGGACCACCAGCGCGGGCACGGCGGTGGAGAAGGCCCCGAGCCGGACCTCGCCCACGTCCCCCGCCACGTATCCGGCGAGTTCCGCGTCGGCCGCCTCCAGCCGGGCGAAGACGGCCTCCGCGTGCCTGAGGACGAGGTGGGCGGCGCCGGTGAGGCGGACCCGGCGGCCCTGGGCCTCCAGGAGGGGGACGCCGAGCTGCCGGGCGAGGTTGGTCAGCTGCTGCGAGACGGCCGAGGGCGTCATGTGCAGCGCCTCGGCCGTCGCGGTCACCGTGCCCCGTTCGGCCAGGGTCCGCAGGATCCGCAGTTTCTTGATGTCCCAGTCGGTCGTCCCGGTCATGGGGTGAACCTACCGGCGGGCGGTCTTCTGCCGGCCGGCGCCGAGCGCCACCCCGCCGAGGATCAGGGCCATGCACAGCAGCTGTGCGGGGCCGGTGTGCTCGCCGAGCAGGAGGAAGGAGAGCAGGGCCACGCAGACCGGCTGGAGGTAGTAGACGACTCCGGCGCGGGCGGCGCCGATGAGGGAGACCGCCCGGTTCCAGGCGAAGAAGGCGACGGCCGAGGAGAAGACGCCGACGTACAGCAGCGGGCCGGCGGTGCCGGGGGTGAGGGCGAAGCCGCCCTGGACGGCGGCGGAGACGGCGTACGCCGGGGCCAGCATCAGCGCGCCGAGCGCGAAGGTGGTGAAGAGGAAGGCCAGTCCCCCGAGTTCGGCCGGCTTGCGCTTCAGGAGGGCGCTGTACGAGGCGAAGGAGAGGGCGGCGCCGAACATCCACAGGTCGCCGGCGGCGAAGTCCAGGGTGAGCGAGCCCTTGCCGACGAGCAGCAGCACGCCGAGGGCGGCGATGAGGAGGCCGGAGGTGCGGACGGCGCCGAGGCGTTCGCCGCCGAGCCGGGCGAAGACCGCCATGACGACCGGCGAAGCGGCCATGATCATGCCCATGTTGGCGGCGGAGGTGGTCAGTCCGGCCTGGTGGACGAGGGTGTTGTAGAGGGCGATCCCGAAGAACGAGGCGAGGGAGACGAAGCCGAGGTGGCGGCGGATCAGGGCCCGCTGCCGCCAGGTCTCGCGGAGGGCGAGGGGGGCGACGGCGAGCAGGGCGATGATCCAGCGCCAGAAGACGGCCTGCACGGGCGGGATCGTGTCGGCCATGCCGCGGGTGGCGACGAAGCTGCCGGACCAGACGACCGTGGCGAGGAGCGCGAGGAGCACGCCGAGCCCGGCGGCCTTCCTCGCCGGACCGGTCCCCGGCAGCTGCGGGCGCTGCTGCGCGGGCGGCTGCGGCTGCGACTCCGGCTGCTGCTGGCTGCGCTGCCGGTGCGCATCGGTGCGGACGCGGTCCATGACGGCCACTTCGGTCTCCCCCTCGGGTCCGGGTACGGGTCTGTCGTGCGTGCCCTTACCGTCGCACCAGGCGACCCATCAGGTCCATCGAATCTTTTCGACTGTTCTGTTCAGCAGAACTGAACGTTTTGCGAGGCTGCCGGGGCTCCCGCGGAGCCCTGGCCGGCAGCTGGCCCACCGCGGTGGCCGTGAAGGCGATCGCCATGCCGGCGAGCTGTACGGGGGCCAGCGACTGGCCGAGGGCGGCCCAGCCGATGACGGCGGCGGTGAGCGGGGAGAGCGGGCCGAGCAGGGTGGCCGAGGTGGCGCCGATCCGGCCGATGCCGCGGAACCAGAGCCAGTACGCCACGGCCGTGTTGACCACCGCGAGGTAGCCGTAGCCCAGCAGGGCCGTGCCGTCGACGGCCGGCGGGGCGCCCTCGACGAGTGCGGCCACGGGCACGATCAGCAGGCCGCCCGCGGTCAGCTGCCAGCCGGTCAGGGCGAGCGGACCGGCCCCCTCGGGACGCCCCCAGCGCTTGGTCAGGACGGTGCCGGCGGCCATGGACCCGGAGGAGGCGATGCCGGCGAGCACGCCCGGCAGGTCGAGCCCCGCGCCCGCCCTGAGGACGACCAGGGTGACGCCGAAGGCGCCGGCGAGGGCGGCGAGGAGGGCCCGGCGGGTGGCCCGTTCGCTCAGCAGCAGGGCGGACAGGCCGATCACGACCAGGGGGCCGAAGGCGCCGAGCACGGCCGCGACCCCGCCCGGCAGGCGGTAGGCCGCGAGGAAGAGGAGGGGGAAGAAGGCCCCGATGTTCAGCGCGCCGAGGACGGCGGACTTCCACCACCAGGCGCCCTTGGGAAGGGTCCGGGCCATGGCGAGGACGAGCAGCCCGGCCGGCAGGGCCCGTACGGCGGCGGTGAACAGGGGGCGGTCGGCTGGCAGGAATTCGGTGGTCACCGCGTAGGTCGAGCCCCAGGAGACGGGGGCGAGCGCGGTCAGGGCCACAACGGCCGAGCGGTTCATGGTGGTTGCTCCTCCGAGGGATCCGGACGGCCGGTCCGGACGGCAGATGCGGACGGCAGATGCGTGTGGGCGTGCGGCGCGGGCGGTGCGGCTCGGTGCTCGCGGTGCGGGCGGCGGGTCCGTCAGCAGGCCGCGGGCACCGGACGGGCCGCCTCCCGCGGGTCGGACCCCGCGGCCGGGTCCGGTGCGGCGGGCTCGGCGTGCACGGCCTCGGCCGGGAGGTGGCGCTCCAGCCGGACGAGGGCGAGGGCGGCGCCCAGGGCGGCGACCGCGAGGACGGCCCAGGGCAGCCGGCCGTCGGCCGCGAGCAGGGCGGTGAAGAGGGACGGGGCCAGGGCGGTGGCCAGCGAGTAGGACAGCTGGTACGTGGCCAGGTAGCGGCCGCGTACGGCCTCGGGGGCGGCCGAGACGGACAGGGCCCCGCCGGACGGGCTGTGGACGAGCTCGCCGAGGGTGTAGACGGCCACGATGACGAGCAGGGCCCCGACCAGGACGGCCCCGCCGGGGCGGACGGTGCCGAGCACGATCAGTCCGGCGAACGCGAGGGCGAAGAGCAGGGCGCCGAGGGCGGCGGAGCGGGTGCGGCGGGCCCCGGAGCGGCGGACCCGGGCGGCCACGAGCACGCCGGCCCCCGCGCACAGGATGGTGTTGGCGGTGAAGGCGGCGCCGGTGAGCGAGGCGGGGCCGTGCAGCCAGTCGGCGATGTAGAGCGGGAAGAGGACCGACAGGGCGGCGTAGCCGAGGGCGGTGAGGAAGTTGGCCGCGGTGAGCCCGAGGAAGGGCCGGTCGTGGAGCACCATCCGGTATCCGGCGGCCGGCCGCCGCGCCGGGGCCGCTGCGTCGTCGCGCACCGGGCGGACCCGGCTGACGAGCAGTCCGGCGAGGGCGAAGGCCAGGGCGTTGCCCCAGGCGGTGTAGGTGAAGGCGCCGTTCCCGGCGAGCGCCAGCACGCCGGTGACCAGCAGGGCGCCCGCGCACATGCCCGCGTTCTGGAGGGCCCGGAGGGAGGCCTGGAGCCGGTCCCGGGCGGAGCCGCGGGCCACTTCCCCGATCAGGGACTGCTGCACCACCGGGAAGGACCGGTCGGCGAGGGCGGTGACCAGGGCGACCGCGGCGAAGGCGGGCAGCGAGTCGGCGAACGGGTAGAGGGCGAAGCCGAGCACCCGGACCGCGTACAGGGCGAGGTTGACCGGCTTGGCCCCGAACCGGTCCACGGCCGAGCCGGCCAGCGGCATGAAGGCCAGTCCGGCGAGGCCCGTGGCGGTGAGCACGGCGCCCACGGCGGCGAAGGAGAGCCCGGTGACGTGGTGGAAGAAGACCAGGGTGAAGGGGACGTACATGCCGATGCCGACGGCGCTCACCCCGACCCCGAACAGCATGGACCGCTCCCCCGCGACCCGTCCGCCCCGCACCGGACCGCGCTGTACCGAACCGTTCCGCGCCGATCCGTTCCGCGCCGGAGAACCTGGCCCGCCCATCGTGACACCCCCGTAGTCGCCGAGCCCGATTAGCTCGATGGGAAGTAGCTTACCGCTAAGCTACTTTCACGCAAGCTACTTTCTTGCGGTCGAGTGACGGGCGGGCCGATACTGCGGACATGGACGAACGGGACGCGGTCGACGCGATCGCCGCACAGTGGCATGCGGTACGGCCCGAGCTGGACACGGGCCCCATGGCGGTCTTCGGCCGCATCTACCGGATCGCCCGGAACATGGGCGAGGCGCAGGAGCGGGCGTACGCGCCCTTCGGGATCTCCCGCGGCGAGTTCGACGTCATTGCGACGCTGCGCCGCTCGGGTGAGCCGTACACCCTCTCGCCGCGGCAGCTGTCGGACACGCTCATGCTGACCACCGGCGGGATGACCGGTCGGCTGGACAAGCTGGAGAAGGCGGGGCTGCTGAGCCGGGCCCCCGATCCGAACGACCGGCGGGGCCTTCAGGTCTCCCTCACCGAGCGCGGGTTCGGCCTCGTCGAGGAGGCGGTGGTCGCCGGGCTGGACGTCCAGCGGGCGGCCCTGGAGGCGGCGCTCAGCGCCGAGGAGGCCGAGCAGCTCCGGGACATGCTGCGCCGGCTGATGGCCGCGGTCTGACCTGCGGCGACGCCCGGCACGGGCACGGCCGACACCGGCGCGGCCGGCACGGGCACGGCCGACACGGGCGCGGCCGGCACGGGCACGGCCCGCCGGGGCGCGCCCGGCGCGGGTCCCGCCCGCGGCCTACGGGGCGCCGGCGCGGCCCGTACGGACACACGACAGGGCGCCGGGGGGCCTTGGGGCTCCCCGGCGCCCTGCTCGAAGCCGGTCCGGTGTTACTTGGCCTGCTTGCGCGACTTGTCGCCGACGATCACGAGGCCCGCGATGACCAGGAACAGCACGATCGGCGCGGCCACGTACAGGCCGAGCGTCTCGCCGATGCTCAGGCCCGGGCCGGGGTCGTCGCCGTCGTCGCGGGTGAGCGCGAGGGCGGGAGACGTCATCAGCAGCATCATCAGCGTCGATCCGGCCGTCACGGCGCCGGCGCGCAGGGCGTTCTTCTTGTCCACACGGCAAACGTAGCGAACACCTAATCGGCCCGCGCGCCCGGGGGTGCCGTACGGGGGTCCGCCGCGGTCCGGACCGCCGCCATCAGCGCCTTCAGCCGCTCCGAGGAGGCCAGCCCGGCGAGGGTGACCGGCTGCCCGGAGGCGTCGGCCACGGGCAGCCGCCAGTTCGGGTACTCGTCCCAGGTGCCGGGCAGGTTCTGCGGGCGGCGGTCCCCCACCGCGTCGGGCAGCCAGATCCCCACCAGCCGGGCCGGGGTGCGCAGCAGGAAGCAGTACAGCGCCCGCACCGCGGCCTCCTCGTCCCGCACGTCGAAACCGAGCCCGGCCAGCAGCTCCAGCCACTCGGCGGTGTCGGCCGCGTCGGCCGCCCGCTCCTGCTCCAGCGGACGGCCCAGCAGGCCGAGCCGGTCCCGGAGTTCCACGTGCTCCCCCGTCAGGCGGGCGGCGGTGGGGGGCAGGTCGTGGGTGGTGACGGTGGCGAGGCAGCCGGCCCGCCAGCCCTCCGGCGGCAGCGGCCCGCCGCCGCCGGACCAGTCCCGCTCGAACCAGAGCACCGAGGTGCCGAGCACCCCGCGCCGGGCCAGCGTCTCGCGCACCCCCGGCTCCACCGTGCCCAGGTCCTCGCCGATGACCGCGGCCCCGGCCCGGTGGGCCTCCAGGACGAGGATCGCGAGCATGGCCTCGGCGTCGTACGCGACGTACGTGCCCTCCGTCGGCGGGGCGCCCGCGGGGATCCACCACAGCCGGAACAGTCCCATCACGTGGTCGATGCGCAGGGCGCCGGCGTGCTCCAGCAGGCCGCGGAGCAGGGCCCGGTAGGGGGCGTGGCCGGAGGCCGCGAGCGCGTCCGGGCGCCAGGGCGGCAGTCCCCAGTCCTGGCCGCGGGAGTTGAAGGCGTCCGGCGGGGCGCCGACCGACATCTCCGCGGCGTACGCCCCGGGTTCGGCCCGTACGTCGGCGCCGTCGGGGTGCACTCCGACGGCCAGGTCGTGGACCAGGCCCAGCGCCATCCCGGCCGCGCGGGCGGCCTGCTGGGCGGCGGCGAGTTGGGTGTGGGTGAGCCACACCAGCCAGCGGTGGAAGTCCCGGCCCTGCGGGCCGTCCCCGGCGGCGCGGGCGCACCAGGCGGCGTGCGCGTCCAGGGCGGGGCCCTGGGCGGTGCGGAACTCCCGGTAGGCGCGCTCGCGTTCGGGGCTGCGCGGGACCGCATAGAGGAGTTCCAGGGCGGCCCGCTTGAGGGCCCAGACGGCGTCCCGGTCGATCAGCGCCCCCTTCTCCAGCACCTCCCGGCGCAGGGTCCCGCCGGCGGCGGCGAGCCGGGCCAGCGTCTCCTGGTGGGCGCACCGGGCGTATTCGGGCAGGTCCTCGACGCGCAGGTGCACGGGGTCCGGGTAGCGGCGCGACGAGGGCCGGTACGGGGAGGGGTCGGTGGGGTTGCCGGGCACCGCCGCGTGCAGCGGGTTGACCTGGACGAAGCCGGCCCCGTGGGCGCGGGCGGCCCAGCCGGCGAGCTCGGCGAGGTCCCCGAGGTCGCCCATGCCCCAGGAGCGGTCGGTGAGCAGGGAGTACAGCTGGACGAGGAAGCCGTGCTGGCGTCCCGGGGGTTCGGGGGCGCGTCCGGGGGCGGCCACGAGGGTGGCGGCGGCCTCGCGGCCGTCGGGGGTGCGGGCGGTCAGCCGGTGCACCCCGTACGGCAGCCCGTCCGGACCGTCCGGCCACGGGATCTCGCCGCCGTCTTCGAGGCGGACCCGCAGTGCGGTGCCGGGCGGCAGCAGGTCCAGTGCTGCGGGGGCCGCCTCGCCCGCCCAGTGGACGAGGGTCGGGGGCAGCAGACGCGGGGCCTCGGCGGCGGCGAGGGCCGCGGCCAGGTCCGCCGGGGTCGAGGCTTCGACCCCGAGGGCGGCGAGCACCGCGAGGACGGTCCGCTCGGGGACCGGGACCGTCAGGTCCTGCGAGGGCGAGTACGAGGTGGCCACCCCGTGCATCGCGGCGAGCCGGGCCAGGGTCATCGGCACCTCGTGTGTCGTCTAGTGACCGTACGAGCCGCCGAGGATGGCGGGCTCGCTGGTGAGCGGGGGTTCATCGCCCAGCGGCGGCTCGCTGATCAACGGGACGCCGTCGAGCGGGGGTTCACTCGTGAGCCGCGTCTGGCGCGGCAGCCGGACGGCCGAGGGACCGGCCGGGGCGGGTATCGGGGGCACTCCGGACGCGTGCCGGGGTGCGCGACGCTCGGCGGCGGTCATGGATCGTCTCCTTCGCACGGCCGGGGCGGCGGACGGGCCGCCCCGGCAGAAAGACGGGCATCGCAGGATTACCCCAACGGCCCTTGAGCATTCCCAGGGTGGCCCGAAACCCGGGTCATAGCGGTCACAACGGCCCCGTGCATTGACACTTCAGCCGTACGGGTGGTCAGCTCGGGCTGATTCGAACGAGCGGGGGATCACTCGAGCGAGGAGGCTTCGTGCAGTTCAGGGGCAGGAAGCGGGTGGCCGCCACGGCGGTCGCCGTCATGGGCGGCCTCCTCGCCGGAGGCCTCACCGCGGCCGACACCCTCGCGGCCCCGGCTCCGCACCCGGCGCCGACGGACGGCCGGACCGCCGCTCCCGGCGGGCAGCCCGCAGCGGCCGCCCCGGGCGCAGCCGGACCCTCCCCCGCCGCACGGACGGCCCCCGGACGGACCGCGGACCTCCCCTCCGTCCGGCCCCGCCCGCAGTCGCTCACCGCCCGCGGGACGCCCGTACGCCTCGGGGGCGAGGCCGTGCTCGTCGCCCCCGACGGGACCGATCCGTACGCCCTGGACGTGCTGCGCGGCCTCCTGCGCTCCGCGGGGGTGCGGACCCTGCGCGAGTGGCCGGCCTCGGCGGAGCCGCCCGCAGCGGCCGTGGTGGTGCGGGCCCAGGGGGCGGACGCCGAGGAGGCGTTGCGTGCGCTCGGCGCCGACGGGGCCGGGGACCTGCCTGCCGGCGGCTACCGGATCGCGGTCGGCCGGCACGCCGGCCGGGACACCGTGGCCCTCGCCGGCACCGGCCCGGACGGGCTCTTCCACGCCGCGCAGACCCTGCGCCAGCTGGTGCGCGGCCCCCAGGTGCCCGCGGTCCTGGTGCGGGACTGGCCGTCGGCGGCCGTGCGCGGCACCGCCGAGGGGTTCTACGGGCAGCCCTGGAGCCACGCGCAGCGGCTGGCGCACCTGGACTTCATGGCCCGCACCAAGCAGAACCGCTATCTGTACGCCCCCGGTGACGACCCGTTCCGCACCTCCCGCTGGCGCGAGGAGTACCCCGAGGAGCAGCAGGCGGAGTTCCGGGCGCTGGCGCGGCGGGCCCGGGCCGGGCACGTGACCCTGGGCTGGGCGGTGGCCCCCGGGCAGACCATGTGCCTGTCCTCCACCTCGGACCGGGAGGCCCTGCTGCGCAAGGTGGACGCGATGGCCGCCCTGGGCTTCGGCGCGTTCCAGCTCCAGTTCCAGGACGTGAGCTACACCGAGTGGGGCTGCCGGGCCGACCGGCAGCGGTACGGGCGCGGACCCGAGGCGGCCGCCCGGGCGCACGCCGAGCTCGCGGGCGAGCTGGCGGCCCATCTGGCCCGCCGGCACCCGCGGGCGGCCCCGCTGTCGGTGGTGCCGACGGAGTACTACCAGGACGGGGCCACTCCGTACCGGACCGCGCTCGCGGGCCGTCTGGACCCGCGGGTGCAGGTGGCGTGGACGGGGGTCGGGGTGGTGCCGCGCACCATCACGGGCCGGGAACTGGCCGGGGCCCGGCAGGTGTTCCGGCACCCCCTGGTCACCATGGACAACTATCCGGTCAACGACTACGTGCAGGGACGGCTGTTCCTGGGCCCGTACACCGGCCGGGAGCCGGCCGTGGCCAACGGCTCGGCGGAGCTACTGGCCAATGCGATGCCGCAGGCCGCGGCCTCCCGCATCCCGCTGTTCACGGCGGCGGACTTCGCGTGGAACGCCCGCAGCTACCGCGCGGACGCCTCCTGGCAGGCCGCGCTGGACGACCTCGCCGCCGGGGACGCGCGGGCCCGGCAGGCGCTGGCCGCGCTCGCCGGCAACACGTCCTCCTCGGTGCTGGACCGCACCGAGTCGGCGTACCTGCGGCCGCTGCTGGCCGAGTTCTGGCAGGCCCGCGCGGGTGCCGGCCGGGCGGCGCAGGACCGGGCCGGGGACCGGCTGCGGGCGGCGTTCACGGTGATGCGGGAGGCGCGGGCCCGGCTGGGCGGGACGGCGGACGGCACCCTGACCGGGGAGGCCGGGGCGTGGATCGACCAGCTGGCCCGGTACGGGACGGCCGGGGAGCTGGCCGTGGACCTGCTGCGGGCGCAGGCGCGGGGGGACGGGGCGGCGGCCTGGCGGGCCCGGCTGGCGCTGCGGACCGCCATGGAAGACGTGTCGGCGGCGGGCTCGGGGGCGGTGGTCGGCGAGGGGGTGCTCGGCGCGTTCCTGGCGAAGGCGGTGGCCGAGGCGGACGCGTGGACGGGCGCGAGCCGGAAGGTGCCGGGGGCCTCGGTGGCCCGCGCCCCGGGCTCGTACACGGTGCGGCTGGACCGGCCGCGCCCGGTGGAGGCCGTCACGGTGATGACGGACCCGGCGGCCGGCGGGCGCGGTGCGGTGGTCGAGGCGCACGTGCCGGGCGGGGGCTGGCGCCGGCTCGGGGAGGCCTCGCCGAGCGGCTGGACCCAGGCCCCGGCGAAGGGGCTGCGGGCGGACGCGGTCCGGCTCCAGTGGGCCGGGGACGGGCCGGGCGTGCACCGGGTGGTGCCGTGGTTCGCGGACGAGCCCTCGGCCCGTTTCGAGCTGGGCGGCGGCGGCCGTACGGATGCGGAGATCGGCGGCGGCGCCCAGCGGGTGGCCGCCGAGCTTTCGGGGGTGCGGCCGGGTGCGGTCAAGGGCGCACTGACGGCGAAGGCCCCGCACGGCATCGAGGTGAAGGTGCCGGCGCAGACCACGGTGCCGCGCGGGGCGCAGGTGTCGGTGCCGGTCGAGGTGACCGTGCCGGCAGGCACCCCGGCGGGCGTGTACGAGGTGCCGGTGTCCTTCGGCGGGGAGTCCCGGACGCTGACGGTGCGGGCGTTCCCGCGCACCGGCGGCCCGGATCTGGCGCGCGGGGCGGCCGCGCTGTCCTCGGGGGACGAGACGGCGGACTTCCCGGCCGCGGCCGCGGTGGACGGGGACCCGGCGACCCGCTGGTCCTCGCCCGCGCAGGACGGGGCCTGGTGGCGGCTGGAGCTGCCCGCGCCGGTGCGGCTGGGGCAGCTGGTGCTGTCCTGGCAGGACGCGTACCCCTCGGCGTACCGCATCGAGACCTCGGCGGACGGGGTGTCCTGGCGGACGGCGGCCGCCGTGACGGGGGCGCGCGGCGGCCGGGAGACGGTGCGGATGGACGAGCCGGGGGTGCGGTTCGTACGGGTGACCGGCGAGGCGCGGGCGACGGCGTACGGGATCAGCCTGTGGTCGGTGGAGGCGTACGCGGTCGTGCCCCAGGGGCCGGCGGCGGGCGCTCCGAAGCCCCGCCCCGGGAACGGGGCGGGGTACGAGAAGGGCCCGGTCTCAGGCTGAAACGCCGTCGATCCGGGCCATTGCGTCCGCGGCTCCGTACGGTTGCAGGTACGGCATCCAGCGCGGGTCCCGATGACCCGTGCCGATGATCCGCCAGGCCAGTCCGGAGGGCGGGGCCGGCGGCTGGTGCAGCCGCCAGCCGAGGTCGACCAGGTGCCGGTCGGCCTTGACGTGGTTGCAGCGCCGGCAGGCGGCGACCACGTTGTCCCAGACGTGCTGGCCCCCGCGGCTGCGCGGGATGACGTGGTCCACGCTGGTGGCGACGCCGCCGCAGTACATGCAGCGGCCTCCGTCGCGGGCGAACAGGGCGCGGCGGGTGAGCGGAACGGGCCCCCGGTAGGGGACCCGCACGAAACGCTTGAGCCGTACCACGCTGGGCGCGGGGACGGCTCTGGTCGCGCTGTGCATGTAGGCGCCGGATTCCTCCAGGGAGATGGCCTTGTTCTCCAGGACGAGGACGAGCGCGCGGCGGAGCGGTACGACGCCGAGGGGCTCGTACGACGCGTTGAGGACCAGGACGTGCGGCACGGGTGCCTCCTTGTACGCCGGCGGCGCGTGGCTCGCGCCGGGACGATCTGCTCTCAGTCTCTCCTCACTGCTGGTCAAAGCGCCACCACGCGCCTGTAACGGGTCGGAGGTGTTTTCAACCACACGGCCGCGGTTCCCTGGTGAGCCTGGTCTCTCCCCCTTGCACGGCCACCGGGTCCGGGGGTATGCCCCGTTAGTGTGGTTGGCCTGCCCGCAACACCCCTTCCGGCGGGCAGACCGTTACACCTGGAGGTTCTGTCGTGTCCTGGCCCGCACCCTTGTCGGCCCTGGCTGCCACCACTCCCGAAGCGCCGAACACCCTCGAAGAGGCCCACGAGAGCGCCACCAACGCGGCGAGCTTCGTCGAGGAGAACTGGGCCAGCTGGCTGAACGTGGGACTGAAGATCCTGCTGATCCTGGTGATCGCGGCGGTCCTGCGCTCGGTGGTCCGCAAGGGCATCACCAAGCTGATAAGCCGGATGAACCGCAGTGCCGAGGCCGTGGAGGGCACGGCGCTGGGCGGGCTGCTGGTGAACGCCGAGCGGCGGCGGCAGCGCTCGGAGGCGATCGGCTCGGTGCTGCGTTCGGTGGCCTCGTTCGTCATCCTCGGCACGGCCGGGCTGATGGTGCTGGGCGCGCTGCAGATCAACCTCGGTCCGCTGCTGGCGAGTGCCGGTGTGGCCGGTGTGGCCATCGGTTTCGGTGCGCGGAACCTGGTGACGGACTTCCTGTCCGGCGTGTTCATGATCCTGGAGGACCAGTACGGGGTCGGGGACAAGGTCGATGCCGGAGTGGCCTCGGGCGAGGTCATCGAGGTCGGCCTGCGGGTGACCAAGCTGCGCGGTGACAACGGCGAGATCTGGTACGTGCGCAACGGCGAGGTGAAGCGGATCGGGAACCTCAGCCAGGGCTGGGCGACCGCCGGGGTGGACGTGCAGGTCAAGCCCACCGAGGACCTGGAGCGGGTGCGCACGGTGATCCAGGAGGTGGCCGAGGGCATGGCCAAGGAGTCCCCGTGGGACGAGCGGCTGTGGGGTCCGGTGGAGGTGCTGGGGCTGGACGAGGTGCTGCTCGCCTCGATGACGGTGAAGGTGTCGGCGAAGACGGTGCCGGGGCAGCAGTTCTCGGTGGAGCGCGAGCTGCGCTGGCGGATCAAGCTGGCCTTCGACGCGGCCGGCATCCGTCTGGTCGGCGGGCTGCCGCCGGCCGAGGACGAGGGCCCGGCCGCCCCGGACCCGGCGGCCTCGGTGGCCCCGCCGTCGGCGCTGGCCAACCCGTCCTCCCCGCAGTCGCTGGCCGCGACGCCGATACCGGCTCCGGCCGCTCCGGTGCGGATGACGAAGTAGCCGAAGCGCAGGAAGCAGAAGAAGCAGGCGGGGCACACCCCCGCAATCGGGGTGAACCGCCCGCGCGGCTGCCCCTTCGGCGCCCCCGCTCCGGCCCTTTCGGTCAGAGCGGGGGCGCTTCCCATTGACACGGCTCTGACCTGGGTCATAGCGTGCCCACGCGAATAGGAAACCTTCCTAACAGTCATCGGAAGGCGGTCGGAGAGATGGCAGGAACCACCCCGGGGACCCCGCGCGTCCTGCGCGCGATGAACGACCGTGCCGCGCTGGACCTGCTCCTCGCCCACGGCCCCCTGTCCCGCACCCGGATCGGGCGCCTGACCGGGCTGTCCAAGCCGACCGCCTCCCAGCTGCTGGCCCGCCTGGAGGCCGCCGGGCTGGTGGTGGCCACCGGCACCGCGGGCGGCCGCCCCGGGCCCAGCGCCCAGCTGTACTCCCTCAACGCCGAGGCCGCACACGTGGCCGGGCTGGACGTCACCCCCGAGCGGATCCGGGCCGCCGTCGCCGACCTCGCGGGCACCGTGACCGGGAGCTTCGAGGTGCCGCTGCGCGGCTCCGGGCGGCCGGGGGCGGTGGCCCAGGTCACCGAGGCCCTGGACGGCGCCGCCAAGGCGGCCGGGCTGCACCGGACCGCCCTGCACCGGGTGGTCATCGGCACCCCCGGCGCCTTCGACCCGCACACCGGCCGGCTGCGCTACGCCAGCCACCTGCCCGGCTGGCACTCCCCCACCCTGCTCGACGAACTGGCCGCCGTGCTGCCCATGCCCGTCGAGTACGAGAACGACGTCAACCTCGTCGCGGTGGCCGAGCAGCGGCTCGGGGCCGCCCGCGGCCACGAGGACTTCGTCCTGCTGTGGAACGAGGACGGCATCGGAGCCGCCCTGGTCCTCGGCGGCCGGCTGCACCGCGGCTGGACCGGCGGCGCCGGCGAGGTCGGCTTCATGCCGGTGCCCGGCACCCCGCTGGTCCGCGGGGTCACCCGGGCCAACACCGGCGGCTACCAGGAGCTGGCCGGCCACCAGACGGTGCCGCGGCTCGCCCGGGAACTGGGCATCGAGGTGCCCCCGCCGCCCGCCGGCTCCCCGTACGAGCCGCAGGTGGCCGCGGCCATCGCCCTGCTGGAGCGGGCGGCGGCCGATCCGGAGGGCCCGGGCGGGCGGCTGCTGGCCGTCTTCGCCACCGGCCTCGCCACCGGCCTGGCCTCGATGGTCGCCGTCCTCGACCCGGAGGTCGTGGTGCTCTCGGGCGCCGTGATCGGCGCGGGCGGCGCCCCGCTGCGCGCCCTGATCGAGGCCGAACTCGCCGAACTCGCCCCCTCCCGGCCCCGGCTGGCCGCCGGGGAGGTCCGGGAGGAGCCGGTGCTGCGGGGGGCGCTGGAAGCCGCCCTGGCCGCCACCCGGGACGAGGTCTTCGACACCTCCCGCTTCGACACAGCCCGCTGAGCCCCGGCGGGCCCCGCTCCCGCCCCCCGCTCCCCACCTTTCCCGCTCACCCTCCCCCTGCCTGAGGAGAGACCCCGCATGCCCGTACGCCCCCGCGCCGCCGCCGTCGTGGCCGTCGCCGCCATATCCCTGCTGGCCACCGCCTGTACCGGCCAGAGCGGCGGCCGGGCCGACGACGACCCCCGCGCACAGGTCACCCTCGACTTCTGGCACGGCTGGTCCGCGCCCGCCGAGGTCAAGGCCATCCGGGACAACATCGCCCGGTTCGAGAAGGCCCACCCGAACATCAAGGTGCGCCTCACCGGCAACATGACCGACGACAAGGTCAACCAGGCCCTGCGCGCGGGCGGGGACAAGGCCCCCGACGTCGTCTCCTCGTTCAGCACCGACAGCGTGGGCAAGTTCTGCAACTCGGGCGCGTTCGCCGACCTCACGCCCTTCCTCGCCAAGTCCTCCGTGGACAAGGCGAAGGTGTTCCCCAAGCCCCTGCTGGAGTACACGCAGTTCGAGGGCAACCAGTGCACCCTGCCGCTGCTCGGCGACGCGTACGGACTCGTCTACAACAAGGACGCCTTCGAGGCCGCGGGCATCAAGGAGGCGCCGAAGACCTGGAGCGAGTTCGCGAAGGTCGCGCAGAAGCTGACCCGGCCGAAGGGCGACTCGTACGAGCGGGTCGGACTGATGCCCACCTTCCACGGCTACGAGACCACGCCGATGCGCCTGGCCGCGCAGTGGAGCCCGGCCTACTTCACGGCGGACGGCAAGTCGAACCTGGCCGGGGACCCGGGGTTCGCCGCCATGCTCGACTACCAGAAGGACCTCGTCGCCAAGCTGGGCGGCTACGAGAAGCTGGAGCGGTTCCGGGCCGGGTTCGGCGACGAGTGGGGCGCCGAACACCCCTTCCACACCGGCAAGGTCGTCATGCAGATCGACGGCGAGTGGCGGCCCGCCATGGCGAAGGCCGCGAAGGTCCCCTTCGAGATCGGCACCGCCCCGATGCCCGTGCCCGACGACCGGGTCGCCGACTACGGCAAGGGCTACCTGGCGGGCACGGTCATCGGCATCGCCTCCGGCAGCCGCAAGCAGAACGCCGCCTGGGAGCTGGTGAAGTACCTGACCACCGACACGGACGCGGTCGTGGACTTCGCCAACGCCATCCACAACGTGCCCTCGACCTTCGCCGCGCTGGCCTCCCCGCGCCTGCAGGCCGGCCCGGAGTTCAAGACCTTCATCGACATCGCGCGCAACGAGAAGTCCACCACCACCCCGGCCCAGGCGGACGGCGGCACCTACCAGCTGACCTTCCAGGACTTCGCCTACCGGTACGAGAAGGGCGCGGTGGCCGACGTGAAGGCCGGGCTCGCCGCCACCGACCGGCAGATCGACACGGACATCGCGAAGGCGAAGTAGCCGACGATGACCACCGGCACCCTGCCCCCGACACCGGCCCCGGCCCGCTCCGCCCCGGCCGGGCCCGCCCCGACCCGGCGCCCCCGCGGCGCGAAGGCCCGCCGCCGGGCCGCCGCCCTGCGCAGCGCGGCCTTCATGTCCCCGTGGCTGATCGGCTTCGCCGTCTTCTTCGCCTACCCCCTCGTGTCGACCGTGTACTTCTCCTTCACGAAGTACGACGGCTTCCGGCCGCCCTCCTTCAACGGGCTCGACAACTGGTCGTACGTGCTCACGCAGTACCCGCTGTTCTGGCCGGCGATGCGGAACACCCTGTGGCTGGTCGTGGTCGTGGTCGCCTGCCGGGTGGCCTTCGGCCTCGGGCTCGGCCTGCTCGTCACGAAGATCAAGACCGCGCCGGGGCTCTTCCGCACCCTCTTCTACCTGCCGTACCTGGCCCCGCCCGTGGCCGCGACCCTGGCCTTCGTCTTCCTGCTGAACCCGGGCACCGGTCCGGCGAACACCGTGCTCGGGGCGCTGGGCCTGCCCGAGCCGGGCTGGTTCACCGACCCGGCCTGGTCCAAGCCCGCGCTGACGGCGCTGGCCCTGTGGGGGATCGGCGACCTCATGGTCATCTTCATGGCCGCGCTGCTCGACGTACCGAAGGAGCAGTACGAGGCGGCGGAGCTGGACGGGGCCGGGGCCTGGGCCCGGTTCCGGCACATCACCCTGCCGAACATCTCGCCGATCGTGCTGTTCGCGGTGGTCACCGGCGTGATCCAGAGCATGCAGTACTACACGCAGCCGCTGGTGGCGGGGAAGGTGGCCGCGGGGGTGATCGGCGGCTCGGGACAGCAGTTCGAGCCCGGATACCCCGACAAGTCCACGCTGACCCTCCCCCAGCTCGTCTACAACGTCGGCTTCCAGCGCTTCGACTACGGCTCCGCCTGCGTGGTCGCGCTGGTGCTGTTCCTCCTCTCCATGGCCTTCACGGCCCTGCTGATGCGCCGGCGCGGCGGGCTGATCGGGACGGGTGACTGACATGGCCGCCAAGAGGCCCGTACTGCACTGGATCGCCGTGCACTCCCTCGGGGTGGCGGCCGCCCTGTTCTTCGTCCTGCCCTTCGTCTTCCTCTTCCTGACCTCGGTGATGAGCGGGCAGCAGGCGCTGACCCGCGACCTGTGGCCGCACACCTGGGAGTGGGGCAACTACGCGCGGGTGTGGCACACCCCCGGCTTCCTGACCTGGTGGCGCAACACCCTGCTGTACGCGGGCCTGGGCACGCTGCTGACGGTGTGCTCCTCGGTGCCCGTCGCCTACGCCCTGGCCAAGTTCCGCTTCCGGGGCCGGCGGCTGTCGCTCATGCTGGTGGTGGCGACGATGATGCTGCCGCCCCAGGTCGTGGTCATCCCCATGTACCTCTTCTGGGCGAAGCAGCTGGGGCTCTCCGGCACCCTGTGGCCGCTGATCCTGCCGATGGCCTTCGGCGACGCGTTCTCCGTCTTCCTGCTGCGGCAGTTCCTGCTGACCATCCCCGACGAGTACCTGGACGCGGCGAAGGTGGACGGCTGCGGGGAGCTGCGCACCCTGCTGAAGGTGGTGCTGCCGATGGCGAAGCCCGGCATCGCCGCGGTGGCCCTCTTCCAGTTCTTCGCCTGCTGGAACGACTACTTCGGCCCGCAGATCTACGCCTCGGAGAACCCGGGCGCGTGGACCCTCAGCTACGGCCTGGAGTCCTTCAAGGGCGCGCACCAGACCGACTGGAACCTCACCATGGCCGCGACCGTGCTGGTCATGGCCCCCGTGATCGTCCTCTTCTTCTTCGCGCAGAAAGCGTTCGTCGAGGGCGTCACCCTGACCGGAGTGAAAGGCTGACTTCGTTGAAACTCGCAGTGGTGGGCGGCGGCTCCACCTACACGCCCGAGCTGGTCGACGGTTTCGCCCGGCTGCGCGACACCCTTCCGGTCACCGAGCTGGTGCTCGTCGACCCGGCCGCGGACCGGCTGGAGCTCATCGGGGCGCTGGCCCGGCGGATCTTCGCCCGGCAGGGCCACCCCGGCACCGTGACCACCACCTCCGACCTGGACGCCGGGGTCGCGGACGCGGACGCGGTGCTGCTCCAGCTCCGCGTCGGCGGGCAGGCCGCCCGGCAGCAGGACGAGACCTGGCCGCTGGAGTGCGGCTGCGTCGGGCAGGAGACCACCGGGGCGGGCGGGCTGGCCAAGGCCCTGCGCACGGTCCCCGTGGTCCTCGACATCGCCGAGCGGGTGCGGCGCACCAACCCGGACGCCTGGATCATCGACTTCACCAACCCCGTGGGCATCGTGACCCGGGCGCTGCTCCGGGCCGGGCACAAGGCCGTGGGCCTGTGCAACGTGGCCATCGGCTTCCAGCGCCGGTTCGCCGCGATGCTGGACGTCTCCCCCGCCGAGGTGCACCTCGACCACGTCGGCCTCAACCACCTCACCTGGGAGCTGGGCGTGCGCCTCGGCGGCCCGGGGGGCCGGGACGTGCTGCCGGACCTGCTCGCCGGGCACGGCGAGGCCATCGCCGCCGACCTGCACCTGCCGCGGCCGCTGCTGGACCGGCTGGGCGTGGTCCCCTCGTACTACCTGCGGTACTTCTACGGGCACGACGAGGTGGTGCGCGAGCTGCGCGAGAAGCCCTCGCGGGCCGCGGAGGTGGCCGCCATGGAGGCCGAACTGCTGCGCCTGTACGCCGATCCCGCCCTGGACGAGAAGCCGGAGCTGCTGGCCAAGCGCGGCGGGGCCTTCTACTCGGAGGCCGCGGTGGACCTCGCGGCCGCCCTGCTGGGCGGCGGCGGCTCGCCCTTCCAGGTCGTCAACACGTACAACAACGGCACCCTGCCCTTCCTCCCCGACGACGCGGTGATCGAGGTGCAGGCCCGGGTCGGCGGACCGGAGGGCGCGGGCCCGGTCCCGCTCCCCGTGCCCCGGCTCGACCCCCTGTACGCGGGACTGGTCGCGCAGGTCACGGCGTACGAGGACCTGGCGCTGGACGCGGCGCTGCGCGGCGGCCGGGACCGGGTGTTCCGGGCCCTGCTCGCGCACCCGCTGGTCGGGCAGTACGCGCAGGCCGAGGCGCTGACGGACGCGCTGCTCGCCCACAACAAGGAGCACCTGGCGTGGGCGTGAGCACGACCGCGGACGCGGGTGCCGTGCTGCTGGCGATCGACGCGGGCAACAGCAAGACCGACGTGGCCTTCGTCGGCGCCGACGGGTCGGTGCTCGCGACCGCCCGCGGGGCGGGCTTCCGGCCCTGGGCCTCCGGGGCCGGCGCGGCCCTGGACCTGGTCGGCGCGGCCGTGGCCGAGGCCGCCGCCCGGGTGCCGGGGCTGGACTGGCCCGGCGGCGGGGTGCGGCACGTGTCGGCCTGCCTGGCCAACGCGGACCTGCCGGTGGAGGAGTTGGAGCTCGCCGAGGCGCTGGCCGCGCGCGGCTGGGGCCGCACGGTCGAGGTGCGCAACGACACCTTCGCGGTGCTGCGGGCCGGGGTGGACGCCCCGCGCGGGGTGGCCGTGGTGTGCGGGGCCGGGATCAACTGCGTGGGCATGCTGCCGGACGGGCGGACCGCGCGGTTCCCCGCCCTCGGGATGATCTCCGGGGACTGGGGCGGCGGGGGCGGCCTGGCCGAGGAGGCCCTGTGGCACGCGGCGCGGGCGGCCGACGGCCGCGGCGGGCCCACCGCCCTGGCGGACGCCCTGCCGGAGCACTTCGGGCTGGGGTCGATGGGGGAGCTCATCGAGGCGCTGCACCTGGGCGCGGTGCCCCGCGCGCGGATCCACGAACTGGTGCCGGTGCTCTTCGCGGCGGCCGCCGCCGGGGATGCGGCGGCCCGGGGCCTGGTGCACCGGCAGGCGGACGAGGTGGTCGCCATGGTGACGGTGGCGCTGCGCCGGCTGGACTCGCTGGCGGAGGACCTGCCGGTGCTGCTGGGGGGCAGCGTACTGGCGGCCGGACATCCGGAACTCAACGGGCGGATCCGGGCATTGCTCGCGGAGGCGGCTCCGCGGGCGGAGGTCTCGGTGGTCACCGCCCCGCCGGTGCTGGGCGCCGCCCTGCTGGGTCTGGACGCGGTGGCCGCGGACCCGGCGGCGCACGCGAAGCTGCGGGCCCACTTCGGGTGAACAGCGGCCCGTCACTGGGCAGTTGTGGAACCGTGGCGGGCCCGCCGGGCGTGTGGACGGGAGGGGGCGGGACCGCCGGCGAGGACAAGATCGGGACATTGATGCTGTGGATGTCGGCCGGGACGGCCATACTGCTGGCCGGGCGGCCGTCGCCCGGTCCGGCGGCAGGCCGCCGGGCAGACACCCGCCGTCCACGACCGAGGGGGAGGTCAGGTGACATACGCACCGAGCACGCCCGCGGCGCCGCCCGCGGCCGGCGACCGGCCGCCGCCCGGGCGGGACAGCGCCTGGGCGGAGGCCCTCGCGCGGCTGCGTGCGGCGGCGACCACCGAGCCCGGGCGGCTGCGCCTCATCGGGGCGGTCCTGGCCGCGCTGGTGGTGCTGTTCGGGGCGGTCACGGCCTGGCAGATCGCCGACCGGGCGGCCGCGGCGGAGGACGTGGTGAGCCGCAGCCAGCCGCTGAGCGCGGACGCGGCCAGCATCTACCGCTCGCTGGCGGACGCGGACACGGCCTCCTCCAGCGGGTTCCTGGCCGGCGGCCAGGAGTCCCGGGTGCTGCGGGACCGGTACCTGAAGGACATCTCCAACGCCTCGAAGCTGCTGGTGAAGGCGGCGGCGAACACCGAGGGCTCCGCCCAGTCGCAGCGTGAGATAGCCCTGCTGGGCGAGCAGCTGCCGCAGTACACGGGCCTGATCGAGCAGGCCCGCGCCAACAACCGGCAGGGCCTCCCGCTGGGGGGCGCGTACCTGCGCTACGCCGACGAGCGGATGAGCAAGCAGCTGCTGCCCGCGGCCCAGCGGCTGTACGAGGCGGAGACCGGGCGGCTGTACCGGGACTACGAGCAGGCGGACAGCTGGCCGGTGGCGGCGCTGGCCGCCGGACTGCTGGCGATCGGCGTCCTGGTGTGGGCGCAGCGGCGCAACTTCCTGCGCACCAACCGCGTGTTCAACCACGGGATGCTCGCCGCGACCGCGGCCGCCGTGGTGGTGCTCCTGTGGCTGGCCGTGGGCCACGCCGTGGCCCGCACGGACCTGGGCACCTCGCGGTCGGACGGCCAGGAGTCGCTGAAGGTCCTCAACGACGCCCGGATCAGCTCCCTCCAGGCCCGGGCCAACGAGAACCTCACACTGGTCTCGCGGGGGGCGGTCCTCGCCGCGGACAAGAAGTCCGACAAGTACGACGTGGACTTCGCGGGGAACATGGCCGGACTGGACTCCGGCCTGGCGCGCGCGGCCCGGCTCGCGGACGACGAGGCGGGCGCCGAGCCGGTGAGCCGCGCGATGGCGGCCGTACGGGAGTGGCAGGCGCGGCACCAGGCCGCCCGGGCCACCGACGTCAAGGGCGACTACGAAGGCGCGCTGGTGCAGGTCATCGGCGGCCGGGACAGCACCGGGGCCTCGTTCGACAAGGTGGACGCGGCGTTGCAGCAGGCCCTCGCGCACGAGCAGCGGGAGTTCTCCGAGGCGGCCCGGGACGGGCTCGGGGCCTTCGGCGGGCTGGCGGCGGGCG
Organism: Streptomyces sp. NPDC030809; assembly: GCF_055572195.1. Classification (NCBI taxonomy): domain Bacteria; kingdom Bacillati; phylum Actinomycetota; class Actinomycetes; order Kitasatosporales; family Streptomycetaceae; genus Streptomyces; species Streptomyces sp. NPDC030809. Next base: position 290,284 of record NZ_JBVIDV010000002.1, read on the forward strand.
CGGTGGTGCTGGCGCTGCTGGGCGCGGTGGCCTCCCTGCTCGGTATCGGCCGACGGCTTTCGGAGTACAGGTGAGATGCGGATGCGCATGAGGCGAAGGGAGCCGGACTCCGTGGCCAGAGCCCGGGGGCTGCGCGGCTGGGGCGGCGTGACGGGGATGGCGGCCGCCTGCGCGCTGACGGCCGCGGCGGTGCTGCTGCCGCTGCACCGGCACGGCGGCGCCGCCGGGGCCGGCGCCCCGGCGGCCCCCCGGGCGACCGGGCTGGTGCAGCAGTCGGAGGCCGACACGTGCACGGACCCGGAGGCGAGCCTGCGGCCGTCCGCGGCGGACGGGCCGGCCATCGCGCGGATCAAGGCGGCGGGGCGGCTGGTCGCGGGCATCGACCAGAACAGCTACCGCTGGGGTTACCGCAATCCGGTCACCGGCCGCCTCGAAGGCTTCGACATCGACCTGGTCAAGGCGCTGGCCAAGGACATCCTGGGCGACGAGGACGCGGTCATCTACCGGGCCATCCCGACCAGCCAGCGGATCCCCGCCCTGAAGGAGGGCCGGGTGGACGTGGTGGTGCGGACCATGACGATCAACTGCAAGCGGCTGGCGGACGTCGCGTTCTCCACCGCGTACTTCGAGACCGGCCCGCAGGTGCTCGTGCCGAAGGGCTCCCCGATCACCGGCTACGACCGCTCGCTCAAGGGCCACCGGATCTGCTCGGCGAGCGGTTCCACCGCCGAGACGGCGCTGAAGTCGCGGTCCTTCGGCGCGGACATCTCGGTGACCGTGCCCAACCAGCTGGACTGCCTGGTGCGGCTCCAGCTGGGCGAGGTGGACGGGATGGTCACGGACAACGCGCTCGCGGCGGGCCTGGCCGCGCAGGACCCCACGGTCCGGCTGGTGGGCAGGCCGTTCCGCACCGAGTACTACGGGATCGCCATGAACAAGGGTGCGGAGGACCTGGTGCGCCGGGTCAACAAGGTCCTCGAAGGCTACCGGCAGGGCGGGGCCGGGAGCCCCTGGATGACGGCCTACCGCAAGTGGCTGGCCGCCGACCTGCCGGGCATCACGGGCCCGCCGGCCCCCAAGTACCGGTCGTCCTGACCCCGGAACCGGCAGGCGGACATGCACCCGAGGACCGGACCGGCAGGCCCGGCACACGCGACGCGCACGGCAGAACCGACAGGCACGACAGACACAGCAGACCCGACAGCAGCACACGCAGCAGACGCAGCAGACAAGGCACGCACGGCAGAGAGGGCGTCCATGGCCGGCACGGAATCCTTTCCCGGCTCCGCGGAAGGGCCCGCGGGCCCGGTGATGGACCGGGACGAGGTGGACCGTGCGCTGGCCCGGCTGGACGCCGAGCACGAGGCCGTCGAGACCTCGCTCCTCGCGCTCCAGGACCACGCGGGCCGCAGGCTGCTGGAGGGCGCCGAGCTGACCGGGCTGACCCGGGAGCGGTGGGCCGTCGCGGAGGCCGCGATCACCCGCCTGTGGACCTGCTTCGACGCCTACGCGGACGCCCTCAAGCAGGCCCGTGCGATCCGCGAACGGCGGCGCTGGGCCGGCCGCGAGGAGCTGGTGGCCCTCACCGGGCTGCTGCGCGGGCGCGGCGTGACCCTGCCGGGCGGCACGGACGGCTCCGCCCTCGCCGAGCGGTTCACCCTGGCCGAGCTGGTGGCCCGGATGAACGAGCTGTACGCGAGCTCCCTGGACACGGTGGTGGCGGCGGACGCGGTGTGGTCGGCCCTGCCCGCCCGCATCGACCTGCTCGCCGCCGAACTGCACCGCACCCGCACCCTGGCCCACCAGGTGGGGGTCCGCCCCGGCGAGCACCCCTCGGGCGACGACCTGGAGGACATCACCGCCGAGCTGGCCGCGCTGCGCGCCGAGGTGATCTCGGACCCGCTGGCCTTCTGGCAGCCGGCGGCCGGCAGTTCGGCCCCCGGCGGCGGCCGCCCCGACACCGCCCGCTACGACCGGGCCGCCCGCGCCCTGGAGGACGTACGGCGGGAGGTGGAGGCGGTGCTCGCGGTGCGGCAGGACGCCGAACAGCGGCTGGTCGGGCTGCGGGACGTGCTGTCGCGGGCCGACCGGACCCTCGCCGAGGCGCGGACCGCCCGCGGGGAGGTGCTCGCGAAGATCGCCGCCTCCGAGGTGCCGGCCGTGAGCGGACCGCCGACGGCGCTCCAGGAACAGCTGGCCGCGGCGGCCGAGTACCGGCGCAACGCGCAGTGGCACCGGCTGTCCCCGCTGCTGGAGTCCCTGGAGCGGCGGGCCGAGGACGAACTGCTGCGGGCCCGAGAGTCCCTGACCGCGGTCACCGCCCCGCTGGCCGTGCGCGCCGAGCTGCGCGGCCGGCTGGACGCGTACCGGGCGAAGGTGGCCCGGCACGGGCTGGCGGAGGACCTGCTGCTGACGGAGCGCTACGACACCGCCCGCCGGATGCTGTGGAGCGCCCCGTGCGATCTGCGGGCGGCCGGCCAGGCGGTGCTGCGCTACCAGCAGGCGGCGGCCGAGATGCTGGCGCCGCGGCCCTACGAGCCGCAGGACCGGCCGCCCGTACCGGCGGACGGTGCCGCGGACGCACCCGAGGAGGGGGCATGAGCGAGATGCCGGCGGCCGTCGCGGGATCGGCGTGCCGGCGCCCGGACTGCCCGGGCGCCTACGAGGACATGGGCGGCGGCGAGCTGTACTGCGACGCCTGCGGGCTGGCCCCGCAGGCGTCGGTCCCGGCGGGCGGGGCGGGCGGGGCGGAGCCGCTGGTCTCGCCGCCGACCGGGATGACGAGCCCGGCCCGCGGTTCGCGGGGCTCCCAGGGCTCGCAGGGATCGGTCTCGGCGCGTTCGGCCTCGGCCCGCTCCTCCACCTCCCGCCGCTCGGTGTCGGGGCGGCTGTCGCGTTCGCTGACGGGCGCGTCGGTGTCCACCCGGTCGGTGTCGGTGCGCAGCACGGGCACCGGGACCAGCGGGCTGTCGCGCAACCGGCTGGGTGCCGGCCTGGTCACGGTGCCGGAGGTGCCGCGGCCGGACCCCTCGACGGCGGTGCTGGAGAACCCGGAGGTGCCGGAGCGGAAGCGGTTCTGCTCGCGGTCGGACTGCGGTGCCCCGGTGGGCCGTTCGCGCGGGGACCGGCCCGGCCGCACCGAGGGTTTCTGCACCAAGTGCGGGCACCCCTACTCCTTCGTGCCGAAGCTGCGCGCGGGCGACGTGGTGCACGGGCAGTACAAGGTGGCGGGCTGTCTGGCGCACGGCGGTCTGGGCTGGGTGTACCTGGCGGTGGACCGTGCGGTGTCGGACCGCTGGGTGGTGCTCAAGGGCCTGCTGGACACCGGCGACCAGGACGCGATGGCGGCGGCGATCTCGGAGCGGCGCTTCCTCGCGGAGATCGAGCACGCCAACATCGTCCGCATCTACAACTTCGTCGAGCACCTCGACCACCGCACCGGCTCCCTCGACGGCTACATCGTCATGGAGTACGTCGGCGGCAAGTCGCTCAAGGAGATAGCGAACGAGCGGCGCCGCCCCGACGGCAGGCGCGATCCGCTGCCGGTGGAGCAGGCCTGCGCGTACGGGATCGAGGCCCTGGAGGCCCTCGGGCACCTGCACAGCCGCAACCTGCTGTACTGCGACTTCAAGGTCGACAACGCGATCCAGCAGCAGAACCAGCTGAAGCTGATCGACATGGGCGCGGTCCGGCGGATGGGCGACAACAAGTCCGCCCTGTACGGCACGGTGGGCTACCAGGCCCCCGAAGTGGCCGAGCTGGGCGCCTCGGTGGCCTCCGACCTGTACACGGTCGGGCGCACCCTGGCCGTGCTGACCTTCGACTTCCAGGGCTACACGAACGTGTTCGTGGACAGCCTGCCCGACCCCGAGCACATCGAGGTGTTCCGGCGGTACGAGTCCTTCTACCGGCTGCTGGTGCGGGCCACGGACCCGGACCCGGGCCGCCGGTTCGCCTCGGCGCAGGAGATGGCCGAGCAGCTGACGGGGGTGCTGCGGGAGGTGGTGGCGCTCCAGACCGGCCGTCCGCGGCCGCAGCTGTCCACCCTCTTCGGCGCGGAGCTGCGGGTGCCGGACACGGATCTGTTCGCGGAACGGGGTACGGAGGTCTCCCGGCTGGGCGACCGGCCGGTGCCGCAGCGGCGCGGTCTGCTGCGGCGGGCGCTGCGGGGCGGGACGGGCCCGGCGGGCGGTCCGGGGGCTCCGGGCGCTCCGGGTACGGCGGCGGAGTCCGCGGGAGCGTCCGCCGGGCTGTCCGCGGGGCTGTCCGCGGGTGCAGTGCCGGCCCAGGGCGGCCCCGCCGGCGGGGTGACGGCCGTGGTGCCGGCGGGCGCCGCGTTCGGCGGGCCGGGCGAGGGGCTGCCGACCTCGGCCACGCACGTGGCGGCCGGCGCGGGCGGGACCGGCGCGGCCGCCTCCGCGTACGGGCCGGGGCCGGGCGGATCCGGCGCGCCGGGGAACCCGTACGGGCCGGCCGCCGGGCACGGGACGGCGGTGCCCGCGCCGCGGCCGTCCGGCGAACCGGCCGCCACCGCCGGGGACGGGACCGGGCCCGGCGGGTCCGGGGCACCGGGGGCCGGCATGCTCGCCCCGCTCGACCCGCCCGGGACGGCGCTCGCCCTGCCCGAGCCGCTGGTGGACCCGTCGGACCCCAACGCGGGCTTCCTCGCGGGCCTCACGGGCACGGCCCCCGCCGACCTGCTCGGCGCCCTGGCCGCGGCCCCGGCCGACTCCGTGGAACTGCGCCTGCGGGAGCTGCGGGCCCGCCTGGAGCTGGGGCAGCAGGACGTGGCCGCACGTGCGCTGACCGAGCTGGAACAGCGCCACCCCGACGACTGGCGCGTGGTCTGGTCCCGCGGGATCGCGGCCCTGGCCACCGGGGACGACGAGCTCGCGGCGCTGTCCTTCGACGCCGTCTACGACGCCTTCCCCGGCGAGCCCGCGCCGAAGCTGGCGCTCGGCTTCTGCGCCGAGGTGCTGGGCCAGCTGGACAACGCCGCCGAGTACTACCGCCTGGTGTGGAGCACCGATCCGGGTTTCGTGAGCGCGGCGTTCGGGCTGGCGCGGGTCCGGCTCGCGACCGGCGACCGGGCCGGGGCGGTGGAGGTCCTGGAGTCCGTGCCGCCGACGTCCATCCACTACACCGCCGCGCGCGTCGCGGCGGTGCGGGCCCGGCTGCGCGACCGGTCGGCCCGGGAGGAGCTGCTCGCCGATCTGACGGCCGCGGCAGGGCAGTTGGAGGAGCTGCGGCGGTTCAAGCTGGACGCGGTGCGGCACGAGCGGCTGTCCACCGAAGTTCTGGGCACGGCGCTCGACTGGGTACTGTCGGGTAGCCGGGGTGCACATCCCGGACAGACTTCGCTGCTCGGCAGCCAACTGGACGAGCGGGGGCTGCGCTTCGGCCTGGAGCGCTCCTACCGCGTGCTCGCCCGGCTGGCGCAGGACGGCGAGGAGACGATCGAACTGGTGGAGCGGGCAAACCGTTTCCGTCCCCGAACGTGGGTGTGAGTTATGGCTCGGATGAACCGGCAGTCGGGCTGCCCCAGCTGCGCGGAGCCGCTGGAGGAGGAGGACCGCTTCTGCGGCCGGTGCGGGTACTCCCTCGCGGCCCCGCCCTCCCTGGAAGACCGCCCCACGGTCCCCCTGACGGGTCCCCGCCCGGCCCCGGCCGCGGCCGCCTGGGCCGCACCGGCCCCGGGCCCGGCCGACTGGGCGACGGCGGCGGTCCCGGGCGGGCACTCCCTGGCGGGGCCGGGTGCGGGTGCACCGGGGGCCCCGGCCGGGCCGCCGGCCGGGGACGGGCACGGCGGCTTCGGCGGCGCGCCGTTCGGCTCCGCGGAGCCCTTCCCCTCCGGACCCGTCCGGTTCGACGGCCCCGACTACGCCCTCCCCCCGGCCGCCGCGCACGGGCCGGCGGACGGTCCCGGGTACGGGCCGGGCCCCGGCGGGCAGCCGTCCGGTCACCCGTACGCCGCACCGGGGCACGCGCCCGGCCCCCTGTCCGGCGCGGGCCCGGACCACGGCGGCTTCCCGCCCGCGGGTCCGGGCGGCCCCCCCTTCGGCGCCCCCGCGGCCTCCGGCCACCCGGTCCCGCCCGGTCCCCCCGGCCACGGTGACCAGGGCCGCCCCGAGGGCGGCCCCGAGGGCTTTCCGGCCGCGGCCCACGGCGAGTTCCCGGCCGCCGGCCGGGACGCGGCGCCCGGGGCGGGCGGGGACGGCACCCCCGCCGCCAAGGCCTGCGTGGCCTGCCGGTCCGGGTGGGTGGACACCGACGGGTACTGCGAGCACTGCGGGCACGCGCAGCCGCGGGAGCGGGACCACGTGGAGGAGGAGCTCTGCAGTGTGGCCGCGGTCAGCGACCGCGGCCTGCGCCACCACCGCAACGAGGACGCCTTCGCGGTGGCCGCCACCAGCCTGCCGGACGGTTCCACCGCCACCGTGGCCATCGTGTGCGACGGGGTGTCCTCCGCCAGCAGGCCCGACGACGCCTCCGCGGCGGCCGCGGCCGCCGCGAACGAGTCCCTGCTGGAGTCCCTGCCCCGCGGCACCCACCCCCAGCAGGCCATGCACCAGGCCATCCTCACGGCCGGGGCCGCCGTCACCGCCCTGGCCCCGGAACTGCCCGGCCAGCAGAACGCCCCCGCCTGCACCCTGGTGGGCGCGGTGTCCATGGGCGGGGTCCTCGTCATCGGCTGGGTCGGCGACAGCCGCGCGTACTGGGTCCCCGACGACCGCAGCACCCCACCCGCCCGGCTCACCGAGGACGACTCCTGGGCCGCGCAGATGGTCGCGGCGGGGCTGATGGGCGAGGCCGAGGCCTACGCCGACGTACGCGCGCACGCCATCACCGGCTGGCTCGGCGCCGACGCGTACGAGCTCGAACCGCACACCGCCGCCTTCAAGCCCGACCGGCCCGGCGTGGTCCTCGTCTGCACGGACGGCCTCTGGAACTACGCGGAGTCCGCCGCCGACATGGCCCGGGTCCTGCCCGCCGACGCCGCCGGGCACCCGCTGCACAGCGCCCGGGTGCTGGTGGGGCACGCCCTGGACGGGGGCGGCCACGACAACATCACCGTGGCCGTGCTGCCGTTCCCCGGGCCGCCCCGCCCCTGAGGCGCACCACCGACGTTCTCCAAGGAGCCGAACGAATGGCCAATTTCGCCAAGCCCACGGCCCCGCGGTTCGCCGTGGAGGTGTACCAGAACGCCCACCTGCCCGAGGGCGGGCGGGAGGTCAGCGCCATCGTCACCGTGCAGTCCACCGGCGGGGCCAAGCTGGCCCCGGCCGGATCCGGCGGTCCGGGCCCCGGCTCGGCCGTCGTCCTGATGGTCGACTGCTCGGGGTCCATGGACTACCCGCCCGAGAAGATGCGCAGCGCCCGGGACGCCACCGCGGCGGCCGTGGACACCCTGCGCGACGGGACCGCGTTCGCGGTGGTCGCGGGCACCCACGAGGCGAAGGACGTCTACCCCGGCGGCGGTCGGATGGCGGTGGCCGACGCCCGTACCCGCGAGGAGGCCAAGACGGCGCTGCGCCGGCTGTCCGCGGGCGGCGGCACCGCCATCGGCACCTGGCTGCGGCTCGCGGAACGCCTGTTCGCCGGCACCGGGGCCGCCATCCGGCACGGCATCCTGCTGACCGACGGCCGCAACGAGCACGAGTCCCCCGAGGCGCTGGCCGCGGCCCTGGCCGCCTGCGAGGGCCGCTTCACCTGCGATGCCCGCGGGGTCGGCTACGACTGGGAGGTCAAGGAGGTCACCGGCATCGCGCGGGCCCTGCTGGGCACCGCCGACATCGTGCCCGAGCCGGCCGGCCTGGCCGCCGATTTCACGGGGATGATGGAGAAGGCGATGGGCAAGGAGGTCGCGGACGTGGCCCTGCGCCTGTGGACCCCCGTCGGCGCGGAGGTCCTGTTCGTCAAGCAGGTCGCCCCCGCCGTGGTGGACCTGACCGGCCGCCGCACCGAGGCGGGCCCGCGGGCCGGGGACTATCCGACCGGTTCCTGGGGGGACGAGTCCCGCGACTACCACGTCGGCGTCCGGGTGTCCCCGGCCGGCCTGGGCCAGGAGATGCTGGCGGCCCGCGCCTCGCTGGTCCGCCCCGGCCCCGCGGGGGGCGCCCCGGACGTGCTGGCCCACGGCCTGATCCGCGCCGTGTGGACCGACGACGTGGCCGAATCCACCGCGATCAACCCGCAAGTGGCGCATTACACAGGCCAGGCGGAGCTGGCCGAGGCGATCCAGGAGGGGCTGGAAGCCCGCAAATCAGGAGATTTCGACGGGGCCACGGCCAAGCTGGGCCGTGCCGTGCAACTGGCGAGTGCATCGGGGAACGAGGACACTGCGAAACTGCTCGCGAAGGTGGTCGACGTCGTCGATGCCGCGGCAGGTACTGTGCGGCTGAAGGCGAAGGTTACGGATGCGGACGAGATGACTCTCGAAACGCGTTCGACGAAGACCGTTCGAGTGAAGAAGTCCTGAATTGCGGCCCGACGGGGGCCTGGCAGGGAGAGGGGGAAGGGCCGACATGCCGACCTGCCCGAACGGACACCCATCGGTCTCCGACGACTGGTGCGAGGTCTGCGGCATCCGCATGGCGGGAACGGGGGCGCCCGCCGGCGCCACCCCTCCCCCGCCGCCCTCCTACGGCGGCGGCGGATACGGCTTCCCCCCGGCCGGGGGCGAGCCCACCGCTCAGGCCGAACTCTGCCCGCAGTGCCGCACCCCGCGCGAGGCCATGGCCCCGTACTGCGAGGAGTGCCGGTACCACTTCCTGACCCGCCAGGCCACCGCCTACAACCCGGCGGGCCCGCCGCTCGGCGGCCCCGGGCACCCGCAGGCCCCCGGCCACCCGCAGGCCCCGGGACACCCGGGCGCGCCCGGCCCCGGCGGCCCGCACACCGGCCCCGGCATGAACGTGCCTCCCGGCTTCCCGCCGCCCGCCCAGGCGCAGCGCCCGCAGCCCCCGTACGACGAGTACCAGGGCTCGCGGCCCTCCCAGGTGCACCGGACCGCCGAGCAGCTGGGCCCGGAGGCCCCGACCGGGCAGCGCCCGCCCGGCCTGCACCCGAACGCGCCCGTGCTGCCGCCGCTGCCCGGCTTCGAACAGCCCGCCCCGCAGGCCCCGCACCGGCAGCGCCCGCCGCAGCCCGCCCCGCAGCAGACCGGCGGGGACGACTGGATGCTGCCGCCCCCCGGGCAGCAGGGCGGTGGCGCACCGTTCCGGCAGCACCCCGGCCAGGGCCACCCCGGGCAGCCGCAGGGCAACCCCTTCCAGGGCGGGCACCCCGGCCAGGCCGGGGCGTTCGCGGACCGCAGCGGCAACTGGTCGGCGACCATCGGCCCCGACCGCTCGTACTTCATGGCGATGATGCGGCGCAGCGGCCCCGAGGCCGCCGGGCTGAACCTGCCCGCGTACGCCCCCGAGCAGCACCTGCCGCTGGCCGGCGGGCAGATCACCATCGGCCGCCGCCGGGTGACCACCGGCGAGGCCCCGGACATCGACCTGTCCGTGCCGCCGGAGGACCCGGGCGTCTCGCACCAGCACGCCGTGCTGGTGCAGCAGCCGGACGGCGGCTGGGCGGTCGTGGACCAGAACTCCACCAACGGCACCACGATCAACGGCGGCGAGGAACCGATCCAGCCGTACGTCCCGGTCCCGCTCGCGGACGGGGACCAGGTGCACGTCGGCGCCTGGACCACCATCACGGTCCGCCGCGGCTGATCCCGCGCCACCCGGCCGGGGCCGGTGCTTCACCCGTCCCCGGCGCGCTCCCCCAGGGGCCATGTGTAGGGCCCCTGGGGATCGTCGAGCCAGGCCCACTGGCGCCCGTCCGCCACGGTCACCCCGAAGCGCTCCCGGCCCGGCCGCCCCTCGTGCCGCCACAGGTCCAGCGCCTCCCGCGCCCCGAGCGCACCACCGGTCAGCGCCAGCATGAACTGGAAGCGCTCGTTCTCCAGCACCTCGTACGGCAGTCCGCCCGGCGGGTGGGAGCCGTGGTGCACCCGGGCGCCCCCGCGCAGCGGCACGAAGTAGGCGGAGGTGTGCAGGAAGCGGCCCTCCGCGAAGGCGGCGTCACGCACCCGCAGGGCGATCAGCCCCGTGGCCATCGGGGCCAGGATCCGCGCCCCGGGCCGGCACTGGCCCAGCCAGGCGTACGGGACCAGCGGCAGGGTGCAGGTGGCGATGACCCGGTCGAAGGGGGCGCGGGCCGGGCAGCCCCGGGCGCCGTCCCCCGTGACCACTTCCGGGTGGTAGCCCAGCAGCGCGAGGTGCGAGCGGGCCGCCTCGGTGATCTCCTCGTCCAGGTCCACCGTCGTGACCAGCTCGTCGCCGAGCCGGTGGCAGAGCAGGGCCGCGTTGTACCCGGTGCCGGTGCCGATCTCCAGGACGTGCTGCCCGTCGTGCACGTCGAGGGCCTCCAGCATCTTCGCCATCAGGGAGGGCTGGCTGCTGGAGGAGACCAGCTCCCCGTCGCGCACCCGGGTGGCCAGCGGGGCGTCCGTGTACACCCCGCGCAGCCAGCGCGCCCGCCGGGCGGGGTCCGGGTCCTCGCCCCACAGCCGTTCGTGGCCGGCCCCGCGGCCCTCGAAGAAGTACGGGACGAAGACGTGCCGCGGCACCGCCTCGAAGGCGGCCCGCCACGCGGGATCGGACAGCACCCCGGCGGCGGTCAGCTCCCGCACCTGCGCGGCGTGGGCGGTGGCCCTGAGGTCCCGCGCACCGGCCGCGCGTGCGCTGCGTGCGCCCATGGGTCCACTGTCCTGCGCGGCGGGCTCGAAGGCGAGCGCAGAGTGGTCCGAGGACCGGAGTACTCCGTCCGGGCGTCTGAGACGATGGTCGGGTGAACGAGAATCCGCAGGACACGCTTCAGGAGCAGACCTTCTTCGAGCAGGTGGGCGGCGAGGAGACCTTCCGCCGTCTGGTCCGGCGCTTCTACGAGGGGGTCGCCGAGGACCCGCTGCTGCGTCCGATGTACCCGGAGGAGGACCTCGGCCCGGCCGAGGAGCGCTTCGCCCTGTTCCTCATGCAGTACTGGGGCGGGCCCACCACGTACAGCGAGAACCGCGGGCACCCGCGGCTGCGCATGCGGCACGCGCCCTTCGTGGTGGACCGGGCCGCGCACGACGCGTGGCTGCGTCACATGCGGGACGCGGTGGACGAGCTGGGACTCTCCCCCGAGCACGAGCAGCAGCTGTGGCGCTACCTGACCTACGCGGCCGCCTCGATGATGAACACCCCGGGCTGACCCGGGGCCGATCCCCGGCGATGGCTGCGGCCCCGGGCCGGGGCGGCGGATCAGCGCGGGCTGACCTGGAGCGCGCCGAGACCGCCGCCGCCGGGCCGCCGGGTGGCGACGGAGCCGTACGGGGTGCGCAGGCGCAGCCAGGTGCCGGAGGCGAGCAGGGCCACCGGCTCGGGTGCGCCGGGGGCGGTCTGACCGGCGGGCACGGGGGTGCGCACCGGCCGCAGGAAGCCGAGGGCCTGCGCGGCGTGCACGGCGCGCAGCGGCAGCTCGGTGGTGCCGAGGGTGCGGGACCAGATCTCGCGGCCGATCCGGTCGCGTTCGGCCCGGGTGCGCCGCTCGGGCGGCAGGGCCTCGTCCCGGGCCCGGAACTCGGCGACGGCCGCGGCGACCGCGGCGCGCATCGGTTCGGGTCCGGGCAGTCCCGGAACCTGCTGCCAGCCACCGCGGGGCGGCAGCAGCCCGGCCCACGGGGGGCCGGTGACGGCGGCGGGCACGGGAGCCGTGCCGGCCGTCTCGTCGATGCCTTCGAGCAGCTCGCCCGCGGAGACGGTGCGGTCCAGCTGCACGGGGGCGGCGAGCCGGGCCGTGCGGATGGCGAGCACCTCGAAGGAGGGCGGGCGGCCGAAGACGGCGAGCGCGCCGCCGCCGCCCTGCAGGCGGACGGCAGCGGCGCGGTCGTAGTGCACCAGCCGGCCCAGGAAGGCGGCGAGGTCCGCCGCCTCCCCGGAATCGGCGAAGCGCAGCAGGTCGGTCATGCCGCCGGCACCGACGTGGCCGAGTCGTCCACGTACTCCTGGAGGAACGAGCGCTCCTCCTCGGTGATGCGGCGCGGGCGCTGCGACTCGAGGTCGAAGGGGACGACGACGGTGGACGCGCTGACGTACACCGTGTCCTCGTCCTTGACCTCGTAGGCGATGGTCAGCGAGGCCGCGCCTATCTTCGTCACCCAGGATTCGATGGTGACCGGTTCGTGCCGGTGCACCAGCGGCCGCTTGTAGTCGATCTCGTGGCGGGCCACGACGGACCCGCCCTGGAACGACTGCGAGCCGTTCCCCGGCGCCAGCCGGAACATGAAGTCGATGCGCGCCTCCTCCAGGTAGCGGAGGAAGACGACGTTGTTGACGTGCCCGAAGGCGTCCATGTCCGACCAGCGCAGGGGGCACCGGTAGATGTGGCGGGCCATGCTCAGCCTCGCGTCAGCTTCTTGTAGGTGGCGCGGTGCGGACGGGTGGCGTCCGGGCCGAGCCGCTCGACCTTGTTCTTCTCGTAGGACTCGAAGTTGCCCTCGAACCAGAACCACTTCGAGTCGCCCTCGTAGGCCAGGATGTGCGTGGCCACTCGGTCCAGGAACCAGCGGTCGTGGGAGACGACCACGGCGCAGCCGGGGAAGTCGAGGAGCGCGTTCTCCAGGGAGGACAGGGTCTCGACGTCGAGGTCGTTGGTCGGCTCGTCGAGGAGCAGCAGGTTGCCGCCCTGCTTGAGGGTGAGCGCGAGGTTCAGGCGGTTGCGCTCACCGCCGGAGAGCACGCCGGCCGGCTTCTGCTGGTCCGGGCCCTTGAAGCCGAACGCGGAGACGTAGGCGCGGGAGGGCATCTCGACCTGGCCCACGTTGATGTAGTCCAGCTCGTCCGACACGACCGCCCAGAGGGTCTTCTTGGGGTCGATGTTGGCGCGGCCCTGGTCGACGTACGAGATCTTGACGGTCTCGCCGACCTTGATGTCGCCGGAGTCCGGGGTCTCCAGGCCCTGGATCATCTTGAACAGCGTGGTCTTGCCCGCGCCGTTCGGACCGATGATGCCGACGATGCCGTTGCGCGGCAGGGTGAAGGAGAGGTCGTCGATGAGGACCTTCTCGCCGAAGGCCTTGGAGAGGTTGTTGACCTCGACGACGATCGAGCCCAGGCGCGGGCCCGGCGGGATCTGGATCTCCTCGAAGTCCAGCTTCCGCATCTTCTCGGCCTCGGCGGCCATCTCCTCGTAGCGGGCCAGACGCGCCTTGGACTTGGCCTGGCGGCCCTTGGCGTTGGAGCGGACCCACTCCAGCTCTTCCTTGAGGCGCTTCTGGCGCTTCTCGTCCTTCTTGCCCTCGACCTTGAGGCGCTCGGCCTTCTTCTCGAGGTAGGTCGAGTAGTTGCCCTCGTACGGGTGGGCGCGGCCGCGGTCGAGCTCCAGGATCCACTCGGCGACGTTGTCGAGGAAGTAGCGGTCGTGGGTGACCGCCACCACGGCGCCCTTGTACTGGGCGAGGTGCTGCTCCAGCCAGTTCACGGACTCGGCGTCGAGGTGGTTGGTGGGCTCGTCGAGGAGCAGCAGGTCGGGGGCCTCCAGCAGCAGCTTGCAGAGGGCCACGCGGCGCTTCTCGCCACCGGAGAGGTTGGTGACCGGCCAGTCGCCGGGCGGGCAGCCCAGGGCGTCCATGGCCTGCTCCAGCTGGGCGTCGAGGTCCCAGGCGTTGGCGTGGTCCAGGTCCTCCTGGAGCTTGCCCATCTCCTCCATCAGCTCGTCGGTGTAGTTCGTCGCCATTTCCTCGGCGATCGCGTTGAACCGGTCGAGCTTGCCCTTGATCTCGGCGACACCGTTCTGGACGTTCTCCAGGACGGTCTTGGACTCGTCGAGCTTGGGCTCCTGCATGAGGATGCCGACGGAGTAGCCCGGCGCCAGGAAGGCGTCGCCGTTGGACGGCTGCTCCAGACCGGCCATGATCTTCAGGACGGTGGACTTACCGGCACCGTTCGGGCCGACCACACCGATCTTGGCTCCCGGCAGGAAGTTCAGGAAGACATCGTCAAGGATCACCTTGTCGCCGTGCGCCTTGCGCGTCTTGCGCATGGTGTAGATGTACTCAGCCAAGAGAAACCGTCCGGCAGATCGATGGGTGGGCAGTACACCCCATCTTGCCGTACGTCCATCCCCCGGCGGAAACCCGTGTGGTCAGGGCCCGGGGGCACCGCCCCGGCACCGGGCCGCCCGGCGGCGGCCCGCGCCCGCTACCGGCCGGGGTCCTCCGAGGGACGGCTGCGCAGGGCCAGGACCACGCCCGCGCCCAGCACCACCAGGCCCACGGCCAGGGCCGCGATCACCGGTGTGGCGGCGGAGCTGCCGCTCGCCGCCAGCCGCTCCTCGTCCGCCGCGGCCGCCGTCTGCCCGGCGAGCTGCGGGGCCGGGGCGCCCGGGGCAGCCAGGACCGCGGCCGGGGAGGCGGAGCTCCGGGGCTCGGGGACCGGCGCCCAGACCGCCGTGGCGGTGGCCGCGGTGACGGACTCGCTGGACCCGGCGACGACCTGCGCCTGGTCCCCGGCGCCGCCGGTGAGCACCCGGCCGACGGGGACCCCGGTGGCGCCCTGCACGGTCACCGAGGCCGTGCCGTCCTCGGTGCCGGCGGGCACCACGAACCACAGCTTGGTGCCGTTGTGCGCCGAGGCCAGCGGGTCGCCGTCCTTGTCCACGATCCGCACCCCGTGGGCGAGGGCCGCCGCGTCCGGGGTCACCGTCACGCTCTGTGCGCGGGTGCGGACCGTCACGGGGCCGATCAGGCTGCCGGCCTTCCCGGCCACGGACCCCGGCTGGAGGCTGAGGGAGGCGGGCGGCTCGGCAGACCTGCGCGCGGCCTTCTGGAGGTAGTCGGCCAGCTTCTCGGCGGCGGGATCGACGGCCTCCACCGGGACCCGGTCGGCGATCCGCCAGATCGCGACCTGGGTGCCGGCGGCCGCGCTCTCGGCGGTGAGGCTGCCGGCCCCGGCGGCCCGGGCGAGCCCGGCGAGGTCGTTGCGCTGCGGGTAGGAGTGCTCCAGGATCCAGCGGATCCGCCCGGCCTCGCGGTTGCCGGCCAGCGGCCCGGCGGCCCAGGGGGTCTCGGTGTAGCGGGTCTCGCGCTGCGCGAGGCTCTTGACGCCCAGCCCGTAGGTCTGGAGGGTGCCGCCGCCCTCGACCCGCATCTCGTACAGCCCGGCGGGGATGCGCTGCTCCCCCTGCGGCCCGCGCAGCACGGCCTGCCCGGCCGCGGCGGTGAGCCCGTCGAGCACGGCGGTGGTCCCGGCCTGCCGGTCGGGCGCCCCCACGGCGGCGGCGGCGCCGACGCCGACGGGCGCGACGAGGACCGCGGCGAGCAGGGCCACGGCGACCGGCCGCCGCACCCCGGCGGTTGCGGCGCCCCGGGGGGCGGGCGGAACCGCGGCGGCCGCCTCCGCGGCACCCGGGCAGGCGGCGGTCGGCCCGGCGCAAGCGGAACCGGAAGCGGTGTCCGGGAGGAGGGGCGCAACGGCATACGGAACGTCCGCCGGGACGACGGCAGGACCGGCGGCAGGAACCGCAGGAGCAGGAGGAACAGCAGCAGGAGGAACGGCGGGAACGGCAGCAGACACAGTCTTCCCCTTCGGGCCAAAGACCCACGTGCCCATGAGTACCGGGGAATCCTAGCGCTCTCGAACACTCAGACCACCGCCGCCTTCTGAGCTTCAGTCAGTGCCGAGTCCGCCTTGACCACCCGTCTGAACGCCGCGGTTCCCCGGGAGAGGTCATGGCCCACGGAGAGCGCGTCCACCTCGGCGGAGACCCACCGCCTGCCCTCCCCGGCCTCCTCGTCGCGCACCCGCAGCCGGCCGTGCACCAGCAGGGGTTCGCCGACCGATACGGATCCGGCCAGGTTCGCCGCCAGCGCGCGTTTCGCCCAGACGGTGTAGAAGCTCGTGGGCCCGTCGGCCCAGGCCTCTTTCCGGCGGTCCAGATACCGCGACCGGACCGCGATCCGGAACCTGGCCACGGCCCCCGTCGGCGTCTCCCGGTAGTCGACCCGGGTCGCCGCGTGCCCCACCAGCGTCACCAGGGTTTCGTTCATCCCACTCGCCCCCACTCGGCTCGGCGCGCGCGCCGGCCACCGGCTTTCCGCGCCGGTCCGACCCCTCGCGCTCACTCGTACGAGGGCTCTCCCCGAGCCCTCGTACGCCATGCTGGACCCTTTCCCGGAATCCCGCCGGAGCCTGTGGATTACTGGGGCGTTGTGGACAACCTGGCCACCGTCGCGTATTGCTCCCGCACTTCCCGGTACCGCAGGAGTTCGGCCGCGACGGGTTCGAGCACCTTGGCCCGTCCGCAGCCGGCGGCCGCCTGCCGCAGTCGGTTCTCGGCCTCCTGCCCGTACCGCCGGGCGGGTCCCCGGGCCGCCACCGAGCAGGTCCATTCGACCAGCGGTCCGCCGACGATCCCGGCGACCATCAGCAGGACCGGCACCAGCAGCCCCGGTTCCAGCACCCCGGCGATCTGGCCGACCAGCCACAGTCCGCCGTAGATCTGCAGCAGGGTCATCGCGGCCTGGGCGAGGACGGCGGCGGGCCACCACGCGGGCCGCGGCGGCTTCCCGGGCGGGGCCCCCACGGTCACGGCCAGTTCGTCGAGCATCTCCGGGAGCCGGTCGGCGCCGCGCACCGCCGTCTCGCGGACCGCCAGGGCCCAGGGCTCGGGCAGGCCGGCGGCCGCCTCGTCGGCGACGGTGCGGACGGCCTGCTCCACCCGCTGCCGGGCGGTCACCTCCTCCTCGGGCGGGGGTTCGGGGGCGCCGCCCCGGGTGAGCCGCTGGGCGATCCGCTGCGGGGAGCGGCGGTTCTCGTACCAGCGCCACAGCCGCAGCCAGGGCGTTCCGCAGGCCTTGCCCGCGTTGCGCCGCCAGGCCCGTTCGGCGGCGAGTCCGGCGGCGTGGGCGCCGACCGCCTCGGCGAGCCGGTCCTCGAACTCGGCGCGGGCGCCCTCCCCGATCTCGGGCCGTCCGTCGGCCACGTACAGGGGGCGCAGCCGCAGTGCCGCACGGTCCACGTCGGCGGACAGCCGCCGGGTGGCGGCTCCCCTCTCCTGGGTGAACTGGCCCAGTACGTCGCGCAGTTCGGGGATGCCCTCGCCGGTGAGGGCGGAGATCCCGAAGACGAGGGCGCCGGGTTCGCCGTGCTCGCCGAGGGCCATGCCGTCCTCGTCGAGCAGCCGGCGCAGGTCGTCGAGGACGAGGTCGGCCGCCTCGCCGGGCAGCCGGTCGATCTGGTTGAGGACGACGAAGGTGACCTCGGCGTGTCCGGAGAGGGGCCGCAGGTAGCGCTCGTGGAGGACGGCATCGGCGTACTTCTCGGGGTCCACGACCCAGATCACGGCGTCGACGAGGCCGAGCACGCGGTCCACGTGCTCGCGGTGGGTGACGACGGCCGAGTCGTGGTCGGGGAGGTCGATGAGGACGAGTCCGCGCATGGCCTCGTCGGTGTTGCCGGCGTCGCGCGGGCGGCGGCGCAGCCGGCCGGGGATCTCCAGCCGGTCGAGGAGCCCGGCGGCGCCGTCGGACCAGCTGCAGGCGATCGGGGCGGAGGTGGTGGGCCGGCGCAGTCCGGTCTCGGAGATCTGCACCTCGGCCAGGGCGTTGAACAGGGTGGACTTGCCGCTGCCGGTGGCGCCCGCGATGGCGATGACGGTGTGCCGGGGGGACAGCCCCCGGCGGGCTGCGGCCTCGTCGAGGACCCGGCCGGCCTCGGCGAGGGTCTTGCCGTCGAGCCGGGTGCGGGAGAGGCCGACGAGCTGCCGGAAGGCGTCGAGGCGGACCCGCAGGGACAGGCTCTCGGGGCTGGGCGGGGGGCCGGCGGGGGCGGGGGCGGGGCGGGCGGCCCCGGAGACGGCGCGCAGCAGGGCGTGGGCCTCGGCGTCCTCCTCCTCGTCGGGGCCGCCCGGCCCGCCCGGCCCGCCGGCGGCGCCGGGGGCGACCCGCCGGGCGATGAGCCCGTCGTCCCAGCGGGAACGGTTGTGCTCCGGCTGATCGGTCACTGCGGTCACCGCGTCACCTCTCCTTCTGCAGTACGGACAGCGCGGCGATCAGCTCCGCCTGCGGTTCCGGGGTCACTTCGAGGGCGTCGAGGGGGGCGAGCCGCCGGTCCCGCTCGGCCTTCAGCACCTGCTCCAGGTGGGTGCCGACGAGTTCGTTCCCGCGGTCGCGCAGCCGCAGCGCGCCCTGGGCGCCGATGCGCTGGGCCAGCCGTTCGCCGGCGGCCCGGGCCCGCTTGCCGCCGAGGAGCGAGGCGACGAGCAGGGCGGCGACGGCGTCGGCCTCGGGTGCGTTCTGGTGGTCGAGTCCGGCGACCTCCTCCTCGGCGAGCTCTTCGAGCACCCGCCGCCAGCGGCGTACGGCCACTCCGATGCGTTCGGCGGCCTCCCGGTCGGGGACGGGCAGCGGGACGGCCCCGGCGGCAGGCTCGCGCCGCCACACCTCGGCGATGCGTTCGTCGGCGGCGGCCACGGCGCACTGGATGAGGGCGGCGAGGCTTTCGGCGAGGGAGTCGAGGAGTTCGTCGGCGGTGGTGTCGAGGGGGTAGCCGCGCCACCGGGTGAGGGCGTCGCCGGCGAGTACGGCGCCCTGGTCGAGCCGGGTCCGCACCCGCTTGCCCTCGCGGCGGTACGCGTCCTCCACGGCGGCGGTGAGGCGGACGGCGGCGGCGTGCTGGGCGGCCACGGCGGCGGCGAGTTCGGGCATCCGGCTGCCGAGGGAGTCGAGGACCCCGAGCGCGGTGCGGCCGACGGCCTGCTGGCGGGCGGCGGGGTCCTGGGCGTGGTGGGTGAGCCAGGCGTGGAGGGGTGCCACGGCGCTTGCGGGCAGGAGCCCGCCGCCGCCGGTGGACTCGGGGAGCTCGGGGACGGTGAAGCGGGGGACCTCGCCGAGTCCGGCGCGGGTGAGGAGGGCGCCGTACTGGCGGGAGACCTCGGTGAGCACCTGGTGCGGGACCCGGTCGAGGACCGTGATCAGGGTGGCCCGGTACTCCTTGGCGGTGCGCAGCAGGTGCCAGGGGATGGCATCGGCGTACCGGGAGGCGGTGGTGACCATGACCCAGACGTCGGCGGCGCAGATGAGCTCGGCGGCGAGGGTGCGGTTCTCGACGACGAGGGAGTCGATGTCGGGCGCGTCGAGGAGGGCGAGTCCGCGGGGCAGGGTGGCGACGGTCTCGATGCGCAGTTCGCGGTGGGCCCCGTCCGTGCCGCCGGGTTCGTCCTCGCCGGTGTCGCCGGCGGCGCGCAGGGACTCCGCCTCGTCGTGCGGCAGCCAGACCCGCATGAGGTCGGGCAGGACGCGCATGCCGGCGAACCAGTGGTGGTCGTCGGGGTGGCAGACGAGGACGGGGGTGCGGGTGGTGGGGCGCAGCACCCCGGCTTCGCTGACCTGGCGGCCGACGAGCGAGTTGACCAGGGTGGACTTGCCGGCGCCGGTGGAGCCGCCGATGACGGCGAGCAGCGGGGCCTCGGGGGCCTTGAGCCGCGGTACGAGGTAGTCGTCGAGCTGGGCGAGGAGCTCGGCTCTGGTCTGGCGGGCGCGCGGGGCGCCGGGCAGGGGCAGCGGCAGACGCACGGAGGCGACCCGGTCGCGCAGGGCGGAGAGGGCATCGATCAGCTGAGGCCGAACATCCAAGGTCACCACATGCGAAGAATGCCCAATTTTGTGTCCTTTTTGAAGCTTATAGACTCTCTGCGCGCCGACCGCCACTCCGGACTGACACGCGGGACACAACGGACGACTGGGGCGACGGCATAACGAGTACACAACACCCGGCACGCGGCGGCGCAAAAGCGCTGCGCGAATCGCACCTGCCTGCGATTATCGGGACCGCTTCACCGAACCTCCACATCGTGGCACGCGGGTGAAGCAACCGGGACAAGGCGAGCGGAGCCCTATCCTTGACCCGGCTCACGGTCACCTTCCGGCCCCCGTAGCTCAGTGGATAGAGCAGGTGCCTTCTAAGCACTTGGCCGCAGGTTCGAGTCCTGCCGGGGGCACGTCTTCTCTTCCGCGTTCCTGCGCGCGCACCGGCCCTCGGGGCCGGAGTGCTTGCGCCGGCGAGCGCACCTTAGTGCGGCGGGTGTAGTGGCGCGATAAGGCCCGCCCGGCATCCGGGCGACCCTCCCCCCGACTGGCCGATTCCCGGCGCATCGGGGCCCGCCGCGGTCCGCGGACGGGTACTCCGGCAGGTACGCCGTACTCCGGTGGGGTGACGGGCCGGGATGCCCGGTGCGCCCGTACTCGGGTGTGCGAGGAGAGGCACGGGCGGCCGGGAGCCGGAGGCTTCAGAGGCTCCGGGTCATGAAGACGCTGAGCGGGTCCGGCTTGTAGTCGGCGAAGGGCTCGCAGGGCTCGAAGCCGAACTTCGCGTACAGCGCCCGGGCCGGGGCGAAGAACTCCGCCGAGCCCGTCTCCAGGCTCAGCCGCTTGTAGCCCATCCGCCGGGCCTCCTCGATGAGGTGGGTCAGCACGAAGGTGGCCACGCCGGAGCGCTTGGCGCGGGCGGCCGTGCGCATCGACTTGATCTCCGCGTGCTCCTCGTCCAGCCATTTGAGGGCACCGCAGCCCACGAGGACGCCGTCCGCGTCCCGGGCCGACCAGAAGGTGATGTCGTAGCGGCGCAGCCCGTGCAGGTCGAGGGCGTGCTTGCTCTCCGGCGGGCTGACGGACTGCATCTCCTGGACGTGCTCCGCCAGGAAGCGGGCTATGTCGGGGCCCGACAGGTCATCGACTGCTATCTCCATCGCGCCAGGCTAGAGCGTGGGTGCCGCGGATGGCGGCGAAAGTGATCAGCTGCCGGTCCGAACCGCCCGGGCGGGCGCGCGCGGAGCTCCGCCGGAGCGGCCCGCGGGCACCGTGCGGATCGCGCCGCATCCCCCCAACCGGCGAACTTCCGAGGCGGGAGGCGCATTACCCTCGTCGGATGGGCACGTACGAACTGGACTCAAGGAAGCCGGACACCGCGCAGCGGCCGCTGGGCGGCGCCGTGGTGCTCTGGCACCTGAACACCGACCGGCAGGCCGTCGGCGGGCACCCGGTCGGCGACGCCCTGCTCGACGAGGCCGAGCGGGCCCGCGCCGCCGCCTTCGTGCGGCCCGCCGACCGGCACCGCTACCTGGCGGCGCACGTGGGGCTGCGGGTGCTGCTCGGGGGCTACTTGGGCACGGCTCCGGAGCGGGTCGAGTTCATCCGCGAGGAGTGCCCCTGCTGCGGCGAACCGCACGGGCGGCCCGCCCTGGCCCCGGGCGGCCCGGGCGGGGGCCCCGCCGACCGCCTGCACTTCTCCCTCTCGCACAGTGAGGACGTGGCCCTGCTGGCCTTCTCCGGGGTCCCGGTCGGCGTGGACGTCGAGGCGGTGCCGGGCCCGGCCGTGGTCGCCGACCTGCTGCGCATGCTGCACCCGCGGGAGACCGCCGAACTCCTCGCCCTGGACGGGCCGCAGCAGTCGGCGGCGCTGGCCCGCATCTGGTCGCGCAAGGAGGCCTACCTCAAGGGCACCGGCACCGGGCTCGGCCTCGGCTTCGCCGATCCGTACGTGGGCTCGGCCGCCACCCCGGCACCGACTCCCGGCTGGATCCTCACGGACGTCCCCGCCCCGGCGGGCTTCTCGGCCGCACTGGCCGTGTCCGCGGACCCGGACGCGCCGCAGGCGGGCTGACGCCGGCCGGGCGCCGCCCGACCGCCGCCCGGCCCTCGTACCGGCGCCCGGCCGGCCTTCGTACCGGCGCCTGTCCGGCCTTCGTACCGGCGCCCGTCCGGCCTTCGTACCGGCCTCCATACCGGTCTCCGTCCGGCCCCCGCCCGGCTCCCGTCCGGCCCCCGTGCCGACTTCCGTCCGGCCCCGGTACGGGCCTCCGTCCGAACCCCGCCCGGCCCCGCAGCCGGGGTCCCCGCCGCGCCCCGCCGCGCCGCGCGCCGGCCCCATCAGCCCTGGCCGGGACGTACACCCCGGTCTGATGGGACATCAATTTCTGTGCGCTTCCCGGCACGGCTGCTCATTGACTTCTCGACGGCGTGACGCGTCAATATCGGCCACCGCACCGGCTCGGCCTCCCCCACACAGCGGGTGGGGGGAGGGGTTCGTCATGACGAAGGAGTCGCGACCCAGTGAGTACGAGTTACCGACGAAGAATCCTCGCCGGGGCGGGGGCCCTGACCCTGGCGCTGACGGGTGGCGTGGTGGGCCTGGCGGGCACGGCCGCGGCCGCGACGACGACCACCCCCGTCTTTTCCGCGTGTGACGCGCCGGCGCCGCAGCCCGACGGCTCGGGCAACCAGAACTACACGGTCACCGTGCCCGACACGGCCAAGGCCGGGGACGTCGTGCCGATCACCATCGACCCGGGCGCCAGCCCGCTGGTGCCCGGCTTCTCCGTGACCACGGTGAACACCACCAAGATCACCCTCAAGGTCGGGAGCACCACGCAGACCGTCGTCAGCCCGCCCGAGACCGTCTCGGTGGTGGCCGGCGTACCCCTCGACCCCAAGCCCTTCTCCGGCACCGTCAAGGTCCCGGACGGCACCGAGGGCACCAAGCTCGACATCCTCCTCGACCAGGCGGTCACCGACGCCGACCTCAGCGGCAGCGTCTTCACCACCACCTGCGTGCCGCAGCCGCGCCCGAGCGCGCCCATCGCCTCGATCCAGGTCGAGGCCCTGCCCAAGGACCCGATCACGACCAGGCTGACGCCCAACAGCGGCGGCCCGAACACCGCGGTCGTCGCCACCGGTGCCAACTTCCCGGCCGGACCGGTGACCTGCAAGGCCCTGCTGTCGGGCGCGGCCACCGGTGACACGGGCTCCGGCTCGGCGGACGCCGCGGGGGTGGCCACCTGCAACCTCACCATCACCAAGAAGGCCGATGCGGTCATCATCGACGGCGCGGTGCAGCCGGCGAAGGCCTTCAACTGGATCCCGCCGGCCGTCGGGGTCCCGCACCCGGTGGACATCGAGGTGCTGGCCGGACCGCTGTCCCTCGGCCCGACCGGCGGGCTGCCCGCACTGGACTTCGGCGCGGTCACCATCAACGGCAAGAAGCAGTCCGTGGTGGGCCAGTTCAACGCGGCCACCGTCCAGGACTTCCGCGGCGGCACCCTCGGATGGGACCTCACGGTCACCCGTACGCCGTTCCTGAACACCGCCACCGGACACGCGCTGGCGAAGGCCCAGCTCGGCATCCAGCCGGTGTGCACCGTCACCAACCCGGACAGCCCGAGCGCCTGCACCGCCGGGGCCCCCGGAGCCATCACGGACACCCCGATGAAGGTCGCCTCCGCCGCTCCGGGCGGGGACGAGCTGACCGGTGGCGAGTTCGCCGTCGGCGGCGGCGCGATGATCCAGCTGCCGGCCTTCATGTTCGCCGACACGTACCAGTCCGTCGTGACCTTCTCGGTCGCCTGACCGCCGGACCCGTCGGCGAGCGCCCACCGGGTGGTGGGGGGGGGGGGGGGGGGGGGAAACCCCCCCCCCCCCCCCCCCCCCCCCCCCCCCCCCCCCCCCCCCCCCCCCCCCCC
>NZ_JBVIDV010000002.1:313840-350189 GCF_055572195.1 Streptomyces sp. NPDC030809
CGGGTGGAGGTCTTCGGTGTGCAGGAAGGGGGACAGTTTTGTGGGAGCTTTTTGGTTCATCGGACGACGGACCTGGGGGGAGAGACCCCACGGGGGGGTGGGGCCCCCCCCCCCCCCACCACCCCTCGCCGCACCACCCCTCGCCGCACCACCCGTCCCCGTCCCGGACCGCCGCCCCCGCCCGACCGCCGTCTGGAGAACGAGCCATGCGCATCCGCACCGGCGCCCGCACCGCCACCCCGGGAGCCCTCCTGCACCGCCTCGTCCCGGGCCTGCTCCTCGGCCTGCTGGCCGCCCTCGCCGGGCCGGCCGCGGCCACCCCGGCGGCCGCCGCCGAGAACGGCACCTGGGGGGTGTTCCCCACCCCCGCCGCGGGCAAGGCGACGACCGACCGCGCCTACTTCTTCCACCAGGGCGAGGCCGGCGCGGCCGTCTCCGACAGCGTCACCCTGGTCAACTCCTCCGACCGGGACATCACCTTCAAGGTCTTCGCCACCGACGCCGTCAACACCCCCGTCGGCGGCGCGTTCGCCCTGCTGCCCGTGGAGACCCGCCCCCGCGGCCTGGGCGCCTGGGTGAAGCTGCCGCCGGAGGTGGCCGGCGGCACGGTGACCGTGCCCGCCAAGGGCCGCAAGGACATCCCCTTCCGCGTCCGGGTGCCGGAGGACGCCGCGCCCGGCGACCACGTCGGCGGCATCGTCGCCCTCAACACCAAGGTGGAGGGGATCAGGAAGGAGGGGCAGGTCCAGGTCGGCGTCCGGCGCTCGGTCGGCGCGCGGATCTACTTCCGCGTGCCCGGCCCGCTCACCCCCGCCGTCGGCGTGGAGGACGTGCGCGTCAGCCGCGACGCCCCGCTGCTGCCCTGGACCCGCAAGGCCCGGGCCACCGTCCGGTACACGCTGGTCAACCACGGGAACGTGGTGCTGAGTCCGGAGATCGCGGTCGCCGCCGAGGGGCTCTTCGGCCGGAGCCTGCTGCACCGCCCGGCCCGGGACCGGAAGCTGGTCCTGCTGCCCGGACAGCGCATCGAGCTGACCGAAACCTGGTCCGGCGCCCCGCAGTTCGACCGGGCCACGGTACGGATCACGGCGACGGCGAAGGCGTACCCGGACCTGTCGGAGACCGGCCGGGCGCAGTTCCTCGCGGTTCCCTGGCTCGCGCTGGGCGTGCTCGCGGTGCTCACCGGCGCCGCCGCGGCCGGCTGGGCGGTACGCCGCAGGCGCCGCCGTCCGGCGGACGGGGAGCCCGTGCCGGAACGGGACTTGGCGCAGGCGCACTGAACGGGGAGGGTGGTTCCTCCGACGGCCGGCACCCGTCCGGCCACCGGCAGGGGGAGGCACCAGGTGACCACGTACGAACGGGCTCAGGAGCCCGGGCCGGGTCCCGCAGCGGCGGGCCCCGGCGTGATCGTCCCGCGGCTGGCCGAGGCCCTCGGCTGCGCCCCGGCGGCCCTGTTCCAGGGCGAGGGCTGGATCCGGGCCGTGTTCGCGCTCCGGCTCGGCGGACCGGTACCGCTGTCGCTCGACGTGGTCGCGGACACCCGCCGGCTGCCGAGGGCGGTCACGTACCTGCTGCCCGGCGGCGGGCTGAACTTCGCCGCCGCCTTCTTCACCCCGGGCGACCGGAACCTGGCCCACCACCTGCGCGAGCGCGGCCACCTGGTGATCGGCGTGACCCCGCGCGAGGACGCGGCCCGGCCCGGCGAGACGACCGCGGGCCGGGGGCTGGCCGCGCACCGCCGCGACCTGCGCCGGGTGGTGCGCACCCTGGATCCCGTTCTGAGGCTGCCGTACCAGTACCTCGGGCACTCGGCCGGGGCGGCGCTCGCCCTGGACACGGCGGCCGCCGACGACTCGCCGGGGCTGCGCCGGGTGGTGGCGCTCGACACGACGGGCCCCTACACGGGCGGCCTCGCCGCGCGCGCCGCGCAGCTCCGCGACGCGTACCAGGCCCAGCTGCGGCAGGGGGTGCACGCGAGCGATCCCGGGCTGGCCGCGCTGGTGGCCCGGGCCGTCGCCGACCCGGACGGGACCTCGCCGGTCCCCCGGCCGGCCGATCCCGCGACCCGTTTCACGCACGCGGGCCTCGCCCACTTCGCGCTGACCCGCACCGCCCTGCTGCCGGGACCCGCGAACTGGATCTACGTACGGGGGCACAGCGCGGGCGGGTACGCCTTCGGGCCCTCCCCGGCCGAGGACTCGTTCGCGCTGGACCTGACCCCGCTGTCCGTCTGGCACTCCGCGGTCTCGGCCCTGGGCAGCGGGCTGCTGCCGACCGCCCTGATGCGGGACCTGGCCGCGGTGTGGGCGGGGGACGAGGGGACGTACCGGATCGCCTGGGAGCGGATCCGGGCCGAGGTGGTGTGGGTCAACACCGAGCTGGGGCGCGGCGAGCACCCGCGCGGGGCCGAGCTGATCCGCGCGGGCGGCAACCGGCGCGTCTCCTTCACGGTCGTACCCGGCCACGGGCACGCCGATCCGCTGTGGAGCCCGCGGGCCGCCCGCGAGGTCTGGCCGCTGCTGACCCCGTGACGGAAACGGCAGGAACCCCCGGCCGGTTGAGTCGGGGCCGTGCTCGTGACACCGGGGGTTCGCCCGGGTGATGGTCCGGGAGCTGGTGGTCTTTGGCCGGACGAGCAGACCCCGGAGTACGAGCGTGAGTGCCCTCTCGCCGGTGACGCGAGCGAGACGTGTGCAGGCGGCTCGAAGCTCCTGCCGGATGGGTGGCAGGCGTGAGCGAACCCAACTGAGGTTTCTGATCAGGGTTGTAGTCATATGACATGCGGCGGTAGTACGTTGTTGGTGCACTTGTTAGATCTATCGAGCCATGTGCTAGTCGGCGTTCGCCGTGTCGGCATGGAAGAAGATCCGATAGGTGCAAGTAGCCAAGCAGCCAGCAGTCTCAACCTTGCTTCTGGAGCGCGCTGTCTCCGGATGCGTGTGGTGGTGACACACCACATCAGCCCGCACCTTTCTCCACCCTGTTTCATTTCAAGGTCTCTGCGACCTCAACGAACACCACTCGCCGACTACGGCGGGGGGCGCAGCCAGCGGGCGGCTGTGTTTTCTGGCAGACACTCCCGTCTGCCTTCGTTGAGGTTTTGCGTGCTCCGGCACATCCTCTCGAAGGCAACGGCCTGACCGTCCTTAGGAGAGACGATGTGGGCCGTCATGCAAGAGTTGGCCGCTTCGGGTCCGAACGCGCTAATCGCGTTCTTCGCCCTCTTGGTCTTCATGTTCCTTGCCGCGCTGATGATCGCTTTACGCAAGGCTGACCCAGGCCATCGGCCTGAGATCATCAGAGCCTTGGCGGAGCTCATGGGCTTTTGGAAGAAGCGATGAGGCCCAGCCGAGTTGGGGCCCCGCGGGCTATACCGGCAAGGCATCTGACCAGCAGCGTTCCACGACGCCCGTTCTCAACTCCGACTAGGCGCGGTAGATGGATGGGCGTTCGGCGACCTGGTCAGGCGTGAGCCCTTCCACAGCCAGGTTCCCGGTCCATAGGTGGTCGCGGTTGGCGTACGTCACCTCGAAGCTGACCCGCTTCCCGCCGGGTTCGAGCTTCCATCCCTGGTCTTGAAACTGGGCGATGCGGCCGCTGCCGCAGACGAACGAGCGGGTTGCCTGGATCAGGATCCACTGTGCAAGCTCAGTGTCCTTGGCAGCGGACTTCCCGCAGTTCCGGGCCATCTGCCACAGCCGGGGCCACTCCACGCCCGGTGTCAGCGGGCCGACGATTCCCACGTCCCCGATCCGCCGTTGGTCAAGGTGGTGGGTGGCGTACCCGAAGACTGCGCCGAACATGTGGAACACGGTGACCCTGCTTCGTCCGGCGAGGCCCTCGTCATTGCTGCTCATCTTTGGAACCCTTGGCTGCGGCGGTCCGGGCGCCTTAGCCACGCCCGGACCGCTGTCGTTCATGAGGGGTGGTTCAGGCACAGAGCAACGCCGTGCCGTTCCCGGGAGTGCTACGCGACTCCCTCAGCAGCCGTCGCCGTCACCGCAGCAGGCCGGAGGGTTGCACTCCTTCGCGGCTCCCCACAGCTGGTCGTCCACGTAGAAGCCAGCCGCCTTCACGCGTTCCACCACGGACCCGATCAGCGGCCGTGTGCGGACGGTGGCCTTGGGCTCGTGCCCGAGGAAGAATCCGAACTGTTCGTGGCACCACGCCGCGTACGCCTGCGTGTGGAGCACGAACGAGTGCCAGCCGGGGTCCACGGCGTCCGAGGGGGTCATGTCGAACGCGCGGGTGTCGCCCATGACCTTGAGGAAGGCCAGGGCCTGGTCCACGATCCGGCGCGCGGTAGACAGTTCGTGTCCGTACTCCTCCGCGCAGAACTCGGACACCTTCTCGAACAGCTCAGGGCTGACGAGATCCCGCCCGCGCCGTAAGGCGACGGGGGTTTCGAGCATGGTCGTCATCTGTGCCTCCTGTCAGGGTTGGTCAGGCTGCGGGCGGGGGCGGGAACTGGCCACCGCCCTCCTTGTCGCCGGGGTCCGTCATCGCTGCACCTCCTCTCCTGCCGAGGTTGGAAAGTGCACCCGCCCCCACAAGGGGCGGGGGTCTTTTGAGGGGCTACGCGCCCCAGCCACGGGCCACGATCATGGCGACCGTTACGACCCATGCCGCGCCAGCGGCCAGGGTGAGTAAGCGGGGGATGCGGGGAGGCTGCTCCTGGCCGTCAGTCACGGCTCACCCGTTGAACCACTGCGGTGTCCTCGTACGTGCGCCGGAACAGCGCGTGGGACGGGTGCAGGCCCGTGTGGCTCATGCACTGGCGGTCAACATCCACGGAGTCCGCGCTCGTCGTCGCCTCCCACGTGCAGTGTTCGTACAGGCATTTCGCGGAGACCTTCGGAGGTTTCCGGGGCAGCGAGATGATCCGGTGGTTCACGAAGCGCATGACCGACTTCACGCGTTCACCCCCTGTGCCTCAGCCTGGGGCCTCTTCCGCATGTGGGGGTGGTTCCGGATCTCCTCGTTGATCTTGGCTACCTCGCGGAACTCTCCGGCCTCGTACGCCTCGCTCCGCTCCACGTCCAGGGCGACGCACACACCGCAGGTGGCCGTAGCGACCGGCCAGCCCTGGCGGCCCTGGGGAGTGAGCCGGATTCTCACTGGTGCCCCCGCGCGGCGTGGCGACGGATCAGAACGTTCATGTCGCTTATGACCGTGCCCCGCAGGGGACCCCGAGCCTCGCGACGCCGCTTGTCCCACTTGCGGCACGTCCCGCACGTCGGGGGAGCGGCCGGCCAGAGGGGGCATGAAGAGGCTCACTACGGCCGGATGGGTCGGTCTCGTCTGCGTGCTGGTGGCCACGGCACCCCTCCCGATGACTTCGCGTTCAATACGACGAAGCTAGGGAGAGCCTGGAACGGTCTCAACGAACTTGCATGGGCTTGCGGGGAATCACCCGAGTGCGGCGATGGCTTCCGCGATCAGTGCACGGGCAGGCTGCCCATGGCAGGCGAGTTTGGCCAGCTCAGCAAACATGTGGGCGTACGTCTCGATCTCGCTGGGTTGCTTCACGGTGACCTGTGCCGTGGCTAGCTCGATGATCACTTGGCTGTCGTCATAGATCCAGAAGCCTTCGACGGGCCACATGACGCGTTCAGCGCTCATGGGCACCACACCGAGGCTGACGTTAGGCAGCACGGCGATCTGAAGGAGGTGGCCAAGCTGGGCGGCCATGACCCCCGGTCCTCCGAAGCGGGAGCGCAACGCCGACTCTTCCAGCACGATGCCGAAGTGCCGATGGGCGTCATGTAGGTAGCGCTGGCGCAGCATGCGCACCTTGACCGCTGCTTCCACGTCGTCCGGGATCTGCCTGAACGCGACGATCCGTTTCATGATGGCGGTCGCATAGTCGGCCGTCTGAAGCAGGCCGGGGATCACCCCGGGCTCGTAGATGCGGAAGCGGCTCGTACGGGCGTACAGAGGCACGTGGGCCTCTTGGACGTGCTTGAGGCCGGCGCGCTGCAATCGCTTCCACTCGACGTACATCTCGTCGATGCCGTGGGCCGTGGCGCGTAGGTCTTCGTAGTCCTCTGGGACGCCGCAGATGGTGACGTAGGCAAGGAGATCTTGGTCCGAGGGAGGTGTCTTGCCGTTCTCGATGCGAGATGCCTTGGACTCGCTCCAACCCGCACGCGCGGCCAGCGCCCGCGCTGTCAGGCCGGTCGGCTTGCGAAGGTCTCGCAGCCGCCTGCCGAGGGCAGCACGGGCGTCTTGGACTGCTGATGAAGGTGACGTGTTCACGGGCAGGCAGGCGTCAGGTGGGCTGGTACTCCGAGTGCGGCGTAGCCCGTTCCCAGACAGCTTCGAACGCGCCCACGCACAGCTTGAGGATCGTGGGGTCCTCGGTCATCTCCAACCAGTCGCCCGGGGCGCTTTCGCCGTTCCCGTCGAAGTGCAGGACAAGAACGGTCTTGTTGTCGAAGACCCAGAAGTCGTTGCCCGGGAAGGCGATGTCAGTAGCGTTGCGGCGAGGCAGCCACCTGATCTCCTCACCGGCCTTCACGTTGGCGTCCGAGACGTGGTGCTCGAACCTGAGATAGTCCGATTCCGGGACGGAGAACACCCGGGCGCGACGGATTGACACGCCCCTGTCCGTGGCCTTGCGGACCCACTTCAGCCAGTGACGGATCTCGGGGTCGTTGTCTTCGGGGAGGTCGCGGAGGCCCTGTTTCCAGGCGATGAAGCTGGGGTCGGACTCCATGTAGCCGTCCCGCATCTCCAGATGGATCGCGCTGTGCTCGGTCGAAGCGAGAAGCTCCTCAAACGACGGGACCGTCGGCACCCTTAACCTCCAAGAAGAACTGCACCATGCGTCGCGGCAGCTCGATGACATCCTCATGGTCGGGGATGTCCATCAGTTGCCTGCGTTCCGCGTCCGTCACCTTGAACCCCTGCACCAGGTACGTGTCGGTGGCGTCGTCCAGGTAGATCGTGGGCGAGCCGCCGTCCTTGCTCTCAGGGTCCTTGCCAAGCTTGTGCAGAGCCATGGTGTCCTCCTCGCTCGGGGCTGACGATCTCTGTGTGCAAGCTTGCGTCGTGGGTACTCTCGGGCGCACCGAACTTGCACGAACTTGCGCGACGGATGGCCTTGTCTGGCCGGAAGCTGCCGGACGGAGACAGCAGGAACCCCCGGCCGGTGAGGGTTGGCCGGGGGTCCTGTGTTTGGGGTGCCTGTCAGGCGTCAGGCATTATCGAGACGTCGGGAAGCCGAGGTCCACGCCCGCGGGGGCCTCGGACGGGTCCGGCCAGCGGGTCGTGACGACCTTGCCGCGGGTGTAGAAGTGGATGCCGTCGTTGCCGTAGATGTGGTGGTCGCCGAAGAGGGAGTCCTTCCAGCCACCGAAGGAGTGGTAGCCCACGGGGACCGGGATCGGGACGTTGACGCCGACCATGCCGGCCTGGATCTCCAGCTGGAAGCGGCGGGCGGCGCCGCCGTCGCGGGTGAAGATCGCGGTGCCGTTGCCGAACGGCGAGGCGTTGATGAGGGCCACGCCCTCCTCGTAGGTCTCGGTGCGCAGCACGCACAGGACCGGGCCGAAGATCTCGTCGCGGTAGGCGTCGGAGTCGGTCTTGACGTGGTCGAGCAGGGAGAGGCCGATCCAGTGGCCCTCCTCGAAGCCGTCCACGGTGTAGCCGGTGCCGTCGAGGACCACGTCGGCGCCCTGGGCGGCCGCACCGTGCACGTACGAGGCGACCTTGTCGCGGTGCGCCTTGGTGATCAGCGGGCCCATCTCGGAGGTGGGGTCGTTGCCGGGGCCGATCTTGATCTTCTCGGCGCGCTCGCGGATCTTCTGCACGAGCTCGTCGGCGATGGAGCCGACGGCGACGACCGCGGAGATGGCCATGCAGCGCTCGCCGGCCGAGCCGTACGCGGCGGAGACGGCCGCGTCGGCGGCGGCGTCGAGGTCCGCGTCGGGCAGGACCAGCATGTGGTTCTTGGCGCCGCCGAGGGCCTGGACCCGCTTGCCGTTGGCGGAGGCGGTGGTGTGGATGTGGCGGGCGATCGGGGTGGAGCCGACGAAGGAGACGGCCGCCACGTCCGGGTGCGCGAGCAGGGCGTCGACGGCGACCTTGTCGCCGTGGAGCACGTTCAGCACGCCGTCGGGCAGGCCGGCCTCCTTGGCCAGCTCGGCGAGCTTGTTGGCGGCCGACGGGTCCTTCTCGCTCGGCTTGAGGACGAAGGTGTTGCCGCAGGCGATGGCCAGCGGGAACATCCACATCGGCACCATGGCCGGGAAGTTGAACGGGGTGATGCCGGCGACCACGCCGAGGGGCTGGCGGATCGCGGAGACGTCCACGCGGCTGGAGACCGAGGTGGACAGCTCGCCCTTGAGCTGGGTGGTGATGCCGCAGGCCAGCTCGACGATCTCCAGGCCGCGGGCGACCTCGCCCAGGGCGTCGGAGTGGACCTTGCCGTGCTCGGCGACGATCAGCTCGGCGATCGCGTCGCGGTTGGCGTCGAGCAGGGCGCGATAGGCGAAGAGCACCTTGGTGCGGGCGGCGAGGGAGGACTGGCCCCAGGTCTGGAAGGCCTCGCGGGCGACCTGTACCGCGTGGTCCACCTCCTCGGCGGAGGCGAGCGCGACCTGGGTGGTGACCTGGCCGGTCGCCGGGTCGGTGACCGGGCCGAAGTTGCCCGACGCGCCCTCGACGGTCTTGCCACCGATCCAGTGGTTGACGGTCTTCATTGCTACTCCTTCACAGATGGCGACGTCGCGCTGCGGCTTGCCGGTCGTACTCTTCGCGGGCCTTGATCGCGGACGTGCGGGTCGCGGTCGCGGCCACAGGAACATCCCACCACGCCTGTGCGGGGGGCGGGCCCGACACTGTGTCGGCCGTTTCGGTCTCCACGTAGACACATGTGGGCCGGTCCGCCTCCCGCGCCCGGGCCAGGGCTTCCCGCAGGTCACGGACGGTACGGGCGCGGATGACGGCCATCCCGAGGGAGGCCGCGTTGGCGGCGAGGTCCACGGCCGGGGCGTCCGGCGGGGCCTCGGGATAGCGGAAGGCGGTGCCCAGCCGCTCGGCGCCCACGGCCTCGGAGAGCCCTCCGATGGAGGCGTACCCGTGGTTGTCCACGATCACCACTTTGAGGGGGATCCGCTCCTGCACGGCGGTGACGAGCTCGGTGGGGTTCATCAGGTACGAGCCGTCGCCGACCAGGGCCCAGACCGGGCGGCCGGGGTCGGCGAGGGCCACGCCGAGGGCGGCGGGGATCTCGTAGCCCATGCAGGAGTAGCCGTATTCCACGTGGTACTGGTGCGGGGAGCGGGCCCGCCACAGCCGGTGGAGGTCGCCGGGGAGGGAGCCGGCCGCGTTGACGACCACGTCCTCGTCCCCGGCGACGGCGTCGAGGGCGCCGATCACCTGGGCCTGGGTGGGGCGGGCCGTCTCGTCGGGGGCCCGGCAGGCCTGCTCGACGAGCCCGTCCCAGTACCGCTTCGCGGCCCGGTACGTCTGCTCGTAGGCGGGGGCCACGCGGTGGCCGGCGAGTTCCTCGCGCAGCGCGTCGAGCGCGGCGCGGGCGTCGGCGACGAGGGGCAGTGCGGCCTGCTTGTGGGCGTCGAAGGGGTCGAGGTTCAGGCCGAGGAACCGCACTCCCGGGTCCTGGAAGAGGGTGCCGGAGGCGGTGGTGAAGTCGGTGAGGCGGGTGCCTGCGGCGATCACCAGATCGGCTTCGCGGGCGAGGTCGTCGGCGGCGGCGGTGCCGGTGTGGCCGACGGCGCCGACCTCGGCCGGGTGGTCGTGCCGCAGGGAGCCCTTGCCGGACTGGGTGGTGGCCACGGGGATGCCGGTGGCCTCGGCGAAGGCGCGCAGGGCCGCCTCGGCCGCGCTGTGCCGGATGCCGCCGCCGGCGATGAGCAGCGGGCGGGCGGCGGAGCGCACGGCATCGGCGGCGGCGCGCAGCTCCACGGGGTCGGGCCGCGGCCGGCGTACGGTCCACACCCGGTCGGCGAAGAACTCCTCGGGCCAGTCGTACGCCTCGGCCTGCACGTCCTGGGGCAGCGCGAGGGTGACGGCCCCGGTCTGCACGGGGTCGGTGAGGACCCGTACGGCCTGGAGGGCGGCGGGGATCAGGGCCTCGGGGCGGGTGATGCGGTCGAAGTAGCGGGAGACCGGCCGGAGGGTGTCGTTGACGGACACGTCGCCCGCGTACGGGAGCTCCAGCTGCTGGAGGACGGGGTCGGCGGGGCGGGTGGCGAAGGTGTCCCCGGGGAGCAGGAGCACGGGCAGCCGGTTGACGGTGGCGAGGGCTGCCCCGGTGACGAGGTTGGTGGCGCCGGGGCCGATGGAGGTGGTGACGGCGTGGGCGGAGAGGCGGCCGCGGCGGCGGGCGTAGCCGACGGCGGCGTGCACCATCGCCTGCTCGTTGCGGCCTTGGAGGAAGGGCATGCCGTTCACCGGATGGGTGCCGGTCTCCAGCAGGGCCTGGCCGATGCCGGCGACGTTGCCGTGGCCGAAGATGCCCCAGGTGGCGGCGATCAGCCGGTGCCGCTCCCCGTCGCGCTCGGTGTACTGGGCGGCGAGGAAGGCGATCAGGGCCTGGGCGGTGGTCAGGCGGCGGGTGGCGGTCATCGCGGGTCCTCCCCGTGGGAGTAGAAGGGCAGCCGGGGGTCCACCGGGGAGTCCGGCCAGGTGGTGCGGATCCAGGCGTGGTCGGGGTGGTCGCGGATGAGCCAGGCGCGGTCGGCGCCGGGGCCGGCCATCACGTTGAGGTAGTACATGGCGTGCCCGGGGGCGGCGATGGACGGGCCGTGCCAGCCGTCGGGGATGAGGACGGCGTCGCCGGTGCGGACCTCGGCGAGCACGTCGGTCTTCCCGTGCGGGGAGGGGGTGACGCGCTGGTAGCCGACCCCGGGGGCGGTGCCGTGGGGGGCGATCTCGTAGTAGTAGATCTCCTCCAGCCGGGATTCCTCGCCCGGGTGCTCCTCGTCGTGCTTGTGGGGCGGGTAGGAGGACCAGTTGCCGCCGGGGGTGAGGACCTCGACGGCGATCAGGCGGTCGCAGTCGAAGACGTCGGCGGCGGCGAAGTTGTTGACCTGCCGGGAGCAGCTGCCGGTGCCGCGCAGTTCCACGGGAACCCCGGCGGCCGGGGCGTGGCGGGCGGGCAGTTCGCGGGTGCAGGGGGCCCCGGCGAGGGCGAAGCGGCCGCCGGCGGAGGCGCGGACGCGGAAGGCGGCCCCGCGGGGGAGGTAGGCGAAGTCGGTGAGGGCGGTGAAGACGCTCTCGCGGCCCCGGAGTTCGAAGACCTCGGGCGGGGCGCCGGCGGGGGTCACGGAGACCCGGCAGGAGCCGGCGAGGGGCAGCAGGATCCACTCGGCGGGGCCGCACTGCCCCTCGTGCTCCTCGCCGGGGGCGAGGGTGAGGATCCGCAGGCGGGTGTGGTCGAGGCGGTGGTCGGCGGTCACGGGCACGTCTGAAGCACCTCCTCGACCTCGGCGGGGAAGGGCATGGCGGTGGAACAGGCCAGCCGGGAGGCCACGATGGCCCCGGCCGCGTTGGCGTACCGGATGACGCGGCCGAGCTCCCAGCCTGCGAGCAGGCCGTGGCACAGGGCGCCGCCGAAGGCGTCCCCGGCGCCGAGTCCGTTGACCGTCTCGACGGGGACGGCCGGCACCTCGGCGGTGGTGCCGTCGCGGTGGACGGCCAGCACTCCGGCGGGGCCGCGTTTGACGACGGCCAGTTCCACCCCGGCGGCGATCAGGGCGCGGGCGGCCCCGTACGGGTCGCGGGTGCCGGTGGCGAGCTCGCACTCCTCGGTGTTGCCGACGGCGACGGTGGCCAGGCGCAGGGCGGCGCGGTAGTGCGCGTGGGGCTCGGAGTCCCACAGCACGGGCCGCCAGTCCAGGTCGAACACGGTGGTGCCGGCCCGGTTCCGGGCGGTCAGGGCGGCGAGGGTGGCGGACCGGCTCGGCTCGGCGCTGAGGCCGGTGCCGGTCACCCACAGGATCCGGGCGGCGGACAGGGCCGCGAGGTCGAGCTCGTCCGGGCGGATCTCCAGGTCGGGGGCCTTGGGGTGGCGGTAGAAGTACAGCGGGAAGCGGTCGGGCGGGAAGATCTCGCAGAAGGTGAGGGGGGTCGGGTAGGCGGGGACCTCGGCCAGCCAGCGGTCGTCCACGCCGAAGCCGCGCAGTTCCTCGCGCAGGTACGCGCCGAAGGGGTCGGCCCCGGTGCGGCTGACGAGGGCGGTGCGGCGGCCGAGGCGGGCCGCGGCCACGGCCACGTTGGCCGGTGAGCCTCCGAGGAACTTGCCGAAGGTGTCGGCCCGGGCGAGCGGCACTCCGCTCTCGAGTGGGTAGAGATCCACTCCGATCCGCCCCATCGCGATCAGTTCAAACGGATCGGTGGTCACAGCAGTCCTCCTGTTTCCGTGCGCTTCTCGACCTAAGGTGGCCGTATGACCTCCTCCCCGCCTGCGTTGACCCGTATTCGGCTCGGCTCGGCCCCGGACTCCTGGGGGGTGTGGTTCCCCGAGGACCCCCGGCAGACCGGCTGGGAGCGCTTCCTCGACGAGGTGGCCGAGGCGGGGTACGAGTGGATCGAACTCGGCCCGTACGGCTACCTGCCCACCGATCCCGTGCGACTCGCCGAGGAGACCGGCAAGCGCGGACTGAAGGTGTCGGCGGGAACGGTGTTCACCGGACTCCATCACGGACCGGCGGTCTGGGAGCAGACCTGGGAGCACGTGTCGCGGATCGCGGAGCTGACGCGGTCCACGGGGGCCGGGCACCTCGTGGTGATCCCGTCCTTCTGGCGGGACGACAAGACCGGCGCGGTCCTGGAGGACCGCGAGCTGAGCGCGGAGCAGTGGCGGCAGCTGGCCCGGCAGACCGAGCGGCTGGGCCGCGAGGTGCGGGACCGGTACGGGCTGCGGATCGTGGTGCACCCGCACGCGGACACCCACGTGGACACCCCGGAGCACGTGGCGCGGTTCCTGGACGCCACCGATCCGGAGCTGGTCTCGCTGTGCCTGGACACGGGGCACTACGCCTACTGCGGCGGGGACAGCGTGCAGCTGATCGAGACCTACGGGGAGCGGCTGGGCTACCTGCACCTCAAGCAGGTGGATCCCCGGATCCTCGCCGAAGTGGTCGCCGACGGGGTGCCGTTCGGTCCGGCGGTGGCGCGCGGGGTGATGTGCGAGCCGCCCGGCGGGGTGCCGGAGCTGGGCCCGGTACTGGCCGCGGCGGAGCGGCTGGGCACCGAGCTGTTCGCGATCGTGGAGCAGGACATGTACCCCTGTCCGCCGGAGAAACCGCTGCCCATCGCCCGCCGCACGCGCGCCCATCTGCGCACCTGCGGGCTGCTGTGACGGGCAGGATGGCCGGCGCAGGCATACGGCACACGGAGGGGGAACGGTGAGCGGCACGCTCGGAATCGCGGTGCTCGGGACGGGCCGGATGGGCGCGGACCACGTCCGGCGCATCGACCGGATGATCAGCGGGGCCCGGGTGGCCGCCGTGGCGGACCCGGACGGGGACCGGGTCAAGGAGGTGGCGGCGGGCCTGGAGGGGTGCACCGCGCACACGGATCCGGCGGCGGCGCTGGCCGCCCCGGGGGTGGACGCCGTACTGATCGCCTCTCCGGGCGCGGCTCACGAGGCCGCGCTCCTGGAGTGCTTCGCGCGGGGCCTGCCGGTGCTGTGCGAGAAGCCGCTGACCCCGGACGCGGCGGGCGCCCTGCGGGTGCTGGAGGCCGAGCAGCGGCGGGGGCGGCGGCTGGTGCAGGTGGGCTTCATGCGGCGGTACGACGCGGAGTACGAGCAGCTGAAGGCCCTGCTGGACAGCGGGGAGCTGGGCCGGCCGCTGTTCCTGCACTGCCGGCACCGCAACGCCTCCTCCCCGTCCTTCTTCACCTCCGAGATGCTCGTCAACGACTCGGTGGTGCACGAGGTGGACGCGGCCCGCTGGCTGCTGGGGCAGGAGGTCACGGCGGTGACCGTGCTCTCCCCCGCCTCCTCCTCGGCGGCCCCGGCCGGGCTGCGGGACCCTCAGCTGGTGCTGCTGGAGACGGCCGGGGGCGCGATCGTGGACGTCGAGATCTTCGTCAACTGCGGTTTCGGCTACCAGGTGCAGTGCGAGGCGGTCTGCGAGTCGGGGAGTGCCCGGATCGGCGACGGCCGGGCCATGGTGGTGCAGTCCGGGGGCCGCTGGGGCGGGGCGATCACCCAGGACTACACCGAGCGTTTCGCCGATGCCTACGACCGTCAGCTGCGGAGGTGGGTGGAGGGCCTCCGGCAGGGCCGGGTGGGCGGACCGAGCACCTGGGACGGCTACGCGGCGGCCGCCGTCAGCGAGGCGGGCGTACGGGCGATGCACACGGGGGTGCGCACCCCCGTGGAGCTCGTCCCGAAGCCGTCCCTGTACTGCTGACCGCCGCCCCGCACCTCATGTCCCGCTCGCGTCACGGGGGTTGCACGCGCGTCACGTATGTCCGCGTTCCGCGGGTCTTCGGCCACGGCCGGACCACAACCACTCCCCTGCGGTCACCGGTAGTCGTTTCCGGGGCAGAGGCCGAGTGATCACCGAGTGATCACCGGCGTCCGCGCCAGGCTCCCCCGACGGCCTCCCGGCCGCGCCTGCGGCGCGGACAAGGAGGTGCCGCAGATGACCGACCGAAAGCTGTGGTCGTACAAGGAGATCGCCGCCCACATCCGGGTGCAGCCGGACACCGTGCGCTCGTACCGCAAGCACGGGCTGCTCCCGGCCCCGGACCATGTGGAGGCGGGGAAGCCGTACTGGTTCGCCGACACGATCCGGGACTGGGTGGCCCGCCGCCCCGGCAACCGGAGCCGGCAGACGGAGGCCTGAGGGCACTCCGCGGCGTGCCCCACAGCCGGGGCCGCCACGGCCCGCGGCCGGGTGGCCGGGGCCGAGGCCCGGGATCCGAAGCCCGGCGCCCGGCCCCGGGGCCCGAAGCCCAGAAGCCGAGGTCCGAGGCCCGGGATCGGAGTCCGAAGCCCCGGGAGCCGGAGTCCGAGACCCGGTGCCCGGTGCCCGGCGCCCGCCCCGGGCCCCGGGCCTCGGGCTCTCAGCCCACCGGGGCCGGGACGGGTCCGGCCTTCGTCGGGGCCTCCGGGTCGGCGGCGGAGGCGGACTCCCCCTCGCTCAGTCCGAACCGGTCGTGCAGCCGGCGCAGCGGCCCCGGGGCCCACCAGGTGGCACGGCCGGTCAGCTTCATCACCGCCGGCACCAGCAGACTGCGCACCACCATCGCGTCCATGAGGACGGCCAGGGCGATCCCCAAGCCGAGCATCTTGGTGTTGGTCACCCGCGAGGTCCCGATGGCCACCATCACCACCGCGAGGATCACGGCGGCCGCGGTGATCAGTCCTCCGGTCCGGCTGAGCCCCGTGCGGACGGCCGCCTCGTGGTCCCCGGTCCGGTCGAACTCCTCCTTGATCCGGGATATGAGGAACACCCCGTAGTCCATGGAGAGTCCGAAGGCGATGCAGAACATCAGCACCGGCAGGGTGGTCTCGATGTCCCCGGTCGAGGTGAAGCCCAGCAGCCCGGACAGGTGCCCCTCCTGGAAGACCCACACCACGGCCCCGAACATCGCCGTGAGGCTCAGCGCGTTGAGCAGGACCGCCTGGAGCGGGACGAGCAGGCTGCCGGTGAGCAGGAAGACCAGCAGCAGGGTGGCCCCCGCGATCAGGGCGCCCGCCCAGGGCAGCTGCTCCGCTATGGCGTCCTTGGAGTCGACCAGGACGGCCGCCCGGCCGGTCACCGCCGTCTCGAACGGTGCCTCGACCGCACGCACCTCGCCCACCAGCCGCTGGGCGTCCCGGCCCACGGCCTCGCCCTCGGCGAGCACCGAGAAGGCCGCGAACTCCCCGGAGCGCAGGGGGCCGTCCACGCGGGCCACGCCCGGCAGGGCCGCGAGCCGGCCGCGGTACTCCTCGTACTGCGCGGGCGCGGCCACGCCTTCGGCCAGGATCCGCAGTTCGCCGTCCGGGCTGCCCGGGAACCCCTCGCGGATGTGCTGCTGTACGACATGGGCCTCGGCGGTGCGCGGCAGCTGCCGGTCGTCGGGGGTGCCGAACCGGACGTCCAGGAAGGGCAGTCCGAGCAGCAGCAGCCCGGCGGTGGTGGCCACGGCGAAGAGCGGGGCGCGGCGCATCACGAGCACGGCCAGCCGCAGCCAGCCCGCACCCGGGGCGGAACCGCGGGCCGGCTGCGCGGCCCGCCTGCGTCGCCACAGCGCCCGCAGGTCCAGGGAGTTGACCCGCTCGCCCAGCAGGACCAGCGCGGCGGGCAGCAGGACGAGGGCGGCGGCCGCGGCCAGCAGCACCACGGCCACCCCGGAGTAGGCGAAGGAACGCAGGAAGTACTGCGGGAACAGCAGCATCGCGGAGAGCGAGACGGCGACCGTCAGCGCGGAGAACAGCACGGTGCGGCCCGCGGTGCGCAAGGTCGCCCCGACGGCCACCCGGGGATCGCGCCCGGCGGCGAGCTCCTCGCGGTACCGGCGGACGATGAACAGGGCGTAGTCGATCGC
The DNA here is from genome assembly GCF_055572195.1 of Streptomyces sp. NPDC030809. NCBI lineage: Bacteria > Bacillati > Actinomycetota > Actinomycetes > Kitasatosporales > Streptomycetaceae > Streptomyces > Streptomyces sp. NPDC030809. The sequence goes on from NZ_JBVIDV010000002.1 coordinate 330,359, forward strand.
GAGGCCGAGGCCGAGTGCGGTGGTCAGGTTCATCGCGAACACGGAGACCTCGGTGATCTCGGTGAGGCCGCGCAGCACCGCATTGGTCCCGAGGATGGCGACGATTCCGACGGCGAGCGGCAGCAGGGCCGCGACGGCGCTGCCGAAGACCAGGACGAGCAGGACGAGGGTGACGGGCAGGGCGATCAGCTCGGCCCGGACCAGGTCCTCCTGGACGGTGGTGGTCATCGCGCGCTGCACGGCCACCGGGCCGCCGAGCGCCACCTGCACCGGCCCGTGGGTGCCCCGGTAGTGCGGGGCGATCCGGCCCAGGGTCTCGGAGGCGGTCTTCTCGTCCCCGGTGACCCGGGCGGCGATCAGTGCCTGCCGGCCGTCGGCCGAGCGCAGGGCGGGCGAGCGGGTCTGCCAGTAGGAGCCGACCCCGGTGATGCCCGGTTCGGCGGCGAGCCGGCGGCTGATCCGGGCCGCCTCGGCGGCCACGCCCGGATCGTCCACGCCCGGTGGCCCGGAGTCGACGAGCAGCAGCAGATTGGGCTGGGAGGCCGGGAACTCGCGCTCCAGGGCCTTGGTCGCGTACGTGGACTCCGCGCCGGGGTCCTGCCAGCCGCCGCTGCCCATCCGGTCGGCGACCCCGCTGCCGGCGAACACGGCGAGGGCGGTGACGAGCAGGGCGAGCAGCAGCGAAAGCCGTGGCCGGGCGGTGACGAACCGGGTCCAGCCACCCCCCGGAGCAGCTTTCTTGACTACGGACATGACGCGGTGTCCCCTTCACCGTGACCCGGAGACGGGTCGTCCATTGCCATAGACTGGCAAACACGAGTGATCGCTCGCGTTCCCCAAGAATGCGAGCGACCTCTCGCGTTTGTCAATCACCCCTGAGAAGTAAGGGATGAGCCGTGCCCCAGCCCAGGAAGCAGGACATCCAGGAGCCGGAGACCCGGCAGCCGGAGACCCGGCAGCCGGAAGCCGGGGAGACCGGCACCCGGGACCCCGGCGCCGACGCGCGGGCGAGCCTGCGCCGGCGCAGCAGCAGCCGGGGGCTCGACGAGGCGGCCGCCGCCCTGGAGGCCGCGGGCGAGCCCGGGGCCGCCAAGCCGCGCCGCCGCCAGGCCCGCGGCGAGCGCCGCATCGCGCAGCTGCTGGAGGCCGCCGCCGGAGTGTTCTGCCGCAACGGCTACGCCGCCGCGAGCACCAACGCCATCGCCCGCGAGGCGGGCGTCTCCCCGGGGACGCTGTACCAGTTCTTCCCGAACAAGGAGGCCATCGCCATCGAGCTGGGCGGGCAGCTGCTGCACCGCGCCCACGAGATGCACGGGCAGGCCTTCCTGCCCGAGAACCTGCGGCTGCCGCTGCCCCTGCTGATCGACGCGGTCCTCGACCCGGTCATCGAGTTCAACTGCGAGAACCCGGCCTTCTGGGCCCTCATGCACGGCTCGGGGATCCCGGGCATCACCCAGGAGCACGAGGAGCTGCACGCCGGGCTGGTCACCCGGATCGAGGGCATCCTGCAGACCTTCGCCCCCGGCACCCCGCCCGAGCAGCTGACCCGGGTCGCCGTCACGGTGCTCGGCATCTTCAAGTCCGGGCTCGACCTGATCCTGGCGCACGAGGGCGCGGAGCGGGCGGCGTACGCGGCCGAGCTGAAGACCGTACTGCTGCGCTACCTGGAGCCGATGGTCACCACGACCCCGAGCCGCTGACCCGCTCCGGGCCGGGGCCGCGGCCCGGCCGCCCGCCCGGTCCCGCCCCCGGCCCGGACCCGAGCCCGAGCAGCGGGAAGACCGGCAGGGGCAGCGCCCGCACCGCGAGGAACAGCAGCAGGAGCGGGGGCAGGGGCAGGGGCAGCAGGGTGCGGCCGCCGGCGGGCCGGGAGTGCAGGTCGGACTCGATCCCGGTCACCACGAAGAACAGCGGGACCAGGAAGCCGAAGCCCGTGGCCGCCGCCCCGGAGAGCACGAGGGCGCTGCCCTCGGGAGCCGCACCGGCCAGGACCAGCGGGTGATCAGCCCGCCGCGCAGGCCCCTCAGCAGGATGCCGAGGCCCATCACCTCCGCCGGCCCGAGCACGACCACCAGCAGCAGCACGCCCCGACGGACCGCGAACCGGGCGCTGCCGACCAGGGTCCCGGCGACGGCCATGACCGGGATCAGCGCCCCCGACTCCGACATATGGGACATTTACGTGGCACGCACACCCACCCGTCCGGCCGAACGAGGCGGAGGAGCGGCCACAAGCCCTGGAGGGAATACCCCCTGGGGGTATAGTGTTGTCAACACGGCGAGCCCCGGTGGAACCTTCCGCCGCCGCCCGCCGACAGACTTGGCACGCCGTGCGGCTTCTGCACCGGCAGGACCCGTACGACCACCCGTACGACCCCGATAGAGGAGAACGAGATGACCGCCGAGACGGACACCCAGCAGCCCGCCGCCTCCTGCTGCTCCAGCACGGGCTCCTGCCACGACGGTGCGGCCGCCGTGCAGGTCGGCACCGTCACCACGGTCTACCGGGTCACCGGCATGACCTGCGGCCACTGCGAGGGGGCCGTGACCGCCGAGCTCTCCGCGCTGCCCGGCGTCTCCTCGGTCAAGGCCGTGGCCGCCACCGGCGAGGTCACGGTGATCTCGGCCGCCCCGCTGGACGCCGAGGCGGTCCGCGCCGCCGTGGACGAGGCGGGCTACGAGCTCGCCGGCCAGGCCTGACCAGCAGATTCCCGCCGGACCGTGCCGTCCAGCTGATACTGGTTCCGTACGGTCCGGCCCTCCCTTCTGGAGCTCGGACATGAGCAGCAGCACCGTGCACGAAGAACCGACCGAAGCGGCCCCGGCCACCGGCCCGGCCTCCCTGGTCGAGCTGTCGATCGGCGGGATGACCTGCGCCTCCTGCGCAGCCCGCATCGAGAAGAAGCTCAACCGCATGGAGGGCGTCACCGCCACGGTGAACTACGCCACCGAGAAGGCCCGGGTGTCCTACCCGGCCGGCACCGAGGTGGCGGACCTCATCGCCACCGTGGTGAAGACCGGCTACACCGCCGAGGAGCCCCCCTCGGCCGCCGCGCCCCCGGCAACCGCACCGGCCCCCGCGGCCGCCGCCGGCACGGACTCCCCCGCCGCCACCGCGCATGCGGCGGAAGCGGCGGACACCCCCGAGGGCTCCGAGCAGGCCGAGCAGGCCGGGCAGGCCCCCGCGCGCGACCGCGAGCTCGCCGCCCTGCGCCGCCGGCTGGCGGTCTCGGCCGTGCTGTCCGCCCCAGTGGTGCTGCTCGCCATGGTCCCGGCCCTCCAGTTCGACCTGTGGCAGTGGTGGTCCCTGTACCTCGCGGCCCCGGTCGTGCTCTGGGGCGGCCTCCCCTTCCACCGGGCCGCCTGGACCAACGCCCGGCACGGCGCCGCCACCATGGACACCCTGGTGTCCGTCGGCACCCTGGCCGCCTTCGGCTGGTCCCTGTGGGCCCTGTTCTTCGGGCACGCCGGCATGCGCGGCATGCGCCACGGCTTCGACTTCACCGCCTCGGCCGCCGACGGCGCCTCCACCATCTACCTGGAGGTCGCGGCCGGGGTCGTCACCTTCATCCTGCTCGGCCGCTACCTGGAGGCCCGCTCCAAGCGGAAGGCGGGCGCCGCCCTGAGGGCCCTGCTGGAACTCGGCGCCAAGGACGTCACCGTGCTGCGCGACGGGACCGAGGTGCGGATCCCCGTCTCCCGGCTTGCGGTCGGCGACCGGTTCCTCGTCCGCCCCGGCGAGAAGATCGCCACGGACGGCACCGTGGTCGAGGGCAGCTCCGCCGTGGACGCCTCGATGCTGACCGGCGAGTCCGTGCCGGTGGACGTCGGCGTGGGCGACACCGTCACCGGCGCCACCGTCAACGCGGCGGGCCGACTGGTCGTCGAGGCCACCCGGGTCGGCGCGGACACCCAGCTGGCGCGCATGGCGAAGCTCGTCGAGGACGCGCAGAACGGCAAGGCCGAGGTCCAGCGGCTCGCCGACCGGATCTCCGCGTTCTTCGTGCCCGTCGTGCTCGTCATGGCCCTGGCCACCTGGGCCGGCTGGCTGCTGGCCACCGACAACCCGACGGCCGCCTTCACCGCCGCCGTGGCGGTCCTGATCATCGCCTGCCCCTGCGCCCTGGGCCTGGCCACCCCGACCGCCCTGCTCGTCGGCACCGGCCGCGGCGCCCAGCTGGGCATCCTGATCAAGGGGCCGGAGGTGCTGGAGTCCACCCGCCGGGTCGACACCGTGGTCCTCGACAAGACCGGCACGGTCACCACGGGCCGCATGGCCCTGCACGGGGTCTTCGCCGCCGACGGGGTGGACGAGCGGCAGCTGCTGCGCCTCGCGGGCGCCCTGGAGCACGCCTCCGAGCACCCGGTGGCCCGGGCGGTGGCGGCCGGCGCCGCCGAGCGCGCCGGCTCCCTGCCGGTGCCCGAGGGCTTCGAGAACGTGCCCGGACTCGGGGTCCGGGGCATGGTGGACGGCCACGCCGTGCTGGTGGGCCGGGAGCAGCTGCTCGCCGACCGGTCGATCGCCCTGCCGCCCGCCCTGGCCGAGGCCAAGGCCGCCGCCGAGGCGGACGGGCGTACGGCGGTGGCGGTGGCCTGGGACGGGGCCGCCCGCGGGGTCCTGACGGTCGCGGACGCGGTCAAGGAGACCAGCGCCGAGGCCGTGGCCCGGCTGCGCGCCCTCGGCCTCACCCCCGTGCTGCTGACCGGCGACAACAAGGCCGTGGCCGAGACGGTGGCCCGCGAGGTGGGCATCGACGAGGTGATCGCCGAGGTGCTGCCGCAGGACAAGGTGGACGTGGTCAAGCGCCTGCAGGCGGAGGGCCGTACGGTCGCCATGGTGGGCGACGGGGTCAACGACGCGGCGGCGCTCGCCCAGGCGGACCTGGGGCTCGCGATGGGCACGGGCACCGACGCGGCCATCGAGGCGGGCGACCTGACCCTGGTGCGCGGGGACCTGCGGGTGGCGGCGGACGCCATCCGGCTCGCCCGCCGGACCCTGGCCACGATCAAGGGCAACCTGTTCTGGGCCTTCGGTTACAACGTGGCGGCGCTGCCGCTGGCCGCGGCGGGACTGCTCAATCCGATGATCGCGGGAGCCGCGATGGCCTTCTCTTCGGTCTTCGTGGTGACCAACAGCCTTCGACTGCGCTCTTTCCGCTGATCAGAGGCCTTCGATCCAGCGATTCACGCGCCATCGGGCCGCCTCCTACGGGGGGCGGCCTCCGCATTTCCCGCACCTGTTCTTCACAAGAGACACAGATCACATGGGGGGTGGCGTAACCAATCGGGGGGAGGGCGAGTCTAATGAGGCGATGCCAAGAACGTCTTGGGGGACGTTCGGCGGACGTCTTGGGGGACGTCCGGGCGTCCGCAGGCCGGGGCGCGTGCCTCCGCGGGGAGCTTTGAGCGGCCCTCCCGACACGTACGGGTCCCGGCAGACCGCTCTTGGAGCCGTACGACGGCTCCGCACAGACGCCCGGAACGGGTCCCGTGGGGGGAACCCGGACCGGGGATGGGGAAGCGCCCCGTCCGTCGACCCGTGGGGGGATCGACGGCGGGGCGCTTCTTTGCTGCTCGGGTCCGCCGCGTGCGGCGGCAGGGGCGGGGCTGCCGGTGTCAGCGGGCCTCGACCGGGACGAAGTCGCGCAGGACCTCGCCGGTGTAGATCTGGCGCGGGCGGCCGATGCGGGAACCCGGCTCCTTGATCATCTCGTGCCACTGGGCGATCCAGCCGGGGAGCCGGCCGAGCGCGAAGAGCACGGTGAACATCTCGGTCGGGAAGCCCATGGCGCGGTAGATCAGACCCGTGTAGAAGTCCACGTTCGGGTACAGGTTGCGCTGGACGAAGTAGTCGTCGGAGAGCGCGTGCTCCTCCAGCTTGAGCGCGATGTCGAGCAGCTCGTCGGACTTGCCGAGCGCCGAGAGGACATCGTGCGCAGCCGCCTTGATGATCTTCGCCCGGGGGTCGAAGCTCTTGTAGACGCGGTGGCCGAAGCCCATCAGGCGGACGCCGTCCTCCTTGTTCTTCACCTTGTTGATGAAGGAGTCGACGTCGCCGCCGTTGGCCTGGATGCCCTCGAGCATCTCCAGGACCGACTGGTTGGCGCCACCGTGCAGCGGGCCCCACAGGGCGCTGATGCCCGCGGAGATCGACGCGAACATGTTGGCCTGCGAGGAGCCGACCAGGCGGACGGTGGAGGTCGAGCAGTTCTGCTCGTGGTCCGCGTGCAGGATCAGCAGCTTGTCGAGCGCCGAGACGACGACCGGGTCGAGCTCGTACTCCTGGGCCGGCACGGAGAAGGTCATGCGCAGGAAGTTCTCGACGTAGCCGAGGTCGTTGCGCGGGTAGACGACCGGGTGGCCGACCGACTTCTTGTACGCGTAGGCCGCGATGGTCGGGAGCTTGGCCAGCAGGCGGATCGTCGAGAGGTGGCGCTGCTTCTCGTCGAACGGGTTGTGGCTGTCCTGGTAGAAGGTGGACAGCGCGCTGACCACGGAGGACAGCATGGCCATCGGGTGGGCGTCGCGCGGGAAGCCGTCGTAGAAGCGCTTGACGTCCTCGTGCAGCAGCGTGTGCTGGGTGATCTCGTTGCGGAACGACGCGAGCTGGTCGACCGTCGGCAGTTCGCCGTTGATCAGCAGGTACGCGACCTCGATGAAGGTCGAGCGCTCCGCCAGCTGCTCGATCGGGTACCCGCGGTAGCGCAGGATGCCCTGCTCGCCGTCCAGGTAGGTGATCGCGGATTTATAGGCAGCGGTGTTGCCGTAGCCGCTGTCCAGGGTGACCAGACCGGTCTGGGCGCGGAGCTTCGCGATGTCGAAGCCCTTGTCGCCGACGGTGCTGTCGACCACCGGGTAGGTGTATTCACCGTCCGCGTACCGCAGTACTACAGAGTTGTCGCTCACGTCATCCCTCACCGACGTAGTGCCTCTTCTTCGAGGTGCCCTGACTGCCTCTACCTTCCCCCATTTGGCGCAGGAGAGTGCACTCGGGGTCGGACTTCGGGCCCTTGGGCGGCACTGAGTGCCGCCAACCTTTCTATCCTGCCCGCTCCACCGCGAAAGCGGAAACCCTAGGTGATGTTTCCCACCGGTATACGGCCGGACAGCCTATGGGCCACCGCGGTGTACCTCCTGCCTGCGGAAACGGTGCGCACCGCCTGTCCCAGCGCCTTGCGGGAGCCGACCAGGACGACCAGCTTCCGGGCCCGGGTGACCGCGGTGTAGAGCAGGTTCCGCTGGAGCATCATCCAGGCCCCGGTGGTGACGGGGATCACCACGGCAGGGTATTCACTCCCCTGGGAGCGGTGGATCGTCACGGCGTAGGCGTGTGCGAGCTCGTCGAGTTCGTCGAAGTCGTACGCGACCTCCTCGTCCTCGTCGGTGCGGACCGTCAGCCGCTGGTCGTCGAGGTTGAGCGCGGTCACCACGCCGACGGTGCCGTTGAAGACCCCGTTGGCGCCCTTGTCGTAGTTGTTGCGGATCTGCGTGACCTTGTCGCCCACCCGGAAGACCCGGCCGCCGAACCGCTTCTCGGGGAGGTCCGGCCGGGCCGGGGTGACGGCCTGCTGGAGCAGCCCGTTCAGGTGGCCCGCGCCCGCCGGGCCGCGGTGCATGGGCGCGAGGACCTGCACGTCGCGCCGCGGGTCGAGGCCGAAGCGGGCCGGGATGCGGCGGGCCGCCACGTCCACCGCGAGTCGGCCGGCCGCCTCGGTGTCCTCCTCGGGGAACAGGAAGAAGTCCGGCAGGCCGTCGGTGAGGGGCGGCAGGCCCGTGTTGATCCGGTGCGCGTTGGTGACCACCCCGGACTGCTGGGCCTGCCGGAAGATGCGGGTCAGCCGGACGGCGGGCACCGGGCCGCCCTCGGCCAGCAGGTCCCGCAGCACCTCGCCGGCGCCCACCGAGGGCAGCTGGTCCACATCGCCGACGAGCAGCAGGTGCGCCCCCGGGGCCACCGCCTTGACCAGTTTGTTGGCCAGCAGGAGGTCCAGCATCGAGGCCTCGTCCACGACGACCAGGTCGGCGTCGAGGGGCCGGTCCCGGTCGTACGCCGCGTCCCCGCCGGGTTTGAGTTCGAGCAGCCGGTGCACGGTGGAGGCCTCGGCCCCGGTGAGCTCGGCGAGCCGCTTGGCGGCCCGGCCGGTGGGTGCCGCGAGCACCACTTTGGCCTTCTTGGCCCGGGCCAGCTCCACGATCGAGCGGACGGTGAAGGACTTGCCGCAGCCCGGGCCGCCGGTGAGCACGGCGACCTTGCTGGTGAGGGCCAGCCGGACGGCGTCGCGCTGCTCGGGGGCGAGGGTGGCGCCGGTGCGTCCCGCCAGCCAGCCGAGCGCCTTGTCCCAGTCCACCTCGCCGAAGGCCGCCATGCGGTCCTCGGCGGCCCCGAGCAGGCGCCGGATCTGGCCGGCGAGGGAGAGTTCGGCGCGGTGGAAGGGGACGAGGTAGACGGCGGTCAGCGGGGGCCCGCCGTCCGGGGCGGGGACGCTCTCGCGGACCACCCCTTCGTCCTGGGCGGCGAGTTCGGCCAGGCAGTCGATGACCAGGCCGGTGTCCACCTGGAGGAGCTTGACCCCGTCGGCGATCAGCCGGTCCTCGGGCAGGAAGCAGTGCCCCTGGTCGGTGGACTGGGACAGGGCGTACTGGAGTCCGGCCTTCACCCGCTCGGGGCTGTCGTGGGGTATGCCGACCGCCTGGGCGATCCGGTCGGCGGTGAGGAAGCCGATGCCCCAGACGTCGGCGGCGAGCCGGTAGGGCTGGTTGCGGACCACGGAGATGGAGGCGTCGGCGTACTTCTTGTAGATGCGGACGGCGATGGAGGTGGAGACGCCGACGCCCTGGAGGAAGACCATGACCTCCTTGATGGCCTTCTGCTCCTCCCAGGCGGCGCCGATGAGCCGGGTCCGCTTGGGGCCGAGCCCGGGCACCTCGACCAGCCGCTTCGGCTCCTGCTCGATGACGTCCAGGGTGTCGATGCCGAAGTGGTCGACGATCCGCTCGGCGATCCGCGGGCCGATGCCCTTGATCAGCCCGGAGCCCAGGTAGCGGCGGATGCCCTGCACGGTGGCGGGCAGCAGGGTGGAGTAGTTCTCCACGGTGAACTGCCGGCCGTACTGCGGGTGGGAGCCCCAGCGGCCCTCCATCCGCAGCGACTCGCCGGGCTGCGCGCCGAGGAGGGACCCGACCACCGTGAGGAGGTCCCCGGCCCCGCGGCCCGTGTCCACACGGGCGACGGTGTAGCCGCTCTCCTCGTTGGCGTACGTGATCCGCTCCAGCACCCCTTCGACCACTGCCAGATTCGACATGGCTCGACGGTACCGCCGCGCGCCGACACCGCGGCCTGCCTGTGGACAACTCGGGGAACAGCAAGGGGGTTCCGACCCTGCGGCCGCAACCCCCTCGCGCTTTCCCCTCCCCCGTCGGGACTTCCCGATCCCCCCGGATCCCTCCCGGAAGTGCCGACGCCATGTACGACCCGGATCCCCCGCCGACGGTTGCACGGCGGATTCCGGTTTTATTTTTTCTTGACCCAACGTGCCGACAGACCGGTACGGACGTAGCGTTTCGGCCATGAGCGAAGATTCCTTCGAAACCGACGTCCTCAACGAGCTCGGAGACGACAGGCTGGGCGAGATCGCCGGGCTCCTGGGCACCGACTCCTCCGGGGCGCGGGAGGTGGTCCGGACGACCGCCGGCGCCCTCGCCGGAGGGCTCCAGGACAAGGCCGCCGGGGAGGACGCGGAGGGCGAGGAGGCGCGCCGGGCCTTCGCCGAGGTCTCGGAGCCGCCCCTGCAGGGCGTGGCCACCCTGGGCGGCGGGCTGCTGAGCGGCGGGCTGATGGCGGGGGTCCTCGCCAAGGTGAGCAAGCCGGTGGCCGCCGCCGTGGCCAAGAAGACGGGCCTGCCCCCGGCCACCGTCGCCCGGGTGATCGAGATGCTGATCCCGGTCCTGCTGGCGGTCCTCGCCAAGCGGGCGTCCGGCAAGGGCGGCGCGGCCTCCGGGGCGGCACCGGGTGCCGCCCCGGCGCAGTCCCCGGACCTGGGCGACCTGCTGGGCTCGATCCTGGGCGGCAGGAAGTAGCGGGAACGTACGGCGGGCGGCCGCCGGGCCGCCCGCCGCCGGTGCGCACGGACCGCCGCGCGCACGGACCGCCGTGCGCACGAACGGCCGTGCGCTCGGACGGCCGCGCGCTCGGACGGCCGTGCGTTCGGACGGCAGTGGGCTCAGATGGCCGCGCGGTAGAAGAACGTCTTGCGGTGCTCGATCTTCCCGTCCCGGACGACGTACGTGTCGGCGAAGCCCTCGTCCAGCGCCTCGCCGTTCCTGCCCGTGCCCGCGAACCGGCCCCAGCAGGCGGCCGCGGCCAGCCCGCCGGTCACGTGCTCGACCTCGTGGGCCCCTGCCGTGATGATCCGCTCGTGCTCGTAGAAGTGCCGGATCCGCTCCAGGCCGGCCAGCGCGGGGTACCCGGGACGCTCGTACACGGCGTCGGGGGCGAAGACCTCGCCGAGCCGGTCCCACGCGCGCGAGTCGATCACCTGGAACAGCCTGGCCACCAGGGATTCGGCTGTCACCGAGACGAGTGAGGACGTTGCCACTGCCATGCTCCTTCTTGGGTGTGAGGGAGAGCGGTGAGTCGGGGTGGTGCGGGGGTGGCGGGCCCGGGGTCAGGGCCGGTCCGTGCAGGCCTTCTCGTATGCGGAGGCCAGCCGGGACACCCCTTCCTGGCGCTGGGCGGCGTCCAGGGAGGCGAAGGACAGCCGCAGGACGCGCGCACCGTCCTCCTCGATGCAGAACGGCGTCCCGGGCACGATCGCCACCCCTTCGGCCAGGGCGTGTTCGTACAGCCGGTCCGAGGACACCCGCGGATCGCCCAGTCTGCACCAGAAGAACAGCCCGCCCCGCGGCCGTTCGAACTCCAGCCAGGGCAGTCCGCGGCGCAGTTCGCGCTCCATGTCGCGGGCCCGGCCGCCGTACAGGGCGCGCAGTCCGGCGAGGTGGGCGGGCAGGAACTCCGGGTCGCCCAGGAGGTCGGCGAGCAGGTACTGCCCGAAGGTGTTGGTCTGCAGGTCGCTGCACTGCTTGGTGGCGACGAGCTCGCCGATCAGCCCCTCGGGCGCCACCAGCCCGGCCACCCGCAGCCCGGGGCAGACCGTCTTGGACAGGCTCATCAGGCGGACCACCCGCCCGGTGTGCACGTCGGCGGACGGCAGCCGGGCCCCCTCGAAGGCCAGGTCCCCGTACGGGTCGTCCTCCACGATCAGGAAGCCGTAGCGCTCGGCCAGCGCGGCCAGCCGGCGGCGCCGCTCCTCGGACAGCACCGCGCCCGTCGGATTGTGGAAGTGCGGGACGACGTAGACGAGTTTGGGCCGGGCCCCGGCGGCCAGCCGCTCCTCCAGGGCGTCGGTGCGCATGCCCTCCCGGTCCCCGGGGACCGGCAGCAGCCGGGCCCCGGCCCGCCGGAAGACCTGGACGGCGCCCAGGTAGCTGGGATCGTCGAGGGCCACCTCGTCGCCCTCGTCCACCAGGGTCTGGGCCACCAGGTCCAGGCCCTGCTGGCTGCCCGCCGTGACCATCACCCGGCCGGGGCCGGCCGGGGCCCCGGTGGCGGTGGCCCGGGCCGCGACCACCTCGCGCATCGCGGCGATGCCGTCGGTCGGCGCGTACTGGAGGGCGGCGACGGCGGACCGGGAGAGCACCCGGTCCGCGGCCTCGGCCAGGCGGTCCACGGGGAAGCTGTCGGCGGCGGGGATGCCCCCGGCCATCGACAGCACCCCCGGGGCGCCGGCGGCGGCCAGGATCCGGCTGACAGCGTCGGAGCGCCCCCAGCCGGTCCGGCGGGCCAGCAGGGCGCCGTACGCCCCGCCGGCCGCTGCGGTGGTCATGAGACCTCCTGCTTCCGGGGCTCGGCGCCGAGCTGCGGCGGGAAGTCCTTGAGCCGCCACACCGGCGACAGCAGGACCACCAGCACCGCGGACAGGAAGGCCACGGCCGTCGCGAACAGGGTCTCGCGGAGCCCGATGAGGTCGCCGAGCCAGCCGCCGAGGAGCGCGCCGAGCGGCAGGGTGCCCCAGGAGACGAACCGGTATCCGGCGTTCATCCGGCCCAGGAGCTGGTCCGGGGTGATGGACTGGCGCAGGCTGATGATGTGGATGTTGGCCATGGTGCCGCCGGCGCCGATCAGCGCGAAGGCGGCCACGAACAGGCCGAGGGAGAGCACGCCGCCGTTCGCCGGGGCCAGCGGGATGACCGCCGGGGCCAGGCAGCAGAGCAGCAGCGCCCAGAGGATGGCGGGCCCGAGTCCGAGCACGCCCTTGAGCCACTGGGCGACGAACGAGCCGAGCAGGGAGCCCACCGCGCCGGTGCCGAGCAGCAGTCCGATGGTGCCCGGTGACAGGTCCAGGGTGCGGGCCGCGTAGAGCACGAACACGGTCTGGAGGGACATCCAGCACAGGTTGTACAGCCCGGACTGGAGGGCGCAGGCGCGCAGGTGGGCGCTGTCCCAGATGATCCGGATGCCCTCCCCGATGCTCTGCCGCAGGCCGGTGCGCTGCTGCTGCGGCACGGGGGCCGGCTCGGGCCGGCGGACGGCGAGCAGGGTGACCACGGACACGAGGTACGAGGCGCCGTTGATCAGGAGGGCGTAGGGGGCGGTGACCCAGCCGATGAGCAGGCCGGCGAGCCCGGGCCCGCCGATCTGGGCCAGCGAACTGGTGCCCTGGAGCTTGCTGTTGCCCTCGACGAGGTGCTCCTTGCCGACGAGGGTCGGCAGGTAGGACTGGTAGGCGACGTCGAAGACGACGGTGAGGACCCCGATGAGCAGGGCCGCCACGTACACGTACTCGATGCGCAGCAGGTCGAGTACGGCCAGCAGCGGCACGGCGGTGACCAGCAGGGCCCGGCCCGCGTTGGCGGCGATCATCAGCGGGCGGCGCCGGACCCGGTCCACCCAGACGCCGACCAGGAGGGTGACGACCAGGAACGGGGCGTAGGAGGCGGCGTTGACGAAGCCGACCTGGGAAGAGCTGGCGTCGAGGGCCAGGACCGCGGTCAGCGGCAGCGCGAGGGTGGTCACCTGGGCGCCGATCTGCGAGATCGCCTCCCCGGACCAGAACTTGAGGAACTCGGCATCGCGCCAGAGCGTCGAGCCCCCGGCGGGGTCCGGGCCGCCGGAGGGGGCCTCCGGCGGGCTCCCGGCCCCGTTCCCGGTGTCGGTCACTTGCCGTCCACCTCCCCGGCGCCGGGGCCGGCCACGTGGAAGGCGCAGCCGATCTGGGCGCCGCGCAGCATGCTGACGATGCCCACGGCGGGGTCGGTGACCCCGCGGGCCAGGGTGCCGGCGTACTTGCCGTCGACCATCAGGGTCCCGTAGGCGACGGCCATGTCCTCGCAGGTCACGCCGTCTTCGGAGAGGAAGCGCTCGGTGGTGGGCAGCAGCCGCTGCTGGAGGACGTACGGTCCGGCGACGGCCTGGTGGAGCTTCTCCACCCACTCCTTCTGGTCGGTGGTCCAGCCGGGGGTGACGCCGACCCCGCCGTAGAGCAGCGTGGGCTTGAGGACGAGGTGGTCCTTGTTGGCGATGGCGTAGGGCAGGAGGTCGATCCTCTCGCCCTCGTGGGTGACCTTCTCGTCGCGGACGAAGCGGGTCCAGGGCAGGATGCGGTCGACGAGGGCGCGCTCCTCTTCGCCGAAGGCGGCGCGGTTGCGCTCGTCGCTGAGCATGGCGAGGCTGCCCTTGTTGCCGTACAGCTCGCAGTCGAGCGGGGCGAACAGCTCGACCTTGCCGGCCTCGACGGCGTCGAGGAGGGGGTTGACGAGCGCGTAGGTGCGGGGCTCGTCGGGCATCTCGCCGGGCAGGAACATCCGGTAGACCACGTCCACGTCGCGGCCGCCGTGGCGGACCCGGCCGTTCTCGTAGGTGAACTCGCCGAGGTGGCAGACGACGGGGTCGAAGCCGAGCTGCTCGAAGGCGGGGACGACGAACTCCATCCAGCACTTGGACTTCTCGAAGCCCTCGGGCCAGTCGGTGATCGCGAGCCGGGGGCGCTCGATGCCGGCGAGGGACGGGGCCTGCCGGCGCAGCACCTCGGTGATGCGGGCGAGCGGATCGGGGTAGACGAGGTCCTCGGCGGCGGCGAAGCGGGCGAACTCCTCGTCCTTGATCAGGGCGCGGGCGAACTCGCCCATCTGCCAGCCGCCGAGGGAGGAGCCGGTGTTGAGCTCCATGACCCGGAAGCCGTCGATCTCGCGGTAGAGGTCGGCCCGGGAGAGCGGGGCGAGTGCGGGGGCGGATCCGCGCAGGACCAGTTCGGTCTGGGTGGGGGACATGCCGACGGCGTGGGCGAAGGCGCGCAGGTCCCCGCGGAAGAGGCGGTCGGGGACCGAGGTGAGGAGGTCGAAGAGGCCGCCCAGGTCGCGTTCGAGGCCGGCCACGTCGGCGGCGCTGAGGAAGACGGGGCGGTTGAGGCCCTCGCCGCCGCCCGCGCCGTAGCGGAACCATTCGACCCCGCGCACCCCGGAGACGGTCATCCGGCGGGGGGTGCGCTCGTGGTCGAAGAAGCGCCGGGTGACGGCGTTCTCCACGCGGGCGCCGAGCTTGTGCGCGGCGACCCCGGTGACCTCGGTACGGGAGAGGGATTCGGCCCGGTCGAGGCTGCGGCGGGTGTCGGCGGGGGTGGCGCCGACGGCCACGAGGGCGGCGGAGCGCGGGGTCAGGCCGCGCGGCGGGAGGAGCAGCTCGTCGCCGGGCTCGACCAGGGCGACGGCCTCGACGAGTCCGTCCACCTCCTCGGGGGCGGGCAGGACGACCCGGTCCACGGTGCCGTCGTAGGCCGGGTAGAGGAAGCGGACCTCGGCGTTCAGGGCCCGGGTGGGGGTGATGTCGGGGGTCTCGGCGAAGGCGATGCTCGCGGCGGCCCGGGCCAGGTCCACGCCGGTGGCCAGCCGGTTGAGGTGCGGGATGAGGTCGCCGCCGAGGCGGCCGTTGAGCTCGATGAGCCGGGGGCCGTCGGCGCTGACGCGCAGTTCGGTGTGGGTGACGCCGTAGTCGACGCCGACCGCCCGGTGCGCGTCGCGGACCAGTTCGGTGACGGCCTCCGCCCAGGGCTCGTCCTGCCACCGGGTCACCAGGTGGCCGACCTCCTCGAAGTACGGGTGGGCACCGAGCCGCTTGCGGGCCACGCACACGGGGGTGGCCACGCCGTCCACGACGGTGCTGTCCACGCTGAGTTCGGGGCCCTCGACGAACTCCTCGATGAGGACGGTGTCGGCGGTGCCCGCGCCCTGGAGGCGGCTGGTGGCGGCGAGCCGGTAGGCCCGGCGCAGGCCGTCGGCGTCGCGGGCCATCATGACGCCGAAGCTGCCGCCGAGGGTCCGGGGCTTGACGACGACGGGGTAGCCGATGGCCTCGGCGGCGGCGACGGCCTCGTCCTCGCTCGCGGCCGGTACGTGCTGCACCGCGGCCATGCCCGCGGCCGCGAGGGCCTTGCGGGTGGCGTACTTGTCGCGGCAGATGCGGGCGGCGGCCGGATCCATGGCCCGCATGCCCAGGCGCCGGGCGACCGTGGAGACGGCCACGAGCGACCACTCGTCCCAGGTGACGATGGCCGCGTCGGCGACCTCGCCGCGCAGGTCGGCGACGGGGGCGTGGAGCTTGGCCGCGTCCGTGGTGTCGCCGATGCGGTGGGTCTCCACGTAGCGGGACTGCCAGGTGGGCGCCTCGGGGGCGATCAGGGTCACCTCGTACTGCTGGGCGAGGGAGGCGAGGGCGTACTCCCGGTACTGGCGTATCCGGCTGCCGACGAGGATCAGGCGGCGGCGTTCAGAGGTCATGGCGACCACGGTGGGTTCCTTTCGGATGCGGGGCGCACGGCCCGGCCCCCGGCATGCAGGACGGGGTGGTGCGGTTCAGGAGTCGTGGGGGTGGGGGCGGCGGGCGTCAGTCCCGTACCGGTCTGCAGGTGAGCCGGAAACCGCGCGCGGCCTCGTTGATGGCGGCCTCGACCTCCCGGGTGGAGGGGCCTCGGAAGCGGAAGCGGGTGCCGACGTGCTCGTAGCCGCCGACGGGCGGGACCACGCTGCCGACGGGGGCGTGCAGCACGGCGTACGGCAGCCGGCCGGGGGCCGGTTCGGTCTCCCAGCCGGCCCGTTCGACCAGGCACGGGGCGGGCACCGGGAGCGGGAGCAGGAGGTAGCCGCCCACGTCCGCGGTCTTGAGGGAGGGCAGGACGGGCGTGCGGCCGAGCTGGATGTCCACGGCGGCGGACATCAGGTCGATGCCGTGCACGTCGCGCCAGGTGAAGGGGATCTCCCCGCCGCCGACCCGGGCCCCGCACTCCAGGAAGACCAGGCCGGGGCGGCCGTCCTCGGCGGGAGCGGTGACGAAGGCCTCCAGGTGGAACACCCAGGGCTGGTCCCCGCCGAGGGCGGCGCCGACGGCGGCGGCGAAGACCTCGACGGAGGCGAGCAGCGCCGGGTCGTCCTCCTCGACGGAGCCCAGCCAGTTGCCCTGGGTGAAGTCGGCGCAGGTGCCTCCGACGTAGCGGGAGGCGGTCCAGCTGCCGAGCGAGTCCCCGGTCCAGAGGCCGTCGATGTGCAGGATCGGGGCGTCCACGTAGGCCTGTACGAGGTACGGCTCGGCGGCGAGGTCCGCGGCCAGCCCGGTGAGGCCGTCGAGGTCGGCGGCCGAGCGGACCAGGAGGACCCCGCGGCTGGCGGTGCCCCGGTGCGGTTTGACGATGAGCGGCCAGCCGTGGACGCGGCCGAACTCCCGTACGGCCGCCGGGTCGGGGGCGGGGGCGAAGGCGGGCACCGGCAGGCCGGCGGCCCGGGCGGTGCGGCACATGAGGAGCTTGTCGCGGAAGACGGCGAGGGCGGCGGGGCCCTGGCCGGGTATGCCGAATTCCTCGCGGACGACGGCGGCGGTGTCAAGGTCGCCTTCGTTGAGGGCGACGAGCCGTTCGGGGGTGCCGAACTCGGCGGCGAGGGCGGCGACGGCGGTGCGGACCGCGGGCAGGTCGTCGGTGGCACCGACGGTGGAGACCGCTGCGGCGGACGCGGGCAGCGAGGCGCGTCCGAGTTCGGTGCTCACGTAGGTGACGCGGTTGGCCTCGTGGTCGAGGTAGTCGGCGTAGCGCGCGTGGGTGTCCCGCCAGCGGTGCAGGACGAGCACGTGCGGCCGGTCTGCCGTCATGCCGTCTCGCCCCCGTCCGCGGAGAGCCAGGCGAGGGCGGCGGTGGCCATGGACTCGATGCCGACGAGGAGGGCCGGGCCGGGGACGGGGGCGAACTCGGCGGAGTGGTTCTGCGGGAGGTCGTCGAGGCGGCCGGCGGCGAAGGCCTCGCCGAAGGCCTGCGGGTCGAGCCCGCCGTAGAACCAGTAGACGGAGGGGGCTTCGGCGGCGGTGGCGAGGATGCCGAAGTCCTCGCTGGCGGTGGTCGGCCCCATGGTCATGACGGCGGCCGCGCCGAAGTGGGCGCGGTGCACCTCGGCGACCTTCTCGGCGCTCGGGGTGTCGTTGACGGTCATGGGGAGGTGGTAGACGTGGGTGATCTCCGGGTCCGCGGTGGCGCCGGCGGCGGCCGACTCGGCCCGGGCGAGGCGCTCGATGGCGGCGATGACCTTCTCGCGGACGGGGGCCGAGCTGGTGCGGACGTTGATGCCGAGTTCGGCGGTGTCGGGGATGACGGCGGCGGTGGTGCCGGCGTGCAGCTTGCCGACGGTGACCACGACGGGCTCCTGTGCGGAGATCTCCCGGGAGACCACGGTCTGGAGCCGGAGCACGAGGGAGGCGGCCATCAGCACGGGGTCCACGGCCGCTTCGGGCTTGGAGCCGTGTCCGCCGCGGCCGAAGAGCCGTACGGTGATCGAGTCGGTGGCGCCCATGACGGTGCCGGGGCAGGTGGCGACGAGGCCGACCGGGCCGGGGCCGACGTGCTGGCCGAGGATCACGTCGGGGCGCGGGAAGCGTTCGAAGAGGCCGTCGTCGACCATCGCGCGGGCGCCGTACCCGCTCTCCTCGCCGGGCTGGAAGACGGCGACGACGGTGCCGCGCCAGGCCTGCCGGTTGCGGGCGAAGAGGGCGCAGGCTCCGATCAGGGCGGCCACGTGCAGGTCGTGCCCGCAGGCGTGCATGACGGGGACCTCGGTGCCGGAGTCGTCGGTGGCGGTCACCTCGCTCGCGTAGGGCAGCCCGGTGGCCTCCTTGACGGGTAACGCGTCCATGTCGGCGCGGACCATGACCACGGGGCCCTCGCCGTTGCGCAGGACGGCGACCACGCCGGTGCGGCCGACGCCGGTGGTGATCTCCCAGCCGCCCTGGGCGGCGAGCCGGTCGGCGACGAGGGCCGCGGTCCGCTTCTCCTGGAAGGCGAGTTCGGGGTGGGCGTGCAGGTCGCGGTAGTCGGCCTCCAGGGCGGGCAGCAGCGGTTCGAGGCCGTCGAGCAGTGCGGTCATGGCGTCCTTCTCAGGCATGTGGGGTGACGGGCAGGGGGTGTTCGCGTACGCGCCAGGAGGCGGCGAGGGCCGCCGCGGCCGTGAGCGCGGGCCACCAGGGCACCCAGTGGCCCCGGCCGCCCGACCTCAGGAGTTCGGCGAGGGCGGGGAAGGTGCCGCCGAAGAGGCTGATGGCGAGGGCCGCGGGCAGGCCGACGGCGACGGCGCGCACGGCCGGCGGGAAGAGCTGCCCGGCGAACACGTTGCTCACGGCCAGTGGCAGCCCCAGGAGGAACAGCAGGACCACGGTGACGGCCTGCACGGGTACCCGGCCCGACTCCATGGCCCGCAGCAGCGGTACGGAGCCCAGGGCGAGCCCGGCGAAGCCGGTGCGCAGCACGGGCAGGGCACCGAACCGGTCGGCGGCCCGGCCCGCGCCGAGCATGCCGAGGAGCAGGGCGGCCATGCCGAGCAGCAGGGCCCCGGAGCTCTCCTCCTTGGTGGCGGCCCCGGCGGCTTCGGCGTACGAGGGGAAGTCGACGGTGGTGAAGTAGAAGGCGGTGGTGGCGCCGGAGGTGAGGGCGAACACGACGGCCAGGGAGCGCAGGTGGGCGCGGAGCGCGGGCAGTACGGGGGCGGGGCGGGGCGGCCTGGTTCCGGCCGGGGCGCCGGGCCGTGCGGCGGCCGCGGCCCCGTCCCGCTCCTGGGCCGCGGCCGTGAACACGGCGCTTTCGGCGGCGCCCCGGCGGATCCACAGGGCGGTGAGGCCGAGCAGGGCGCCGAAGAGGAAGCCGAGCCGCCAGGCGCCGTCCGCCACGCCGTCCTCGCCGAAGACGCCGAGCAGGACGCGGAGCACGAGGAAGGACAGGGCGCTGCCGAGGACCACTCCGGCGTAGGAGACGGCGGAGTAGGAGTAGCGGCGCGGTCCGGGCGCGGTCTCGGTGACGTACGCGGCGGCGCTCGGGTTCTCCGCGCCGACGGACAGGCCCTGGACGAGCCGGGCGGCGACCACGAGCAGGGGGGCGGCCAGGCCGATGGCGGCGTGGGAGGGGACGGCGGCCAGGGCGAGGGAGCCGGCGGCGATGAGGCCCACGGTGAGCGAGAGCCCGTAGCGGCGGCCGCGGGTGTCGGTGAGGCGGCCGATGAGGACGCTGCCGAGCGGGCGGACGAGGAAGCCGAGGGCGAAGCCGAGGTAGGCGGCGATGAGCCGGGCGGTCGGCGAGGAGCCCGGGAACAGCTGGTCGGCGAAGTAGGGGGCGAGGATGCCGTAGACGGTCCAGTCGTAGGCCTCGACCACGGAGCCGACGGTGGCCGCGGCGAGTTCGCGGCGGGGGCGCCGGGCCGGCGTCCCAGGTGGAGGGGGGGGAGGGGGCGGGGGGGGAAAAAGGAGAGGGGGGGTGGTG
>NZ_JBVIDV010000002.1:350199-460258 GCF_055572195.1 Streptomyces sp. NPDC030809
GAGAACCGGCTGGTAAGAGAGGGGGGGGGCGATGGGACAGAAGGATGCCTGTTGGGCGTACGCAACCAAGAGCGAGGGGGGGGGGGGGGGGGGGTGTGGGTGTTTTCCCCCCCCCCCCCCCCCGCCGCCGGGGGTGGCCGGCGGCGGGGCGAGAGCCGGACGGGTGGGTTCAGTGCTCGTCATCCGTCACTCCGTAGACCCTGATCCAGGGGGTGGCCGCGGCCGGGGAGGGCACGGCGTGCAGCCGTACCCCGGTGGCGGGCAGGTCGGCCAGGCCGGTGAGTCCGGTGACCGCGGGGATGCCAGCCGCGGCGAGGGCGGCGGCCGCCGGGCCGGTGTCCCCGGTGGCGTCGGTGGCCACGAGGGCCGCGCCCTGCGCGGCGAGCAGGGCCGCCGCGTCCTCGGTGAGGCAGGGGCCCGCGGCGCGGCCGGTGTGGATGACGACGGCCTGCCCGGCGAGGTCGAACGGGGCGAGGGCGAGGCGGTCGGCGACCGGTTCGGCGGCTCCGGTGAGCCGGACCAGGACGACGGGCAGGTCCACCAGGGCGGCGAGTGCGGGCGCCTCGGCGGCGTCCGCACCGGCCGGCCAGGAGGCCCGGGTGGCGGGCCCCGTCAGGTCGGCGGTGCGGCGGCCGGCGGCCCGGGCTCCGGTGTGCCGGGATCCCTTGTGGGGCTCCCGGAGGAGCTCCTTGCGGGTGATCTTCGTGCTGCCGACCATCAGCAGTCCGAGGTGGCGGACCAGTAGTTCGCCGAGTTCCCCGTCCTCGATGGAGTCGCCGGGGATGTCGAGGCGGAAGCCCTGGGTCTGCAGGGATCCGCCGTTGCTGAAGACGACCTCGGCATCGAAGTCGACCCGCCACTGCTGCCCGTTCCCGGTTCCCGTGGTCATGTGCGTCGTCCTTACGTGTTCTTGCGCGCGTGCGGGGCGGCCCCGCGGGTGCGTGCGTCGGTCCGTGCGCTGCCGCACCGAGGCCGGCGGCCTCAGGCGCAGTCGATCAGAGCCTTCTCCAGGGAACCGGCCATTTCGCGGATCTCCTCCTCGGTGATGACGAGCGGCGGCAGCAGGCGCAGCACGGCCCCGTGCCGGCCTCCGCTCTCCAGCAGCAGTCCGTGGTCCAGGCAGGCCCGCTTGATGCGGCGGGCGCGGGCGCCGTCGGCGGGGCGGGAGCCGAGGGCGTCGGCCGGGCCCTGCGGATCGACGATCTCGAGGCCCCACATCAGGCCGCGGCCGCGGACCTCGCCGATCTCGGGGTGGGAGGCGGCGAGCCGGCGCAGCAGCCGGCCGGTCAGCTCGCCCTTGGCGGCGGCCTTGGCGACCAGGTCCTCGGACTCCATGACCTGCATGCCGGCGAGGCCCGCGACGAGCGCGATCTGGTTGCCGCGGAAGGTGCCGGCGTGCGCCCCGGGGCCCCAGGCGTCGTACTTGCCGTGGTAGAGCAGCAGGGACAGCGGGAAGCCGCCGCCGGCCGCCTTCGAGACCAGGACGGCGTCCGGCTCGATCCCGGCCTCCTCGAAGGCCCACATGGTGCCGGTGCGCCCGAACCCGGCCTGGATCTCGTCGAGGACGAGGGGGATGTCGAGCCGCGCCGTGATCTCGCGCAGCCCGCGCAGCCACTGCGGCGGTGCGGGCACGACCCCGCCCTCGCCCTGTACGGCCTCCACGAAGACGGCGGCGGGCTTGGTGATGCCGCTCTCCGGGTCGGTGAGCAGCCGCTCCAGGTAGGTCAGTCCGACCTGCACGCCCTGCTCGCCGCCGAGCCCGAACGGGCAGCGGTAGTCGTACGGGTAGGGCAGGTGGTGCACGTCGGGCATCAGGCCGGGGACGGCCTCCTTGGCGGCCAGGTTGCCGGTGAGGGCGAGGGCCCCGGCGGTCATGCCGTGGTAGCCGCCGTGGAAGGCGAGGACGGTGCGGCGGCCGGTGGCGGTCTTGAAGAGCTTGACCGCGGCCTCCGTGGCGTCGGCGCCGGCCGGTCCGCAGAACTGCGTCTTGAAGTGGTCCGGCATGGCGCCGGGCAGCCGGTCGTAGAGGGCGGCGAGGTACTCGTACTTGGCCGGGGTGGTCAGGTCCAGTGCCTGCTGGACCTGACCGGAGCCGAGGTACTCGCGGACCCGGTGCAGCACCTCGGGGTGGTTGTGGCCGAGGGCGAGGGTGCCCGCGGCGGCCAGGCAGTCGAGGTACTCGCGGCCGTGGCCGTCGCGGATGCGCGCGCCGAGCCCTCCGGTGAGGAGGCGGCCGAAGGCGGTGGCGTAGGTCCGGGCGCCGGATTCGCGGGCCCGGACGAACTCGTAGATCTCGTCCGGCGTGAGGGTGGTCACGTCTTCACTTCCCCCTGGGTGTGCGGGCGTCCGCGACCATGACCTGGCCGAGGGCGATCCCTCCGTCGTTGGTCGGGACCAGTCGGTGGACGTGCGTGTCGAAGCCGTCGGCGGTCAGCCCGGTCAGACAGTTGAGCAGCAGGAACTCGTTGAGGAACACGCCGCCGGAGAGGACGACCTGGTTGACGCCGGTCTCCTCGCGCACGGCCCGGCAGCGCTCGCGGACCATGTCGACGACGGCGGTGTGGAAGCGGCGGCTGATCCGCTCCACGGGCAGCCCGGCGGCGAGGTCGGCGGCCATGGCCCGGATCACGGGCCGCGGGTCCGCCTCGGCCAGGCCGTCGGCCTCGTACGCACCGAAGGCGTACGCGTGTTCCTGCGCGGAGTCGCGGGCGAGCAGGCCCTCCAGTTCGATGGGGCCCTGGGCCTCGTACTCGGCGCGGGCGCAGATCCCGGCGAGGGCGGCGGCGCCGTCGAAGAGCCGGCCCATGCTGGAGGTGGGCGGGGAGTTGATCCCGCGGGCGGCCATGGTGGCGAACACGTGCCGCTGCTGTTCGCCGAGGTCGCGGGCGAGGGCGGGGAAGGCCTGCACGGCCCGGGCGGGGTCCCCGTCGAAGGCGTCCAGGGCGAGGGCGTAGCCGGTGCGGACCGGTTCGCGGACCGCCTGGTCCCCGCCGATCAGCGGGAGCCTGCGCAGCCGGCCGACCCGGCGGTAGGCCGCGTAGTCGCCGAGGAGGAACTCGCCGCCCCACACCGTGCCGTCCTCGCCGTAGCCGAAGCCGTCGAAGACCACTCCGAGGGTGGTGCCGGTGACGTGGTTCTCGGCCATGCAGGAGGCCATGTGGGCGTGGTGGTGCTGGACTTCCACGACTGCGCCGGCGGGGGCGGCGGGGTCCTCGTCGAGGGCGGCGCGGGTGGAGCGGAACTGCGGGTGCATGTCGTGTGCGGTGATCTGCGGCTCCAGCGCGTAGAGCCGGGCCAGGTGGCGGGCGGTGCGGCGGTGGGCGGCGAAGGTCTCGTCGTTCTTGAGGTCGCCGATGTGCTGGCTCAGGAAGACCTGGGAGCCGTTGGTGAGGGCGACGGTGGTCTTGAGCTCGGCGCCCAGGGCCACCACGGAGGCCACCTCGCGGCCCACGTCCACCGGGTAGGGGGCGTAGCCGCGGGCGCGCCGGATGAACTGCATGAGCGGTTCGCCGAGTTCCTCGTGGTCGGAGAGGCGGACCACGGAGTCGTCGACGCGGATCTCGATGCCGCGGTCGTGGTAGAGGATCACGTCCGCGATCTCGAAGAGCTGCGCCAGCGCGTCCTCGTTGCGGTAGGCGATGGGGTAGCCGGAGATGTTGCCGCTGGTCATGACGAGGGCTTCGAGGCCCGGTTCGTCCAGCAGCAGGTGGTGGTGCGGGGCGGAGGGCAGCATGATGCCCAGGTTGGGGTTGCGGGGGGCCACGGATTCCGGCAGGGAGTCCTGCTGCTTGCGGGCGAGCAGGATGGGCCGGGCCGGGGAGCGCAGCACGTCGATCTCGGCCTCGGAGAGCTGGACCAGCCGCTGGGCCGTGGCCAGGTCGCGGACCATCACCGCGAAGGGCTTGGAGTCGCGGCGCTTGCGGCTGCGCAGCAGGGCCACGGCCTCCGGGCGGGTGGCGTCCACGGCGAGGTGGAAGCCGCCGACGCTCTTGACGGCGGCGATCCCGCCGTCGGCCAGCACCCGGGCGGTCCGGATGAGGGCCTCGTCGCCTTCGGCGGAGTTCCCCTCGCGGTCGCGGAAGAGCAGCCGGGGGCCGCAGTCCGGGCAGGCGTTGGGCTGGGCGTGGTAGCGCCGGTCGAGGGGGTCCTCGTATTCGTTCTTGCAGTCCGCGCACATGGTGAAGGCGGCCATGGTGGTCATCGGACGGTCGTACGGGAGGTCCCGGATGATGGAGTAGCGGGGGCCGCAGTTGGTGCAGTTGATGAACGCGTAGCGGTGCCTGCGGTCCTTCGGGTCGCGCAGTTCCGCCTGGCAGTCGGCGCAGACGTGGGTGTCCGCCGGGAGCAGCGCGGACCGGGCGCCGGTGTGCTCGCTGTGCACGATGGTGAACGGGCCCTCGGGGACGCTGCCGGCGGGCAGCCCCCTGGTCACGCGGACCTCGTCCACCCGGGCGAGCTCGGGGGCGCGGGCGCTGAGCCCCTCGGCGAACCGGGCCAGGTCGGCGGCCGGTCCGGCGGCCTCCACCAGGACGCCTTCGGGGTCGTTGCGGACCCAGCCGGAGAGGCCGAGTTCGCGGGCCAGCTTGTAGACGAAGGGCCGGTAGCCCACGCCCTGGACCACGCCGGTGACCCGCAGCCGCCATTCCCCGGCGGCCGCCCCGATGTCCGCGCTGCTCTCGGTGCTCATGTGACGGTCTCCTCGCTTCTCGGCAGGGTCAGCAGAGCCTGGGGAGTTCGGCGCCGAGCAGCTCCTCGAGCTGGGTCTCCCGGCCGTCCCGGTCGCGCAGCAGAACGAGCCCCTCGGGGTCCTCGGTGATCTCGCCGATGGCCACGGCGTGCTCCCCGTACGGCTGGGCGCGGAGGGCGGCCAGCACCTCGGCCTCGGCGGCCGGGTCGACGAAGAGGGCGAGGCAGCCTTCGTTGGCGCAGTGCAGGGGGTTGATCCCGAGCATGTCGGCGGCCATGGCCGTCTCGTGCTGTACGGGGAGGTTGTCGCGCTCGACGCGGATGGTGCGGCCGACCTTGCCGGCGTACTCGTGGAGCACGGCGGACAGGCCGCCGCGGGTGACGTCGCGCATGGAGCGGACGGCGCCCGCCGGGACCTTGCCGAGAACCCCGTCGATCAGGTTGTTCAGCGGCGCGCAGTCGCTGTCCACCCGCTGTTCGAAGCCGAGGCCCTCGCGGATGGAGAGCAGGTGGACGGTGTGGTTGCCGATCGGCCCGCTGAGGACGACCCGGTCCCCGGCGCGTACGTCGGCCATGGACAGCGGGTCGCGTTCGAAGACCCCGACCCCCGCGGTGTTGAGGTAGATCTGGTCGGCCTCGCCCTTGCGGACCACCTTGGTGTCGCCGCCGACGATCTGCACCCCGGCCTCGCGGGCGGTCTCGCGGATCGACTCCAGCACCTGGACCAGGCGGGCGACCGGCAGCCCGGTCTCCAGGATCATGCCCAGGGTGAGGTACTTGGGGCGGGCACCGGCGACGGCCAGGTCGTTGACCGTGCCGCAGACCGCGATCTTGCCGATGTCGCCGTTCCCGAAGAACGGCGGGTCGACCACGAAGGAGTCGGTGGTCATGGCGATCCGGTCGGATTCGACCCGCAGGATCGCGCTGTCCTCCATGATTCCGACGTAGACGTCGCCGAGGGTTTCCGCGATGAGCTGGACCAGTTCCTGGCTCAGCTTCGCCCCCGTGCCGTGGTCGAGGAGGATGTGCTCGGTGGCCGCACTCGTCGGCATGCGTGTTCCTTCCGCGGAGGGGGTCTGCGTCACGGGGTCTTGATGTTCTTGCGCGGCAGCGAGCCCTCGGCGTCGAGGGTCCGCAGCACCTCGGCGGAGTCCGTGACGGTGGCGCAGTAGCCGGCCAGCCACTCCAGGGCGCGGTCCTTGTCCTCGGTGCGCGCGGAGACCACGCAGTCGGAGGGGACCCAGATGTTGTAGCCGCGGAAGAAGGCGTCGGCGGCGGTGGTCTGGACGCATATCTGCGTCTGCATGCCGGTGATCAGCACGGTGTCCACGCCGAGGGCCTGGAGGCGCTCGTGCAGGTCGGTCTCGTAGAAGCCGCTGTCCTTGTTCTTCTCCATGACCACGTCCTCGGGCGCGAGGAACTCCTCGATGATCTCGGCGCCGCGGGTGCCGCGCTGGACGGGCAGGTGGCCGTCGTAGCGCTCGGCGTTGGGGTCGTCGGGGTCGTTGACCAGCTGGAGGTGGAAGATGTGGTGCCCGCGGCGGCGCATCTCGTCGAGGAAGCCGGTGAAGTGCGGGGTGGCGGCCGCGACGGCGGCGATCCGCTCGGGGTTCTTCTCGACCAGCTCGTACTGCAGGTCGTTGGTGAGGACGGCGATTTTGGACATGGCTGTGCCCTTCGGTGAGGCCGTGTCGGCGTGAGGGGGGCCGCCGTGCGCGCGCACGGCGGCGGGCCGGCCCGGGAGGGGGACGGGCGGCGTGGGGTGGTGGCGCAGGAGCGGAATCCGGCTCCGGGTGGAGGCGCGGCGGCCGTGGGCGGGCCGGGCCTCGCCGGGCGGGGGGTGACCTCCCAGCCCCCTGGGGGCTCGGGAGTGTGAGGTGCGGGGGGCCGGGGACGGAGCCCCTGAACGGCCCGGCGGGATCAGCGCGCGGCCGCGCCCTCCGGCTCGTGCAGCCACGTGCCCGTGGCCTCGAAGTGGGCCACGATCTCGCTGCGCCGGGCGTACATGAAGTAGCCGGTCACGGGGCGGCCGTCGGCGCGCGCGTAGTCGGGCAGCTGCCCGTACTCGCGGAAGCCGAGCCGCTGCCAGAGCACGGCCGGTCCGTCGTCGCGGACTTCGAGGGTGATGACCTCGCAGCCCATCTCGCCGACCTTGCGCAGGGCCTCGGCCCAGCCTTCCAGCAGGAACTGCCCGCGGTGGTCCGGGGCGATGACGCAGCGGCGCATCTCGACGACGTGGCGGCGGGCCGGCAGCGGGGCCCGGGCCAGGGTCACCATGCCGACG
This sequence comes from Streptomyces sp. NPDC030809, assembly GCF_055572195.1. Lineage (NCBI taxonomy): Bacteria > Bacillati > Actinomycetota > Actinomycetes > Kitasatosporales > Streptomycetaceae > Streptomyces > Streptomyces sp. NPDC030809. The sequence goes on from NZ_JBVIDV010000002.1 coordinate 357,170, forward strand.
ATGCGGTGCTCGTCGTTGCGCACGGCGAGGAGTTCGACGGCGCCCTTGCGGAGGTCGGCGTCGAAGGCGCGCATCAGCGGCAGGCCCTTCTCCAGGCCGACGGGTTCGTAGAAGCCGAGCGTCATCTCCTTGACGGCGACGGCGTCCATCAGCTCGATCATTTCGCGCATGTCCTGTTCGGACAGTTCGCGCGGCCATGAGTAGTGCATCGTCTTCCTCGGTGTGCAGACGGTGGCGGACGGCCCGACCCCGGACATCACTGGGCGACCCCCGGCGTGCGGGGGCGAGTGGCAGGCCTTGAACGCGATGTCCGGGGTCGCCGGAGCGTTCTGGGGTGTCGGGAGCGCGTACGTGCGTCCGGCCGGGTCAGGCCGTGGCGCCGGCCCTCGACTGCAGGTTGGTCTGGACGGCCGCGGCCGGTGCCGCCTGGGTCAGGGCCGAGGGGTCGGCACCGGCTCCGAGCACCGTGGAGGCGTAGACCTCGACGAAGTACGAGACGAACAGCGAGTTGATCTTGGTGAGGTGCTCGACGAAGCGCTCCTCGTCGGCCTCGTCCTTGATCACGCGCATGATCATGTTCCAGACCATGTCCACGTGGTCGTCGTCCTCGTCGAGGGCCAGGTGGGCGCGGGCCCCCTTGGTGTTCCCGGCGCCGACGTGCTGCTCCATGATGTCCAGCCACTCGGGCTGGGTCTTGCCGGCGATGTACTCGAGGTAGAAGCCGCTGATCATCGCGGCGAGCGGGCCCTCGGTGGCCATCGTGTAGTAGAAGTACCCGTTGAGCAGCTCGGTGGCGAAGGTCGGGCGGATCGCGTAGATCTCCTCGTCCGTCATGCCCACCTTGTGCAGGTCGCCGGCGAACATGCGGTCGTGGCGGCCCTCTTCGGCCCCGTACAGGCCCCACTCCTTGCAGAGCTGCGGGTCGCGGGTGGCCCAGTAGTTGGCGATGAGCGGGTCGACGGCGCGCTTGAGGCCGATGCGGATCATCGTCTCGACGTTGTGGCGCTTGTACAGCTCCATGTCGAACTTCGCGGCGTCCAGCATGCCCTCGGCGCCCTTGCTGCGCTCGTAGAAGTCCCGCTCGAACTTCAGCAGCAGCTCGTCGACGCGCTTGCGGAATTCGGGCCGCTGGAGGTTGGAGTACGTGTTGTACGACTTGCTACGAGGCATCGTCATCCCCACCCAAGATCATCGACTGCCGCGACCGGACCGGCGGCGGCCACCAGGGCGGCGGATTCGCCTTCGCCCTGCGCGAGAAAGAAGGACACCGCTACGGATGCTGCGATGGCGAGAACGATTCTCGCTGCGCGTGGCATGGGTACCTGCCTTTCGAGAGGTGCTGAGGTCATCAGCGGCTGGTTCTCATCCTGCGCTGGAGCGGATATGCAATACCAGCCTCCCCTGGGATCATGTTGACCCTGGCGGAAACATGACAGGAGGCTAAAATGCAAATACTCGGACAAGGCAGCGATTTCACCCTGCCCCAGCTGAGCAGCGCGGCGGACCGGCTCTACCGGTTCATCACCAGGACCCCCGGTGCGACCTTCGATTCGGCGGCTGCGGCCCTGGGCATGGACGCGGCCGAGGTGGAGGAGGCGGCCCAGACCCTCCGGCGACTCGGACTTCTCAGTGCGAGACGGATGGGATCGGGACCATTCATGCCATATCCGGTGGACCACGCACGCATCAAGGTGCTGAACCCACTCCAGCAGGATCTGCACCGGTTGCAGGCCCTGATCGACCATCTTCGAAGCGACTTAGACGAGTTGGACCTCCAGTCGGGCCGTTTTCCGGACGATGCCGCGCTGGAGGTGGTGCCGGAGCTGACGGACGTGCGCGACCTCATCACCGGGTTCGCAGAGTCCTGCCGCTCGCAGGTGCTGACCTCGCAGCCGGGCGGCGCGCGGGACGAGGAGGTGCTCGGGGAGAGCATGGAGCGCACCGTCCACCTGCTGGAGCGGGGGGTGAAGATGCGCACCCTTTATCAGCACACCGCCCGTTTCAGCCCGGTCACGGCCTCGTTCGTCGGGGTCGTCACCCCGCTGGGGGCGGAAGTGGCCACCCTCGCCGGCGGCTTTCCGCGCTGCATTGTCTTCGACGAGGAAATCGCGATCCTGCCGCTCATGAATGGCACAGTCGGCGCGGCAGTGGCCAGAAATCGCCACCTTGTCGCATTCATAGTGGATGCCTTCGAACGCGCCTGGAGCGGAGCGGTGAAATTCGTCCCGGAAGGGGACCGGGCGGGACGAATGGCGATCACTTCGGAGATCCAGCAGACCATTATTTCCCTGCTGGTGCAGGGAGAGTCCGACAACCGCATCGCCCAGGTGGTGGGAATTTCCTTGCGCAATTGCCAGCGCCACATCTCGAACATCATGAAGAGCATCGGGGCGCGGAACCGGCTGCACGCCGGATACCTGCTCAGCAAGGAGCCGTTCAGCTCGTTCTGACCGCCTCCCGGCGGCCCCGGCCCCGCGGGTACGCTCGGGCCCATGGGGCCACACGACACGGTCCGGCTGCGCGACCCGGAGCCGGGCGACCTGGGCTGGATCGTGCAGCGGCACGGCGCGCTCTACGCCGCCGAGTACGGCTGGAACGCCGAGTTCGAGGGACTGGTCGCGCGGATCGTCGCGGACTTCGCCCAGGACCACGACCCGCATCTGGAGCGGGTCTGGATCGCCGAGCTCGACGGGCGCCCGGCCGGCTGCGTGATGTGCGTACGCGACGACGCCCCGGGCACCGCCCGGCTGCGGCTGCTCCTCGTGGACCCGGCGGGCCGCGGGCACGGCATCGGGGCCCGGCTGGTGGACGCGGTCGTGGCCTTCGCCCGCGAGGCGGGCTACCGGGAGCTGGTCCTGTGGACCAACGACGTGCTGGCCGCCGCCCGCGTCCTCTACCAGCGGGCCGGTTTCACCCTCGTCGCGGAGAAGCCGCACCGCTCGTTCGGAGCGGATCTGACGGGGCAGGACTGGCGGCTGTCCCTGCAAGGGCACTCCCCGCACTGACCCCGGACCCCGGCTCCGCAGCCGCGTCCGCGCCCTGCGCCCCCGCGTCCGCGCCCTCCGCCGGCTCCGCGCCCGCCTGCGCCTTCGGCCGGGCGGGCACCAGCGAGGTCAGCGCCACCCCGCCGACCAGCAGCACCGCCGCGACCCAGCGCAGCCCGTGCACCTCCTCGCCCAGCACCAGGGCCGCCGAGCTCATCCCGAACACCGGCACGAGCAGCGAGAACGGGGCCACCGAGGAGGCCGGGTAGCGGCGCAGCAGGTAGCCCCACGCCCCGAAGCCGAACACGGTGGTGGCCCAGGCCAGGTACGCCACCACCCCGACCCCGCTCCAGTCCATCCCGCGCAGCGCGTCCAGGTCCCGCCGGGGCCCCTCCAGCACCAGGGACAGGGCCAGCAGCGGCAGCACCGGCACGGCGCTCACCCAGACCATGAAGTTCAGCGCGTCGGGCGGGGCGGCCTTGCGGGTCAGCACGTTGGACACGCCCCAGCAGGCGGCGGCCGCCACCACCATCGAGAAGCCCAGCACCGGCCCGGAGGCCCCCTCGTCCACCGCGGCCACCGCGATCCCGGTGAAGGCGACGGCCATGCCCGCGATCCGCAGCCCGCCCGGCCGCTCCCTCAGCACCACCGCCGCGAACACCGCGGTGAACACGGCCTGGACCTGGAGCACCAGCGAGGACAGCCCGGCGGGCATGCCCGCGTCCATGCCGCTGAACAGCAGCCCGAACTTGGCCACGCCCAGCACCAGCCCGACCGCCACCACCCACTTCCACGCGACCTTGGGCCGCCCCACGAAGAACACGGCGGGCAGGGCGGCCGCGAGGAACCGAAGGGCGGACAGCAGCAGGGGCGGGAACTCGCCCAGCCCGATCTGGATGATGACGAAGTTGAAGCCCCAGACGGCGGTCACGAGGACGGCAAGAGCAAGGTGCACAGGACGCATGATCCGAGGATCCGACCATCAACCATGTAGCACCAGCGCGGATTTCTTCAGGGTCGGATGAAGGATTGCTTCATCCAAACCCCGGCGCCCGTCCGCGCCGGGCCTCTAAGCTGCCCGCATGCTCGACCTCTCCCGGCTGCGCGCCCTGCACGCCGTATCCGTCCACGGCTCCGTCGGCGCGGCCGCCGAAGCCCTCGGCTACACCGCCTCGGCCGTCTCCCAGCAGATCGCCAAGCTGGAGCGGGAGACCCGCACCACCCTGCTGGAGCGCCGGGGCCGCGGGGTCGCCCTCACCGAGGAGGCCCGCCACCTGGCCGCCACCGCGCAGGAGCTGCTGGCCATCGTGGAGCGGGCCGAAACCACCCTGGAGGAGCGCCGCGGGCAGCCCAGCGGACAGCTGCGGGTGGCCGCCTTCGCCTCGGCCGCCCGGGGACTGCTGCCCGGGGTGCTCGCCGACCTCGCCCGCCGGCACCAGGCCCTGGAGGTCCGCCTCACCGAGGTGGACCCGCACCTGTCGATGGACCTGGTCGCGCAGGGCGTGACCGACCTGGCGGTGACCCACGACTGGGACATCGCCCCGCTGCCCACCCCCGAGGGGGTGGAACAGGCCGTGATCGGCGACGACCTGTGCGACCTGCTCGTCCCCGAGGGCCACCCCTTCACCCGGCGGGAGCTGGTGCTCCGCACCGACCTGCACGGACAGCGCTGGGTCTCCCAGCCTCCCGGCCGCACCTGCCACGACTGGCTGGTGCGGACCCTGCGGGCGGTGGGCGTGCAGCCCGACATCGCCCACGTGGTCGCGGAGAACCACACCCAGGTCGCCCTGGTCGCCGCCGGGCTCGGGGTCGCGGTGATCCCCCGGCTGGGCAGCGGGCCGCTGCCGCCCGGAGTGGTGCCCGTCCCGCTGGAGCCCATCCCCACCCGCCGCCTCTACGCCCTGTGGCGGACCGGCGCCGCCCGCCGCCCCGCGATCACCGAGGCGGTGCGCGCCCTCCAGGCCCACTGGCCGCCGGCCGGCTACCCCGACCCGCCCGCGAGCCGCGCCCGGGTCCCACGTCCGGAGGACGCCGGGGGTGTCCCCGCGGCCGCGGACCCGGCCCGGCAGTAGCGTGCCCGGGTGCCGAACCACGCCTCCCGCCGCACCCTGCTCGCCGCGGCCGCCCTCGCGGCCCTCCCGGCCGGGTCCGCAGCCGCCGGCACCCGCCGGGTCCCGCCGGTGACCCGGCCGCACCGCCTCCTCGGCCGGATGACCCTGGCCGAGAAGGTGGGCCAGCTCTTCGTCACCCGGGTGTACGGCCACTCCGCGACCGCGCCCGACCCGGCCGATGCCGCCGCCAACCGTGAGCTCTTCGGGGTGCGCACCCCCGCCGAGCTGGTCGAGGCGTACCACGTCGGCGGGATCATCTACTTCTCCTGGGCCCACAACACCCGCAGCCCGCAGCAGGTGGCCGAGCTGTCCGAGGGGCTCCAGCGGGCCGCGCTGGCCGGGCCTTCGGGCGTCCCGCTGCTGCTGTCGGTGGACCAGGAGCACGGGGCCGTGGCCCGGATCGGCCGCCCCGCCACCCTGTTCCCGGGGGCGATGGCGCTGGGCGCGGGCGGCTCCACCGCCGCCGCCCGGCGCGCCGCCCGGATCGCGGGCGCCGAACTGGCCGCCCTCGGTATCCGCCAGGACTACGCGCCGGTGGCCGACGTCAACGTGAACCCCGCCAATCCGGTGATCGGCGTCCGCTCCTTCGGCTCGGACCCGCAGGCGGTGGCCGCCCTGGCCGCCGCCCAGGTGCGCGGCTACCAGGAGTCGGGGATCGCCGCCACCGCCAAGCACTTCCCGGGCCACGGGGACACCGAGACCGACAGCCACGTGGGGCTGCCCGTGATGCGGCACACCCGGGCCCAGTGGGAGGAGCTGGACGAGCCGCCGTTCCGCGCGGCCGTACGGGCCGGGGCCGACGCGGTCATGACCGCCCACATCGTGTTCCCCGCCCTCGACCCCTCCGGCGACCCGGCCACCCTCTCCCGGCCGATCGTCACCGGCCTGCTGCGCGAACGCCTCGGCTTCCGGGGGGTGGTGGTCACCGACGCCCTCGACATGGCCGGCGTACGGCAGAAGTACGGGGACGACCGGGTGCCGGTGCTGGCCCTCAAGGCGGGCTGCGACCAGCTGCTGAACCCCCCGGACCTGCGGCTGGCGATCGGGGCGGTGCTGGCGGCCGTCCGGTCCGGGGAGCTCTCCGAGGACCGGGTCGACGCCTCGGTCCTGCGGGTGCTGGAACTCAAGGCCCGGCGGGGCCTGTTCACCGACCCCTTCCCCCGGACCGGGGAGGTGGGCCGGACCGTGGGCACCGCGGCCCACCTGGAGGCCGCCGACGAGATCGCGGCGGGCACCACCACCCTGCTCGCCAATCCGGACGGACTGCTGCCGCTCTCCCCCGCCGACCGCCCCCGGCTGCTGGTCACGGGCGCCGATCCGGCCTCGCCCAGCGGCACCACCGGCCCGCCCGCGGCCGCCCTGGCCCGCGAGCTGGCCGCCCTCGGCTTCACCCCCACGGTGCTGCCCACCGGCACCGCACCCGCGGAGGAGGCGATCGCCTCCGCGGTGGCCGCCGCCCGCGGCCAGGACGCGCTGGTGGTGCTGACGTACAACGTGCCGGAGCCGGCGGCCGGAACGGCTGCGGGGGCCGGAACGGCGGATGCGGCCGAGAACCCCCAGCACGCCCTGGTCCGGCGGCTGGCCGCCACCGGCGTCCCGGTGGTCACCCTCGCGGTCCGCAACCCGTACGACCCGGCCCGGCTGCCGCGCACCTCCGCGGCCCTGGCCTCGTACGCCTGGACGGACGTGGAACTGCGGGCCGCCGCCCGGGTGCTGGCGGGCCGCACGGATCCCTCGGGGCGGCTTCCGGTGCCGGTGCCGGGCGCCTTCCCGCTGGGCCACGGCCTGTCGTACTGACCCGCCGGCCGCTCCCGCGCGGGCCCGGCAACGGCGAAGGCCCCCGGGACCCGGTGGGGTCCTGGGGGCCTCGCCCGCTTCCCGGTGCTACGGCCGCAGCTGCGGCTCGCGCTCCAGGTCGCGCTGGTCCAGCCGGGCGTCGGCCTTGGCCAGCGGACGGGCCTTGGCCTCGCCCTTCAGCACGGCGGCCGGGGCCACGCCGGCCCACTTCAGGATCTTCGCGGTGGCGAGGGCCTTCTGGTCCTCGACCAGGCCGGCGACCTTGGCACCGTGGTTGGCGCCGGGGGCGGTCATCACGTAGCTGTCGCGCGCGCCGTAGCCCAGGTGGAAGGGCTCGGCACCCCACGGGTCGTTCTGGCCGTAGACGAAGAGCATGTGGCGGGCGTTGTTGCGCACCCACAGGTCCACGTCGCGCATCGCCTGCGGCTTGAACTTCATCGGGATGGAGGCCGGCACGAAGTTGCGCGGCGGCTGGTAGCCGTAGCGGCTCAGGCCCTTGAGGTGGGGCAGCTTGATGTCGGGCGAGCCGAGCTGGGTGCCCGCCTGGTAGTAGTACGGCGTGTACGTCTCCAGGCCCTGGTCGGTGTAGGCCGAGAAGCCGGAGATGGCGTCGACCGTGTCCCAGATCTCCTGGTCGCTCGCGGTCGCAGCGGCGGGGATGGCGGCGCAGTCGCTCAGCAGGCTGTACTGCCAGAAGGCCCAGACGTAGTCCAGGACCACGCCCTCGTAGGCCTTGTCCAGGCTGCCGATGGTGTTGAAGGTCCAGCCGTTCTCGGCGGCGGCGGCCTGGTACTTGGCCTCCAGCGGCTCACGGCGGACGAGGGCCTCGCGCTGCACCGCGTTCAGGCGGTCGCGGCACTCCTTGGTGCCGACCTTCTCGAAGAACCGGTCGTAGGCCGAGTCCTCCTTGTTCACCACGTCGTTGGGCGCCACGTACGCGACGACGCCGTCCATGTCGCGCGGGTAGAAGCGCTCGTAGTAGGTGGCGGTCATGCCGCCCTTGCTGCCGCCGGTGGCCAGCCAGTTCTTCGGGTAGATGGCCTTGAGGGCCTTGAAGATGCGGTGCTGGTCGCTGGCGGCCTGCCAGATGGTGAGCTTCGACCAGTCGGCCGGGTCGGGGCGCGACGGGTTGAAGAAGCGGTACTCCAGCGACACCTGGTTGCCGTCGACGATCGTCGTCGGCTCACTGCGCCGCGGGGCGGTGTTGACGTTGTAGCCGGAGGTGAAGAACACCGTCGGCCGGGTGGTGTCCTTGTGCAGCAGGGTCAGCCGCTGCTGGAAGGTGGCACCGTTCGGCTTCCGGTGGTCGACCGGCTGCGTGTAGTTCAGTACGAAGAAGCGGTAGCCCGGGTACGGCTTCTCCTCGATGAGGCTCATCCCCGGGACCGCGAGTATGCGGTCCTTGATGTCCGGGCCGTCGGCGGCACCGGCGGCGGTGGCCGCCCCGGCCGTCGCGCCGGCCGCGCCCATCGTGCCGATCAGCACCACGAGCGACAGCAGCCATCTGAGCGCCTTGCGCATGCACCCTCCCCTTGAAAACACTGCGAACGCGGTGAAACCTAGCGGGGGCAACACGCTTGTGAACAGACCCGGTTGGCGCGCGCCGCCGCACGGGTCCGGAAAAGGGGCCGAACAGCGCCGGCAAACCGAGACGGATCAGGTGAGACCGGGTCGGATCGAATCGACGTCAGATGTGTCCGTACGTGGGCCCACATCGGGACTACATCAGGTCCGCATCAGGTCCGCATCAGGTCCGGAGCGGGTCCGCATCAGCACAGGATCCAGCCGGAAGAGACCGAACCCGATCCCACCCGGCCGCGGACGAACACGCAGCGGCTCAGCGCGGAGACGCTGACCGGGCCGGCCATCCTGCTGTACATGTCCCCGTCCGAGACCGGGACCCCGCCCCGAGGCTGGATGCTGACCATCATGTACTGGCGGCCGGGCCGCCTGGGGAGGGTGACGGCGCACGCGTGGGTGCGCGTCTTGTACACGCGGACCTCGCCGGTGCTGAAGGGGAGCGTCTTCACCAGCCGGCCGGAACAGCCGGACGCCGCCTGGGCCGCGGGGGCCGGCAGGGCGGCCACGGCGAGGAACAGCCCGACGGCGAGGACCCCCCAGATGCGCAGGGCGGCGCGCCGTACCGGCGTGCGGACCGTGCGCACCCTGCGGACCGGGCCGGTCCCGCGGGCCCGGCCGGACCCGCCCCACGCCTCGAACACGCTTGTCCCCCTCCGCCATGTGTACGCCTCTACGACGCACGGAGGGCCGGAATGGTTGCACGGCCGGGCCCCGGCGCAGCCCGGGCGGGGCCGTGCCGGGGCCGGGCGGGACCCCCGGGCGGACCCGGCCCGGGTCAGGCCGCCGCGGCCGGCTCGTCCTCGCCGACGCTCCCGATGAAGGTCTGCCACAGCTGCGCGTACCGGCCGCCGCGTGCGAGCAGCTCGGCGTGCGTGCCGTCCTCCGCGACCCGGCCGCGGTCCATGACCACGACCCGGTCGGCGCGTGCGGCGGTGCTCAGCCGGTGGGCGACCACGAGGGTGGTCCGCTTGCCCGCGAGCCGCTCGGTGGCCTGGTTGACCAGGGCCTCGGTGGCCAGGTCCAGGGCCGCGGTGGCCTCGTCGAGCAGCAGCACGTCGGGATCGACGAGCTCGGCCCGGGCCAGGGCGATCAGCTGGCGCTGGCCGGCCGAGAGGTTGCGGCCGCGCTCGGCGACGGTGTGCAGGTAGCCGCCGTCCAGGGTGGCGATCATCGCGTGGGCTCCGACCGCGCGGGCGGCCGCCTCGACCTCCGCATCGCTCGCGTCGGGCCGTCCGTAGGCGATGGCGTCCCGGACGGTGCCCGGGAACAGGTAGGGCTCCTGGGGGACCACGCCGAGCCGGTGCCGGTAGCCGGTCAGGTCGAGCTCGCGCAGGTCGGTGCCGTCGGCGGTGACCCGGCCCGAGGTCGGGTCGTAGAACCGGGCCACCAGCTTGACCAGGGTGGACTTGCCAGCCCCGGTCTCGCCGACGAAGGCCACCGTCTGCCCGGCGGGGATCCGCAGGTCGATGCCCGCCAGCGCCTCCCCCTTGGCGCCGCGCTCCTCGGCGGTGCCGTAGGTGAAGTGCACGTCCTCGAAGGCGATCTCCCCGCGCAGGGCGGTCACCTCGCGGGGCCGCTCGGCCGGCGGGGTGCTGGTGGGCTCGCGCAGCAGCTCCTGCATCCGGCCCAGCGAGACGGTGGCCTGCTGGTAGCCGTCGAAGACCTGGGACAGCTGCTGCACGGGGGCGAAGAACAGGTCGATGTAGAGGAGGTAGGCCACCAGCGCACCCGTGGTGAGCGTGCCCGCCTCGACCCGTCCGGCGCCCACGATCAGCACGGCCGCCGCGGCGACCGAGGACAGCAGCTGGACGAAGGGGAAGTACACGGAGATCAGCCACTGGCCGCGGACCCGGGCCTCCAGGTAGCCGTGGCTGCGCTCGGCGAACCGGGCCGCACCCGCCCGCTCGCGCCGGAAGGCCTGCACGATCCGCAGCCCGGCCACGGACTCCTGGAGGTCGGCGTTGACCAGGCTGACCCGGTCGCGGGCCAGCTCGTACGCCCGGACCGACTTGCGGCGGAACACGATCGTGCCGAGGACCAGCAGCGGCAGGGTGGCGAAGACGATGAGCGCGAGCTCCACGTCCAGGACCAGCAGGGCGATCAGGATGCCGAAGAAGGTGAAGACGGAGACCACGGCGGTGACCAGACCGGTCTGGAGGAACGTGCTGAGCGCGTCCACGTCGGTGGTCATGCGGGTCATGATCCGGCCGGTCAGCTCGCGCTCGTAGTAGTCGAGGCCGAGGCGCTGGAGCTGGGCGAAGATCTTGACGCGCAGCGCGTAGAGCACCCGCTCGCCGGTCCGGCCGGTCATCCGGGTCTCGGCGATCTGGGCGGCCCACTGGGCCAGCACCACGGCCAGCGCGAGGCCGGCCGCGGCCCACACCGCACCCAGGGCGAGGCGCTGGACGCCCTCGTCGATGCCGTGCCGGATCATGATCGGCAGCAGCAGCCCGGCGCCGGCGTCCACCGCGACCAGGCCGAGGCTGACCGCCAGCGGTCCCCAGAACCCGCGCAGCAGGCGGCGCAGCCCGTAGCTCTCTTCGGGGGCCGCGGCCCGGTCCTCGTCGATGCCCGGGGTGTCGAGGGCCGGCGGCAGGGCCGCGACCTGGGCGAGCAGCTCGGGGGTGGCGGGCATGCCGGCCACCGCGGCGGCCGCGGAGGGCGGTCCGGGCGCGGCCGCGGCGGCGGCTCCGGGGGCGGCCGGGCCGCCGGGGCGGGATCCGTCCTCCTCGGGGCGCCGCCACAGCTCGGGGGTGATGCCGTCGGCGAGCCGCCGCTTGGCGTTGACCGGCTCGGCGTCGATCTCGGCCTCGATCTCCAGGTCCTCGAGGTCGCGCTCCAGGTCGGCGATGACCGCGGCGTCGGACTCGGGCAGCCGCGGGGAGCCGGCGGCCAGGGCGTCGGGGTCGGTGAGCAGGCGGCGGTAGAGCGCCGAGCGCTGCTCCAGCTCCTCGTGGGTGCCGACGTCGGAGAGCCGGCCGCGGTCGAGGACGGCGATCCGGTCGGCGAGCGCGAGGGTGGAGCGCCGGTGGGCGATCAGGAGGGTGGTACGGCCGGCCATGACGGCCCGCAGGGCCTCGTGGATCTCGTGCTCGATCCGGGCGTCGACCGCCGAGGTGGCGTCGTCGAGGAGGAGCAGGCGGGGGTCGGTGAGGAGGGCGCGGGCGAGGGCGAGGCGCTGGCGCTGGCCGCCGGAGAGGGTCAGGCCGTGCTCGCCGACCTTGGTGTCGTAGCCGCCGGGCAGGGCCTCGATGAACCCGTCGGCGCGCGCGGCCCGGGCGGCGGCCCGGATCTCCTCCTCGGTGGCCTCCGGGCGCCCGTACGCGATGTTGGCGCGGATGCTGTCGGAGAAGAGGAAGCTGTCCTCGGGGACCAGCCCGATGGCGGCGCGCAGGGAGTCGTGGGTGAGCTCGCGGACGTCGTGCCCGCCGACCCGCACGGCCCCGCCGGTGACGTCGTAGAAGCGGGGCAGGAGCAGCGAGACGGTGGACTTGCCGCTGCCGGAGGCGCCGACCAGGGCCACGGTCTCGCCGGGGGCGATGCTCAGGGAGAAGCCGTCGAGGACGGGGCGCAGGGACGCCTCGCCGGCTGCACCGTCGCCGGTGGTGCCGTAGCCGAAGGAGACCTCGTCGAACTCGACGGTGGCGGGGGCGTCGGCGGGCAGCTCCACCGTGCCGTCCTCGATGGCGGGCTCGGTGTCGATGAGCTCCAGGACCCGTTCCACGCCGGCGCGGGCCTGCTGGCCGACGGTGAGCACCATGGCGAGCATCCGGACCGGGCCGACGAGCTGGGCCAGGTAGGTGGAGAAGGCGACGAAGGTGCCGAGGGTGACCTGTCCGCGGGTGGCCATCCAGCCGCCCAGGCCGAGCATCGCGACCTGGCCGAGGGCCGGTACGGCCTGCAGGGCGGGGGTGTAGCGGGAGTTCAGGCGGATGGTGCGCAGCCGCCCGGCGAAGAGCCGGCGGCCGGCCTCGCGGAGCTTCCCGGTCTCCTGCTCCTCCTGGCCGAAGCCCTTGACCACGCGGACGCCGGTGACGGCCCCGTCCACGACGGTGGCGACGGCGGCGGCCTGGCCCTGGGCGTACCAGGTGGCGGGGAAGAGCTTGATCCGGCTCCGCTTGGCCATGAACCAGAGGGCGGGGGCCATGGCGAGGGCCACGAGGGTCAGCAGCGGCGAGAGCCACAGCATGACCGCCAGGGATATCCCGAAGAGCAGGAAGTTCCCGATGGTCATCGGCAGCATGAACAGCAGGCCCTGGATCAGCTGCAGGTCGCTCGTGGCGCGGCCGACGACCTGGCCGGTGGACAGCTCGTCCTGGCGGCGGCCGTCGAGCCGGGCGATGGTCGCGTACATGTCGGTGCGCAGGTCGTGCTGCACGTCGAGGGCGAGGCGGCCTCCGTAGTACCGGCGTATGTACGTCAGCACGTAGACGAGGACCGCCGCGCCGATGAGCATGCCCGCCCAGGGGGCCATGGGTTTGCTGCGGTCGCCGATGACGTCGTCGATGATCACCTTGGTGACGAGCGGCACGAGGGCCATGACGGCCATGCCGGCCAGCGAGGAGCCGAGCGCGAGCAGCACGTTGAGCCGGTACCGCCAGGTGTATCCGGCCAGTCGCCTGGCCCATCCCTGCTTCCCGGCCGTCTCCGCCACCGCCACGTGAGCCTCCCCGTTTCGTCCTGTCCTGCCGGAAGGCCCAACGCGGCGAGCTGCCGATTTCATCCCGCCGCAACAATCCGGGCGGCCCGGGGGCGGCCGCGGCGGGGCGGCTACAGGTGGGTCGGGGCGAACATCTTCAGGACGGCCGGGAGGACCAGGACCGAGGGGCCCGGGGTGGCGAGGGACTTCTTGAGGTCCGCGGCCAGGGACTCCGGCGTGGTGTGCGCGGCCGGTACGCCGAAGGACTCGGCCAGGGCGGCGAAGTCGGGGCGGGTCAGCTCGGTGCCGGTGGTGCGGCCGAAGGCGTCGGTCATGTACGCGCGCAGGATGCCGTAGCCGCCGTCGTCCACGATGAGCCAGGTGACGTCCAGGTCGTGCTGGCGGGCGGTGGCCAGCTCGGCGATCGAGTACATGGCTCCGCCGTCGCCGGAGACGGCGAGGACGGGGGTGCCGGGCTCGGCCACGGCGGCGCCGAGGGCGGCGGGGAAGGCGTAGCCGAGGCCGCCCGCGCCCTGGGCGGAGTGCATGGTGTTGGGGTGCCGGGGGTCGAAGGCGGACCAGGCCCAGTAGCCGAGCACCGTCATGTCCCAGAAGGACGGGGAGCGGGGCGGCAGGGCCGAGCGGATCGAGGCCAGGAGGGAGCGCTCCAGCCCGAGGTCCTGCCCGGCGAGGCGGGCCTCGATCTCGGCGAGGACCATCTGCACCCGGGCCGGGGCGTACGGGTCCGGGCGCTCGGCCACGGTCTCCAGCAGGGCCTGGAGGGCCAGGCGGGCGTCGGCGTGGATGCCGAGGGCCGGGTGGTTGGACTCCAGCTTCCCGAGGTCGGCCTCGATCTGCACGACCCGGCCGCCGGGGAAGAAGGTGTGGTAGTTCGAGGACAGCTCGCCCAGGCCCGAGCCGACGACCAGCAGGACGTCGGCGTCCTCCAGGAAGTCCGTCATGTGGCGGTCCTCCAGCCAGGACTGGAGGGAGAGCGGGTGCGTCCAGGGGAAGGCGCCCTTGCCGCCGAAGGTGGTGACCACCGGGGCGTTCAGCCGCTCGGCGAGCTGCCGGAGCTTGCCGGAGGCGTCGGCGCGCACCACCCCGCCGCCCGCGATGATCACGGGGCGGGCCGCGTTCTCCAGCCAGTGGGCCGCGAGGGCCGTCAGCTCGGGGCGCGGGGCGAGCTCGTGCGGGCTCGCGTCCACGCCGGTGACCTGCGGGATCACGGTCTCGGCGCGGAGCACGTCCTCGGGGATCTCCACCCAGACCGGGCCGTGCGGGGCGGTCAGCGCCGACTCCCAGGCCGCTGCGATCGCGGAGGGGATCTGGGACTGGGTGCGGGCGGTGTGCACCGACTTCACGATGTCCCGGAAGGACGCCGCCTGGTCGCGCAGCTCGTGCAGGTGGCCCTGCCGGCCCCCGCCCAGGCCCGCGGCCGGGACCTGGGAGCAGATGGCGACCACGGGGGCGGAGGCGGCCGCGGCCTCCTGGAGGGCGGCCAGGGAGGTGAGCGCGCCGGGGCCGGTGGAGAGCAGCAGCGGGGCGGCCTCGCCGGTGATCCGCCCGTAGGCGTCGGCGGCGAAGCCCGCGTTGTTCTCCACCCGCAGCCCGACCAGGCGCAGGTCGGAGCGGCCCAGCGCGTCGAAGACGCCGAGGGCGTGCTGCCCCGGCAGGCCGAAGACGGTGGTGGCGCCGAGGCTCCGCAGGGTCTCCACGACCAGGTCCCCGCCCGTGCGGCCCGGCGGCGGCGCCAGGGCGGCCGCCGTCTGGGCCTCGGTGGGACGGAGAACCAGGTCGTGGTCGTGCGTCACGCTCGTACGCGCCCTTCTTGGCCGGTTACTGCACCTTCGTTACTGCACCTTCGCCGCGGCGATCTGGCGGCTCATGATGGTGGTCAGCTCGTACGCGGTGTGGGAGGCCGCGACCGAGGTGATCTCGGCGTGATCGTACGCCGGGGCGACCTCGACCACGTCCGCGGAGACCAGGTTGCAGGAGGACAGGCCGCGGATGATCTCCAGCAGCTCGCGGGAGGTCATGCCGCCCGCCTCGGGGGTGCCGGTGCCCGGGGCGTGGGCCGGGTCGAGCACGTCGATGTCGATGGAGATGTACAGCGGGCGGTCGCCGATGCGCTGGCGCAGCTGGTCGGCGATCTCGTCGGCGCCGCGGCGGTAGACGTCGGCCGAGGTGACGATGCCGAAGCCCATCTTCGCGTCGTCGTCGAGGTCCTGCTTGCCGTAGAGCGGGCCGCGGGTGCCGACGTGGGACAGGGCCTCGGTGTCGAGGATGCCCTCCTCGACGGCGCGGCGGAACGGGGTGCCGTGGGTGTACTCGGCACCGAAGTAGGTGTCCCAGGTGTCCAGGTGCGCGTCGAAGTGCAGCAGGGCGACCGGGCCGTGCTTCTTGGCGACCGAGCGCAGCAGCGGCAGGGCGATGGTGTGGTCGCCGCCGAGGGTCATCAGGCGGGAGCCGTTGCCGAGGAGCTCGTCGGCGGCGGCCTCGACCGTCTCCACGGCCTCGTTGATGTTGAACGGGTTCACCGCGATGTCGCCGGCGTCGGCCACCTGCGCGAGGGCGAACGGGGAGGCGTCCTGGGCCGGGTTGTACGGGCGCAGCAGGCGGGAGGCCTCGCGGATGGCGTTGCCGCCGAAGCGGGCGCCGGGGCGGTAGGACACGCCCGAGTCGAAGGGCACGCCGACGACGGCGACGTCGGCCGAGCCGACCTCGTCCAGGCGGGGCAGCCGGGCGAAGGTGGCCGGGCCCGCGTACCGGGGGATGCGGGAGGAGTCGACGGGGCCGCGCGGCTGCGTGCTCATGAGGGTGCCCTTCTGTGCCTTCTGTGTCATGCCGCCCGGGCTGGGGGTCCCGGGTCCTCCTCCGAGCGTAAGTGGCCCGCCGGATACTGCGAAGCGTACGTTTCCTCCATAGCCTGACTCCGGAATGTACGGACCATCCATGCCGACCCCCCTCCCCGACCCCACCCCACCCGTCCCGCCGCCCGCACCCGTCCCGCCGCCCGCACCCGCCCGGGGCCCCGCCGGCACACCCGCGGCCGACCCCGCGGGCGGTCCCGCCGGCACACCCGCGCGCGGTGCCGCAGCCGGTCCCGCCGGCACACCCGCGAGCGGTCCAGCGGGCACCCCCGCGGGCGGCCCCTCGGGCGGTCTCGAAGGCACGCCCGTGGCCCTGGAGGCGCTGCTCGGGGACCCGGCGCTGGGGCTCCGGGCAGCCGCCGGGGGCACCCGGGCCGAGGTGTACGGGGTGCACGCCTCGGAGATGGCCGACCCCTCGCCGTACCTCCTCGGCGGGGAGCTGCTGCTGACCGCCGGCCAGGAGCTGGGCTCCCGTCCCGAGGCCTACGCCTCCTACGTGGCCCGGCTGGGCGCGGCCGGGGTGGCCGCGCTCGGCTTCGGCGTGGCACCGGTGCACGCGGCGGTGCCCGCGGCCCTGGTGGCCGCCTGCGAGCGGCAGGGCCTGCCCCTGCTGGAGATCCCGCCGGGCACCCCCTTCACGGCGGTGGCCCGGTCGGTCTGGCGGCTGATGGCCGAGGCCCGCACCCGCGAGCTGCGCCGCGTCACCGAGGCCCAGCAGGCCCTGGCCTCGGCGGCCGCCCGCCCGGACCCGGTCCCGGCGGTCCTCCGCCGCCTCGCCGCCACCCTGGGCGGCTGGGCCGCCCTGCTCCCCGCCGACCAGGAACCTCAGGCAAACCCGGCCCCCGACCCGCACACCACCCCTGCCACCCCGGCCGCCCCGGCCGCCCCCACCACCTCCTCCGCCCCGTCCAGCCCCGCCGCCGCTGCGAGCCGCGGCGCCGCCCACGCCGTCCCTTCCGCTCCCTCTACCCCTGCCGCCCCAGCGGGTCCCGGTACCCCCTCTGCCCACGCCGCCCCCGGCACCCACGCCGTCCCCGGCACCTCCTCCGCCCCAGCCCGTCCCTGCACCCCCGCCGGCCCCGCCGGTCCCGACACCCCCGCCGCCCCCGGCACGCCCGCCGGTCCCG
Source organism: Streptomyces sp. NPDC030809 (assembly GCF_055572195.1). Lineage (NCBI taxonomy): Bacteria > Bacillati > Actinomycetota > Actinomycetes > Kitasatosporales > Streptomycetaceae > Streptomyces > Streptomyces sp. NPDC030809. Next base: position 374,282 of record NZ_JBVIDV010000002.1, read on the forward strand.
CCGCCCATGCCGCCCCTGCCCCGCACCTGACCGCCGCCTCCCACGCCGCCGGGGTGCTGCCGCCCGCGGAGGCGTTGGTGGCACTGGCCGCGTTGGCCCGTCGGACCGGCCCCGGGGGGCCGGCCACGGCCACGGACACGGCCGGGGGCCACCATCTGGCTGCCTACTCCCTGGGCCGGACGGGAGACGCGGCCCGTGCCGGCGGTCCGGTGCTGGTCATCGCCACCCCCGAACGCACCCCTGGCGACCACACCATCGCCGGGGTGGCCGCGGTGCTCCTCACCCTGCTGGCCGCGCGCACCGCCCCCGGCGGGGGCGAGGCGGCCGCCCTGGTTCGCCTCCTGCTGGGCGGCAGCCCGGCCGACGCGCTCGGGCCCGGTGTTCGGACCGTGGTCCACGCCCGCGGGTCCGGCGACCCGGCGGCGCTCGCCGCGTCCCTGGACACCGCCCTCTACGCGGCCGAAGGCTCGTACGTCCGGCTGCTCACCGAGCGGGTGCCGGGGCCGCAGCCGGGCTGGCGGCTGGGACTGAGTGCCCCCGCGGGACCGGCCGCACTGGCCGTCGCCGACGCCCAGGCGGCCCGCGCTCTGGAGCGCGCCGAAGCGGCCCGGGCCCCGCTGGCGCGGCATGCGGACGCCGGTTTCGCCGGGCTGGTCGGCGAGGCCGAGGCCCGCGCTCACGCGGAGGCCCTGCTCGGCCCGCTCTCCCCCGCGCTGCGCGAGACGCTGCGGGCCTGGCTGGCCCACCACGGCAGCTGGGACCGGTCGGCCGCCGCCCTGGGCATCCACCGCAACACGGTCCGCCAGCGCATCGCCCGCTGCACCGACCTGCTGGGCCGCGACCTCGACGACCCGGACACCCGCATGGAGCTGTGGTTCGCCCTGCGCCACCCCTAGGGCCTGGGATCAGGCCCTGTCGGGGAACTGCCGGGCGAGCGGCGCCTCACCGGGGGCGCGCAGCCGGTCAGCGGTTGAAGGCGGCCAGTCCGAAGCGCTGGACTATCTTCATCCCGTCCCCCTTCGCGTCGGTGCTGTTCACGGAGTAGACGAGGGTCCGCGACAGGTCGCGGGTGGCCGCGATGACCGTGTGGTAGCCGGGGCGTGAGCCCGTCTTGCCCCAGACCGCGGCCCCGCCCGGCCCGGCGCCGTCGAGCCGCTGGAGGCCGGCACTGCGGGTGGCCCCCGGGATGTCGGGGACGGTGAACATCTCCTGGAGCTGGGGCTCGGGGACGACCCGGCCGCGGAAGAGGGCGAAGAGGAAGCGCTCCAGGTCGCGGGTGGTGCTGATCATGTCCCCGGCGGCGAAGCGGTCCGTCATGTTCCAGTCGGTGACGTCGACCGGCCGGCCGTCCATCAGCTGGTAGCCGCGGTTGTGCGGGCCGTGTATGCGGGGGTCGCCGGGCTTGGGGAACGAGGTGCCGGTCATACCGACCGGCCGGAAGATCCGCACCTCGGCCTGGTGGGCGTACGCGTCCCCCGTGACCTTCTCGATCAGCATCCCGAGGATCGTGTAGTTGATGTTGTTGTAGTGCTGCTGCGTGCCGGGATCGAACTCCGGGCCCCGGCTCAGCCCCTCGGCCACGACCTGTTCGAACGGCAGGGTCTCGAAGCGGTGCGGGTACTCCTCCTCGACGGTGTCACCGAGGGAGCTGCCCGACTGGATGCCGCTGGTGAAGTTGAGGAGGTGCCGGACGGTGACCGGCTTGCTGAAGCTCGCGGGGAGGAGGCCCGGAAGGTAGGTGTCCACGGGCTCGTCCAGATCCACCCTGCCCTCGGCCGCCAACTGGAGGACGAGGGCCGCGGTGACCACCTTCGTGGTCGAACCGGCCCGGAAGCGCGCATGGTCCAGCGCCGGGGCGCCGGTGTGCAGGTCGCGCACCCCGGCCGTGCCCGTCCACCGGCCCTTCCCGCCGACCCGGATCAGGGCCGCCGTCGCCTCCCGGTCCGGAAGCCCGGCGATCCCGGCGCGCAGCGCCTCGGCGTCCGGGCCGACCGGTGTGGCGGCAGTGCCGGCAGGCCCGGGCGGCGATGCGGCCGGGGCGGCGAAGGCGGTGGCGGTGACGGTGACGGTGGCGGGGCCACCGGCCAGCCCGAGGAGGAGGGCTGCGGTGACGGCGGTGCGCGTGCGGCGGTTCATGGTCACTCCTGGGTGGTCGTGGCACTCGGTGAGCGCTCCGTGAGCACTCGGTCGCTGACAACACCCATCCTGGCGGTTACGGAGCGTGGTCGAATCCTCCTCCAAGACGACCTTGGAGCCCCACCCCCTTCGGGGTAACGCCCCCTCACCTCGGGGCGCTTGTAGGGGAAATCCCCGAGGGGGCGCCCGGCGCGGCCGGACGCCCCCTCATCACGTGGTGTCACATCGCTGCGGGTGACCCGACTCAGATGTCGATGACCCGGTACGCGATCGTGTAGACCCCGCCGGAGCCCTCCAGCGAGCGGTACTGGACCTCGCCCCCGGCCTCGCTGCCCGTGACCAGGGTGGCGCCGAGCTTGTCGTCGCCGCTGGTCGTGTCGTAGTCCCAGAGGGTCAGGGTGCGGGCCTGCTCGCGGCCCAGGACGAGGGCCGCGTTCCCGTTGCCGTCGCTCAGCGAGCGGACGTAGTTCGTGCCCATGGTCTGGTACTTGGCACTGCCGGGCCAGACCTTGATCTGGTTGCCGTTGGCGTCGGTGATCTTGAGGTACGCCTCGTCGTGGTCGCCCTCGCTCTGCTGGTGGCAGGTCAGGTCGAGCAGCTCGATCCGCACGTAGTCGATGGGCTCGGCCTGGGCCGTGCCCGCGAAGACGGCCAGGCTGCCCAGACCGAATGCGGCGGCGGTGACGATGCGTGCGGTGCGCTTGCCGAACATGGGATTCCCCCCGTGGGTCCATCCGTTCGCCGGGGCCCCTCCCCGGCACGTCCACCAAGGTGCCGGTCCGCCCCGCCTCCCCTCCACACGCGTTCCGCTGAGCGGAACGCGCCCGCAGACAGACCCGGCCGCGCCCCGCCGCAGACCGGGCGCGCCCCCGCCGCGCCTGTCGCGAGCCCCCGGCGCCGCCTGTGGGGAGCCCGGCCCCACGCCCTCCGCGCCCGCCCGCCGACCCCCCGACGCCCGCCGACCCCCGACACCCGCCGACACCCCGCCGACACCCCCGCCGTCAGGGCACGACGACCGGCGGGAGCGGGCCGGGACCGCCCGCCCCGCGGGCCAGCGCCTTGGAGATGGCGAGCCCGGTCTCGGCGACCGCGTGGGCCAGCGATTCCAGCGAGCGGCCCGCCCGCACGAGTCCGGCCAGGGCAGCCACGGTCCGCCCGTCGACCGTGCGAACGGGCACCGCCGCGCAGGTCACCCCGTCCATCACGGCCTCCTTGTCGAGCAGTGGAGCCGTCCGCCGCGGGCCGCGCAGGGCCTGCCCGGCGGCCGTGTCGAGGAGGAAGCTCATGCCGTCTCGGACCGGGACGAGCGGTTCGAGGTCGCCGGGCACCGAGCTCACCGTCATGGCCAGGTCCTCGCGCATCACGGCGAGCACCGCGCTCGCGCCGGTGACCGCGCGCAGCCGGTGGAGCGGCAGCCGGGCCGCGGCCCGCAGCCCGGGGTGCGGCTGCCAGGACTGGCCGAGGCGGAACATCTGCGGCCCGACGCGGTAGCGGGTGCCCTTGCGTTCCACCGCGCCCACCGCCACGAGCTGGTCCAGCAGCCGGTGCACGGTCCCCTTGGGGACCCCGCAGGCGAGCGCGAGCTCCGTCACCCCGGCCTCGTCCCCGTGCATCCGGAGCGCCTCCAGCAGCGCGAAGGCGCCCTCCAGCACCCCGCGGCCCTGACCGGGGCCCCGTTCCCCCGGCGCGGACGCGGCTTCCGGCGCGACGCTCGCCGCGGCCCCCGCCGTGCCCCGGCCGCGGCCCTTCGCCCCGCCCCGCGCCGCCCGTCCGCCCGCCCGTACCGGCCGGCCCGCACCGGACGCCGGTCCCGACTCCCGCCCGAACCCCGATCCGAACCCCGCCCCGGACTCCGATCCGGCATCCGGCCCGAGTCCGGCCCCGGGCCCGACCTCCGCCACAACCTCCGTCACGACCCCCGCCACGACCTCCGCCACGGCCTCCGCCGACACTCCGGCCGACCACGTCATGCTGTCCCCCGAAACGCTTCCGCCCCGCCGCATCCCCCCTGGCGCGGCCCCGGGCTCGCCAGCAGGATGCCGGGCGGCCGCCGCCGCGGCGAAAGGTTTCGGGGGCGTGTCCGGCTCCTCTGGACAGCCGCAGTGACTCCCCGGTAACTTATTAATCTGAGCAAGCGCTTAGCCGAAAGTCCGATCGACGAGTCGGCCCGTAGACGCAAGGAGGCGGCCGTGCGCCGTACGGTATTCAACGAGGACCACGAGGCGTTCCGCGAGACGCTCCGCGCCTTCATCGAGGCCGAGGTCGTCCCGGTCTACGACGAGTGGTTCGCGGCCGGCCAGGCGCCGCGCGACTTCTACTACAAGCTCGGCGAGCTGGGCATCTTCGGCATCAACGTCCCCGAGGAGTTCGGCGGCGCGGGCCTGGACACCCACAAGTTCGAGGCCGTCCTGTACGAGGAGACCTCGCGCGCGGGCGTCAACTTCGGCGGCTCCGGCGTGCACGTGCTGCTCGCCCTCCCCTACATCAAGATGCTCGCCTCCGACGAGCAGAAGAAGCGCTTCCTCCCGAAGTTCACCTCGGGTGAGGAGATGTGGGCGCTGGCGATGACCGAGCCGGGCACCGGCTCCGACGTCGCGGGCATGAAGACCACCGCCAAGCTCTCCGAGGACGGCACGCACTACGTCCTCAACGGCGCCAAGACCTTCATCACCGGCGGTGTGCACGCCGACCGCGTGATCGTCTGCGCCCGCACCTCCGCCCCGAGCGAGCAGGACCGCCGCTTCGGCATCTCCCTCTTCGCCGTGGACACCAAGTCCGAGGGCTACTCGGTCGGCCGCAAGCTCGACAAGCTGGGCCTGAAGACCTCCGACACCGCCGAGCTGGCGTTCGTCGACGTCAAGGTCCCGGTCGAGGACCTGCTCGGCGAGGAGGGCAAGGGCTTCTACTACCTCGGCCACAACCTGGCCTCCGAGCGCTGGGGCATCGCCTTCGGTGCGTACGCCCAGGCCGCCGCGGCCGTCCGGTTCGCCCAGCAGTACGTGACGGACCGCACCGTCTTCGGCAAGCCGGTCGCGCACTTCCAGAACACCAAGTTCGAGCTGGCCGCCTGCCAGGCCGAGGTGGACGCGGCCCAGGCCGTCGCCGACCGCGCCCTGGAGGCCCTGGACGCCGGCGAGCTGACCCCGGCCGAGGCCGCCTCCGCGAAGCTCTTCTGCACCGAGGTCGCGCACCGCGTCATCGACCGCTGCCTCCAGCTGCACGGCGGCTACGGCTACATGAACGAGTACCCGATCGCCCGCCTGTACGCCGACAACCGCGTCAACCGCATCTACGGCGGCACCAGCGAGATCATGAAGTCGATCATCGCCAAGTCGATGGGTCTCTGACCCTCTTGAACGAGGCACTGACGGATCTCCTCGATCTGCTCGACCTGGAGCAGATCGAGGAGAACATCTTCCGCGGCACCAGCCGGACCTCCCTGGTGCCGCGCGTCTTCGGCGGGCAGGTCGCCGCACAGGCCCTGGTCGCCGCCGGCCGTACGGTGCCCGCGGACCGGCTGCCGCACTCGCTGCACTCGTACTTCCTGCGGACCGGCGACACGGGTGCGCCGATCGTGTACACGGTGGACCGGATCCGCGACGGCCGGTCCTTCACCACCCGTCGGGTGGTCGCGCTCCAGCACGGGCAGCCGATCTTCCACCTCTCCGCGTCCTTCCAGACGTACGAGGAGGGGCTGGAGCACCAGAGCCCGATGCCCGCCGCGCCGGACCCCGAGTCCCTGCCGACCGCGGCCGAGGCGCTGCCGGCCCACCGCGGGATCTTCCGCGACCCGGGCACGGTGGAACGGCTGCTGGAGGCGCGCGGGGCGGTGGACCTGCGGTACGCGACGACCCCGCCCTGGGGTTCGGTCGGCGAACCGCGGGAGCCGCGCACGCAGGTCTGGTTCCGGACCGAAGGGAAGCTGGCGGACGATCCGCTGCTCCACATCTGCCTGGCCACGTACGTCTCCGACATGACCCTGCTCGACTCGGTGCTGCTCGCGCACGGCCGGGGCGGCTGGGCGGTGGGCGACGTGGTGGGCGCCTCGCTCGACCACGCGATGTGGTTCCACCGGCCGTTCCGCGCCGACGAATGGCTCCTGTACGACCAGGAGTCCCCCTCGGCCCACGGCGGCCGCGGCCTGGGCCAGGCCCGCATCTACACCCAGGACGGCCGCCTGGCCGTCACGGTCATCCAGGAGGGCGTGGTCCGGGTACCGCGGTCCTCCTTGCCGTGACCGCAGAGGTCCACCGTGTCACGGCCTCTCGCTGCGTTGCCGGACCAGCACCGGCTAGACCGCGCCCGGCCTGGTGGCCCACACGGTGGGCTGCCCGGTGGCCCTGGCCACCGTCTCGAAGTCGGCGTCGCAATGCAGCAGGGTCAGGCCGTTCAGTTCCGCCGTGGCCGCCAGCAGCAGGTCCACCGGGCCTGCGCTCCGGTGCTCTCCCCTGTCCGTGAGTATCCGCTGCACCGTGAGTGCCCGCCGGACCGCGTCATCGGGCATGGGCACCCGGTTGAACAGTTCGGCCAGCTGCTCCTGCTTGGCGATCCGGTCACCGAGCGTCCTGGCCGAGTAGAGCAGCTCCAGCTCGGTGACTTCGCAGACCGCGATCACCCCCTCGACCAAGTGGTCGGCCCAGCGGGCTTGAACCGCCTTGTCCTCAAGGACACGCACGATCGCCGAGGTGTCGATGAGGTGCGTCACCGCGCTCACCGGCGGTAGTTCTTCTTGTCCCTGAGGATCTCGAAATCCCCGCGCTCGGCCATGGCGGTGAGTGCCTCCAGCGCCTTCAGGCGGCGATGGCGCTTCGCCACTTCGAGGAGGGCGGCGTTCACCGTGTCCTTCTTGGTCTTCGTGCCCAGTATCGAGGCGGCCTCGCTGAGCGCCTCGTCGTCGACTTCCACATAGAGGTTGGACATCTTGGCCATCGCCATATCCTTCCCTGGGCAACTCCATATGGAGCATAGGTCTGCCGACCTGGTGGGGCAACAACCCTCACCCGCACGGGTCAAGCCCCCGCCAGCCCCGCCGCGTCCAGGAGGTACGCCGTCAGGGGGTCGTAGAAGCGGGGGTCGCGGACGTGGTCGTCCAGGGGGACGACGACCTCGACGGTGCCTTCGGCCTCGCCGAGGAACAGGGCCGGGTCGTTGGAGTCGGCGTACGCGACCACGTCGAGGCCGCGCTGCGCGGCGCAGCCCGCCCAGCCGTGGTCGGCGACCACCAGGCCGGGCTGCGGGCGGCCGGTCGCGGCGAGGCCGTCGAGGATCGCCGCCATCGGGTTCGGCGAGTGGGTGTGCCAGAGGGTCGCGCCCCGTTCCAGGACCGCCACGTCCGCGAACTGCCAGACCGCGCCCTCGTCGGCGGTCAGCCCCTGCGGGATCACGACGATCTCGCAGCCGGCGGCCCGCAGGGCGGCCGCGGTGGCCCGGTGCACGTCGAGGAGCCCGCCGGGGTGCCCGGTGGCCAGCAGTACGGACTGCCGGTCGAGGGCCGCCTTGCGCAGCCGGGCGGCCATCCGCTCCAGGGCGTCCACCGTCAGCTCGGGGTCGATGGTGTCCTGGCCGTGCCGGTGCGCCGGGTCGTCGACGACCCCGCAGCGCTCGGCCATGACGGCGAGGACGTCCTGCTCGTCGGCCCAGCGGTCGCCGAGCTCCAGCCCCAGCCAGTAGTGGCGGTCTCCGTTGGCGAGCTTGCGGTAGTGGGAGAGGTTGTTGTCCCGGGGGGTCGCCACCTCCCCCGCGATGCGCGTGCGGACGAGGTGCTCGATCAGGGCGGCGCGGCTGGGTATCGGCATGGCGCCCATTCTGCCGTCGTCCGCGCGGAGGCGGGCGGTCCGTTCCGCCGTCCGGACGGATCAGCCCGAGAGCGCCCCGAAGGCCCCGTGTGCGAGCCGCCGCAGCAGGGACTCGGCGGCGTCCCGCCCGGCCGGTCCGGCGCCGTGGGCGGACCCCAGGTGCGGGGTGGAGTTCAGCAGGCCGAAGACCGCGTGGACGGCGGCCCGGGCCTCGGCCTCCGGGGCCAGCGGGTGCAGCTGCCGTACGACGTCCACCCACAGCTCGACGTACTGGCGCTGGAGCTGGCGGACCAGCTTGCGGTCCTCGTCCCGGAGGCGGTCCAGCTCGCGGTCGTGCAGGGTGATCAGGGGCCGGTCGTCGAGGGCGAAGTCGATGTGGCCGTCGATGAGCGAGGCGAGCACGTCGGCCGGGTCCCCGGAGGCCTCCGCCACCCGGTAGCGCCCGCCGGTCAGCAGCCGCTCGCTGATGCCGACGAGCAGCTCGGCGAGCATGGCGTCCTTGCCGGCGAAGTGCCGGTAGAGGCCGGGGCCGCTGATGCCGACGGCGGCGCCTATCTCGTCCACGCCGACGCCGTGGAACCCGCGCTCGGCGAAGAGGCGCGCGGCCTCCTTGAGGATCTGCTCGCGGCGGGTGGGCGCGGCGGCTCTGGTGCTCATGGGAATTCATTCTAGACAGGGCTGTTAGCGCTCGTTAACCTGAGGGCGGCGTTAACGCTCATTAACCGCATGGACCGAGCAAGGGAGCTCGACGGATGCAGCAGGCACCGGTGCTGGCGAGCGCCGCGGACCCGGCCTCCGCGGCCTGGCGGACGAACGAGGCCGCCCACCAGGAGCTCACGGACGGGCTGCGGGCCCGCCTGGAGGCGGCCCGCGCGGGCGGCGGGGAGAAGGCGCGCGCCAAGCACACCGCGCGCGGCAAGCTCCTGCCCCGCGACCGCGTCGACACCCTCCTCGACCCCGGGTCGCCGTTCCTGGAGCTGGCCCCGCTGGCCGCCGAGGGCATGTACGGCGGCGCGGCCCCGGCGGCGGGCGTGATCGCGGGCATCGGCCGGGTCAGCGGCCGCGAGTGCGTGATCGTGGCCAACGACGCCACGGTCAAGGGCGGCACGTACTACCCGATGACCGTCAAGAAGCACCTGCGCGCCCAGGAGGTGGCGCTGGAGAACCGGCTGCCCTGCCTCTACCTGGTCGACTCGGGCGGCGCCTTCCTGCCGATGCAGGACGAGGTGTTCCCGGACCGCGAGCACTTCGGCCGGATCTTCTACAACCAGGCCCGCATGTCGGGCGCCGGGATCCCGCAGATCGCCGCGGTCCTCGGGTCCTGCACGGCGGGCGGCGCGTACGTGCCCGCCATGAGCGACGAGGCCGTCATCGTCCGCAACCAGGGCACGATCTTCCTCGGCGGCCCGCCGCTGGTGAAGGCGGCCACCGGCGAGGTGGTGACCGCCGAGGAGCTCGGCGGCGGCGAGGTCCACTCCCGTATCTCCGGTGTGACGGACCACCTCGCGGAGGACGACGCGCACGCCCTGCGGATCGTCCGCAACATCGTGGCCACCCTTCCGGAGCGCGGCCCGCTGCCGTGGCCGGTGGAGGCTCCCGAGGAGCCCAAGGTGGATCCGGCGGGGCTGTACGGCGCGGTGCCGGTGGACTCCCGTACGCCTTACGACGCCCGGGAGATCATCGCGCGGATCGTGGACGGCTCCCGGTTCCAGGAGTTCAAGTCCGAGTTCGGCCAGACGCTGGTCACCGGCTTCGCCCGGATCCACGGCCACCCGGTCGGGATCGTGGCCAACAACGGCATCCTGTTCGCCGAATCCGCCCAGAAGGGCGCGCACTTCGTCGAGCTGTGCGACCAGCGCGGCATCCCGCTGGTCTTCCTCCAGAACATCTCGGGCTTCATGGTCGGCCGGGACTACGAGGCCGGCGGCATCGCCAAGCACGGCGCGAAGATGGTGACGGCCGTGGCCTGCACCCGCGTGCCCAAGCTGACGGTGGTCGTGGGGGGTTCGTACGGCGCCGGCAACTACTCGATGTGCGGCCGGGCCTACAGCCCCCGCTTCCTGTGGATGTGGCCCAACGCCAAGATCTCCGTGATGGGCGGGGAGCAGGCCGCCTCGGTGCTGGCCACGGTCAAGCGGGACCAGCTGGAGGCCCGCGGCGAGTACTGGTCCCAGGACGAGGAGGAGGCCTTCAAGGCCCCCGTCCGCTCCCAGTACGAGGAGCAGGGCAACGCCTACTACGCCACCGCCCGGCTCTGGGACGACGGCGTGATCGACCCCATGGAGACCCGGCAGGTGCTGGGTCTGGCCCTGACGGCCTGCGGCAACGCCCCGCTGGGCGATCCGGCCTTCGGCATCTTCCGCATGTGAGGACCCTTTTCATGTCTCCGATGTTCAGCACGGTCCTGGTCGCCAACCGGGGCGAGATCGCGGTCCGCGTGATCCGCACCCTGCGGGAGCTGGGGGTGCGCTCGGTGGCCGTGTTCAGCGACGCGGACGCCGACGCCCGGCACGTACGGGAGGCGGACACCGCGGTCCGCCTCGGCCCCGCCGCGGCTGCAGAAAGCTATCTCTCGGTGGAGCGGCTGCTGGAGGCCGCCGCCCGCACCGGCGCCGAGGCGGTCCACCCGGGCTACGGGTTCCTCGCCGAGAACGCCGCGTTCGCGGCCGCCTGCGAGGCCGCCGGGCTGGCCTTCATCGGCCCGCCGGCCTCGGCGATCTCCCTGATGGGAGACAAGATCACGGCCAAGGAGACGGTGAAGGCGGCGGGCGTGCCCGTGGTCCCCGGCTCCTCCGGCAGCGGCCTGTCCGACGCCGAACTGGCCGCCGCGGCGGCCGCGATCGGCATGCCGGTCCTGCTGAAGCCCTCGGCGGGCGGCGGCGGCAAGGGCATGCGCCTGGTGCGCGACGAGGCGGTGCTCGCGGAGGAGATCGCGGCCGCCCGGCGCGAGGCCCGCTCCTCCTTCGGCGACGACACCCTGCTCGTGGAGCGCTGGGTGGACCGGCCGCGCCACATCGAGATCCAGGTGCTGGCGGACGCCCACGGGAACGTGGTCCACCTCGGCGAGCGCGAGTGCTCCCTCCAGCGCCGCCACCAGAAGATCATCGAGGAGGCCCCGAGCGTCCTGCTGACCCCGGAGATCCGGGAGGCGATGGGCGCGGCGGCCGTTCAGGCGGCACGTTCCTGCGGCTACGTGGGCGCGGGCACGGTGGAGTTCATCGTCCCCGGCGGCGACCCCTCCTCGTACTACTTCATGGAGATGAACACCCGCCTCCAGGTCGAGCACCCGGTGACGGAGCTGGTGACCGGGCTGGACCTGGTGGAGCTCCAGCTGCGGGTGGCGGCGGGCGAGCCGCTGCCGGTCGCCCAGGAGGACATCGCCCTGAAGGGGCACGCGGTCGAGGCCCGGATCTGCGCCGAGGACCCGGCCCGCGGGTTCCTGCCCTCCGGCGGCACCGTCCTCTCGCTGTCCGAACCGGCCGGGCCGGCCGTCCGTACGGACTCGGGGCTGAGCTCCGGGGCCGAGGTCGGCAGCACCTACGACCCCATGCTGTCCAAGGTGATCGCCTGGGGTCCGGACCGGGCGGCGGCGCTGCGCACCCTGCGGGCCGCGCTGGCGCAGAACACGGTGCTGGGCGTGGCCACCAACACCGGCTTCCTGCGCCGCCTGCTGGCCCACCCCGACGTGGTCGGCGGGGAGCTGGACACCGGCCTGGTGGAGCGCGAGCTCGACGGGCTGCTGCCCGAGGGGGTGCCGGCCGAGGTGTTCGAGGCGGCCGCGGCGGTCCGCGAGGCGGCTCTGGCCGCCCCGGCCGCACAGGGGGGCTGGACCGACCCGTTCGGCGTGCCGAACGGCTGGCGCCTGGGCGGCACCCCGGCCCCGCTGCGGCACTGGTTCCGGCTGTCCGGCCAGGAGCCGGTGCAGTACGAGGCGAAGGACCGGAGCCGCCACGAGGTGGCCGCGGACCGGGTGTCGGTGACCGTCGACGGGATCGTGCACCACTTCTCGTACGCCCGCAGCGCCGAGGGCGTCTGGCTGGGCCGGGACGGGGACACCTGGCACGTCCTGGACCACGACCCGGTGGCGGCGAGCCTCGGCGGGGCCCGCCACGGCGGCGCCGACACCCTGGCCGCGCCGATGCCCGGCACGGTCACCGTGGTCAAGGTGGCCGTCGGGGACGAGGTGGCCCAGGGCCAGAGCCTGCTGGTCGTCGAGGCCATGAAGATGGAGCACGTCATCTCCGCCCCGCACGCCGGCACCGTCACCGAGCTGGACGTGACCCCCGGCACCACCGTGGCGATGGACCAGGTGCTCGCGGTCGTCACCCCGCACGACGAGGACGACAAGGAGGCGGCGAAGTGATCGGCCTGCCCATGACGGTGCCCGCGCCGGGCCTCCCGGCCCGGGTCCGCATCCACGAGGTCGGGGCCCGGGACGGCCTCCAGAACGAGCAGAGCACCGTCCCGGTGGAGGTGAAGGCGGAGTTCATCCACCGCCTCGCCGCCGCGGGCCTGACCACCATCGAGGCCACCAGCTTCGTGCACCCGCGCTGGGTGCCCCAGCTCGCCGACGCCGAGCAGCTGCTGCCCCTGCTCGCGGACGTCCGCGCGGACCTGCCGGTGCTCGTGCCCAACGAGCGCGGGCTGGACCGGGCCGTGGAGCAGGGGGTGCGCCGCATCGCGGTGTTCGGCTCGGCCACCGAGACCTTCGCGGCGCGGAACCTGAACCGCACCGTGGACGAGTCGCTCGCCATGTTCGAGCCGGTCGTCACGCGCGCCAAGAAGGCGGAGATGCACGTCCGCGGCTACCTGTCGATGTGCTTCGGGGACCCCTGGGAGGGGGCTGTCCCGGTGCCGCAGGTGGTCCGCGTGGCCAAGGCCCTGCTCGACCTGGGCTGCGACGAACTGAGCCTGGGGGACACCATCGGCGTCGCCACCCCCGGGCACGTCACGGCCCTCCTGACCGGGCTGAACGAGGCCGGGGTGGGCACCGACCGGATCGGTGTGCACTTCCACGACACCTACGGCCAGGCCCTGTCCAACACGTATGCGGCGCTCCGGCACGGGGTCACCACCGTGGACGCCTCCGCGGGCGGCCTCGGCGGCTGCCCGTACGCCAAGAGCGCCACCGGCAACCTCGCCACCGAAGACCTGGTGTGGATGCTCGACGGCCTCGGCATCGAGACCGGGGTCGGCCTGGCCGCCCTCACCGCCACGAGCGTGTGGATGGCCGAACGGCTGGGCCGTCCCAGCCCCTCCCGTACCGTCCGCGCCCTCTCCCACAAGGAGTAGCAGAATCATGTCCCTCGACCACCGGCTCTCCCCCGAGCACGAGGAACTCCGCCGCACCGTCGAGGCGTTCGCGCACGACGTGGTCGCCCCGAAGATCGGCGACTTCTACGAGCGGCACGAGTTCCCGTACGAGATCGTCCGCGAGATGGGCGCGATGGGCCTGTTCGGCCTGCCCTTCCCCGAGGAGTTCGGCGGCATGGGCGGCGACTACCTCGCCCTCGGCATCGCCCTGGAGGAGCTGGCCCGCGTCGACTCCTCGGTGGCCATCACCCTGGAGGCCGGGGTCTCCCTGGGCGCCATGCCGCTGTACCTGTTCGGCACGGACGCGCAGAAGCAGGAGTGGCTGCCCAAGCTGTGCTCCGGCGAGATGCTGGGCGCGTTCGGCCTGACCGAGCCGGGTGCCGGCTCGGACGCGGGCGGCACCCGCACCACCGCCGTCAAGGACGGCGGCGAGTGGGTCATCAACGGCTCGAAGTGCTTCATCACCAACTCGGGCACGGACATCACCGGCCTGGTGACGGTCACCGCCGTGACCGGCCGCAAGGCGGACGGGCGTCCGGAGATCTCCTCGATCATCGTGCCCTCCGGCACCCCCGGCTTCACCGTGGCCGCCCCGTACTCCAAGGTGGGCTGGAACGCCTCGGACACCCGCGAGCTCTCCTTCGACAACGTCCGCGTGCCGCTGGCGAACCTGGTGGGCGAGGAGGGCCGCGGCTACGCGCAGTTCCTGCGGATCCTTGACGAGGGCCGGATCGCCATCTCGGCGCTGGCCACCGGCCTGGCGCAGGGCTGTGTGGACGAGTCGGTGAAGTACGCGAAGGAGCGCGAGGCCTTCGGCCGTCCGATCGGCGACAACCAGGCGATCCAGTTCAAGCTGGCCGACATGGAGCTGCGGGCGCACATGGCGCGGCTCGGCTGGCGCGACGCCGCCTCCCGCCTGGTGCACGGCGAGCCCTTCAAGAAGGAGGCCGCGCTGGCGAAGCTGTACTCCTCGACGGTCGCCGTGGACAACGCCCGCGAGGCCACCCAGATCCACGGCGGCTACGGGTTCATGAACGAGTACCCGGTGGCCCGCATGTGGCGCGATTCCAAGATCCTGGAGATCGGCGAGGGCACCAGCGAGGTGCAGCGCATGCTGATCGCCCGCGAGCTGGGGTTCGGCGCCTGACGCTCGAATCCGTTGCCCGACCTGCGGGTTGGGCGCCCGCACGCGGTGTCCGTGCGTCCGCCGCGTGCGGGCGTGCGCAGATGGAACTCAAGGGGGCCCTGAGAAAACTTAGGGCCCCCTTACCGCTTTCGGCCAAGGTTAGGCTAACCTTCCCTCCGAACGGCCCAGTGGCCGCCCGGCACGCACGAAAGCGGACATCGACATGCCCAAGTCCCGAACCACCCTCTCCCGTCGCGGCATCCTCGCCGCCGGCGGCGCCCTCGGCCTCGTCGCCGCCCTCACCGCGTGCGGTGGCGGCTCCGACTCGGCGAAGGACGAGACGGGCGGCAAGGACAAGGGCACCGCGGCCTCCGGCCCCTGGAGCTTCAAGGACGACCTGGGCAAGGACATCAGCCTGAAGGCCGCCCCGAAGAACGTCGTCGCCTTCACCGGCACCGCCGCCGCGCTCTACGACTACGGGGTCCAGGTCAAGGGCGTCTTCGGCCCGACCAAGACCGCCGACGGCAAGCCCGACGTCCAGGCCGGCTCGATGGACATCTCCAAGGTCGAGCTCCTCGGCAACGTCTGGGGCGAGTTCAACGTCGAGAAGTACGCCTCCCTGCGCCCTGACCTGCTCGTCACCAACACCTGGGACGGCACGTACTGGTACGTGCCGGAGGAGTCCAAGGCCAAGATCCTGAAGCTGGCCCCGGCCGCCGCCGTCTCCGTGGGCGGCGACGCCACCCTCGACAAGGCGCTGGCGCGCACCGCCGACCTCGCCAAGGCCCTGGGCGCCGACCTCAACGCCAAGAAGACGGTCGACGCCAAGGCCCGCTTCGAGGCCGCGGCCGCCAAGGTCCGCGCGGCCACCAAGGCCAACCCGGGCATCAAGGTCCTCGTCGGCTCCGGCGCGGCGGACAAGTTCTACGTCTCCACCCCGAAGACCTCCGCGGACCTGAAGTACTTCGAGCAGCTCGGCGTCCAGTTCGTCATCCCGAAGAAGCTCGACCAGGGCGGCTTCTTCCAGACCCTCAGCTGGGAGAACGCCGACGAGTACAAGGCGGACCTGATCCTCCTGGACAACCGCACCGGCACCCTCCAGCCCAAGGAGCTGGCGGCCAAGCCCACCTGGGCGCAGCTGCCCGCCGTCAAGGCCAACCAGGTCACCCCGCGCGTGACCGAGCCGATCTACTCGTACGAGAAGTGCGCCCTGATCCTGGAGGACCTCGCGAAGGCCATCCAGAACGCCAAGAAGGTCAGCTGACCCGACGCCCCCGGGGGGACTCACCACCATGACCGCACCGACCGAGGCCACGTCCGGCGCCACCGAAGGCGCTGCGACCGCACCGGCAGCCGAGGCGCCGAGCGGGGCGGAGGCGGCCGCCGCTGCCGCCGCGCAGTTCCGCTTCTTCACGTTCGAGGTGCTGCGCACCCGCCGCATCGGCCACTCCTTCCTGCGGGTCACCTTCGGCGGGGAGTCCCTGCGGGAGTTCCGCTCCGGCGGGTACGACCAGAGCCTGTCGCTGTTCCTGCCGCTGCCGCACCAGGAGCACACCGAGCTCCCGTCCACGGCCGAGGACACCTGGTTCGGCGCCTGGCGTGCCGTGCCCGAGGCGGAGCGGCCCGTGATGCGCTCCTACACGGTGCGCGAGGAGCGCCGCTCCCCCGGCGGCGAGGTGGAGGTGGACATCGACTTCGTCCTCCACGGGGACTCCTCCCCCGCCTCCCACTGGGCGGGCCGCGCCCGGCCCGGCAGCCGCATCATGGCGATCGGCCCGACCGTGGCCGCGAACAAGTCGGTGCGCTTCCAGCCGCCCGCCGGCACGCACACGGTCCTCATGTACGCGGACGAGACGGCCCTGCCGGCCGCCGCGGCGATCCTGGAGCGGCTGCCCGAAGGCACCGCCGTGCACGCCTGGTTCCAGGTCCCGCACGCGGACGACCGGCTGGAGCTGACGGCCCCGGCCGGCGCCGAGGTGGTCTGGATCCACCCGGCGGCGGACGGCTCCGGCCGCACCGCCCAGGCGCTCGCGGCCCTGCGCGCCGCGGCCCCCGCGGAGGACTCCCCCGCGGGTGCGGGCACGTACGCCTGGATCGCGGGCGAGGCCGGGACGGTGCGGGCGGTACGCCGGCACGTCGTGCAGGAACGTCACATCGACCGCCGTGCGGTGAAGTTCACCGGCTACTGGCGGCTGGGCGCCAGCGAGGAGGAGCTCCTCGCCGAGGCGTACGCGGGCCGGGCTCCCAGCGAGGATCCCGACTCGGCTCTGTAGTAAGGCAGTTCACAAGAGGGGCCCCGGTGAAAACCGGGGCCCCTCTTCGTTTTGGGATGCACTAAGGTTAGGCTAACCTAAGCAGCAAGCCCCCCGACCTCTCCCTGCCCGGAGGAACCCCTGATGCGTTCGCATCTGCTCAATGACACGACCGCGGACAGCTACCGGCGTTCCGTCATCGAGGGCGTCGAGCGTGTCGCTGCCAAACTCGCCGCCACCAGCAGGCCGCACACCGGGATCTCCGTCGAGGAACTCACCCCGGTCATCGCGGACATCGACCTGGACACCCCGCTCGAAGACGCCTCCGCCGCCCTCGACGAGCTGGAGGAGGTCTACCTGCGGGACGCGGTCTACTTCCACCACCCGCGCTACCTCGGCCACCTCAACTGCCCGGTCGTCATCCCGGCCGTGCTCGGCGAGGCCGTCCTGTCCGCCGTCAACTCCTCCCTGGACACCTGGGACCAGTCCATCGGCGGCACGCTGATCGAGCGACGGCTCATCGACTGGACCACCGGCCGGATCGGCTTCGGCCCGGGCGCCGACGGCGTGTTCACCTCCGGGGGCAGCCAGTCCAACTTCCACGCCCTGCTGCTGGCCCGCGACGAGGCCTGCCGCCTGGTGATGAAGAACAGCGAGACGCCGCTGACGAAGGCGGAACTCCTCCCCAAGCTCCGCATCTTCACCTCCGAGGCCAGCCACTTCAGCGTCAAGAAGTCCGCCGCCATGCTGGGCCTGGGCTACGAGGCCGTCGTCTCCGTCCCGGTCGACCGGAACAAGCGCATGCAGACCGCCGCCCTGGCCCGGGAGCTCGCGGCCTGCGAGCGCGAAGGCCTCTTCCCGATGGCCGTCGTCGCCACCGCGGGCACCACCGACTTCGGGTCCATCGACCCGCTCCCCGAGATCGCCGGGCTGGCCGCCGCCTACTCCGCCTGGATGCACGTGGACGCCGCGTACGGCTGCGGCCTGCTGGTCTCGCCCACCCGCCGGCACCTCCTCTCCGGCATAGAGCTGGCCGACTCGGTCACCGTGGACTTCCACAAGTCCTTCTTCCAGCCGGTCAGCTCCAGCGCCGTCCTGGTCCGCGACCGCGACACCCTCAAGCACGCCACGTACCACGCGGACTACCTCAACCCGCGCCGGATGGCCGAGGAGCGGATCCCGAACCAGGTCGACAAGTCCATCCAGACCACCCGCCGGTTCGACGCCCTCAAGCTGTGGATGACCCTGCGCGTCATGGGCGCCGACGGGGTCGGACAGCTCTTCGACGAGGTGTGCGACCTGGCCGCGGCCGGTCACGCCCTGCTCGCCGCCGACCCCCGCTTCGAGGTGGTCGTCCAGCCGCAGCTGTCCACCCTCGTCTTCCGCTTCGTGCCCGCAGGCATCACGTCCCCGGACCGGATCGACCGCGCCAACCTCTACGCCCGCAAGGCCCTCTTCGCCTCCGGAGAGGCCGTCGTCGCGGGCACCAAGGTGAACGGCGCCCACTACCTGAAGTTCACCCTCCTCAACCCGCAGACCACGACGTCCGACATCGCGGCCGTCCTCGACCTCCTCGCCGAACACGCCGAGCAGTACCTGGGAGAATCCCTTGTCCACGCCTCGTGAGCCCCGCGCGCCGCACGATTTCATCGCCATCGGGCTCGGGCCCTTCAACCTGGGGCTCGCCTGCCTGACCGCGCCGATCGACGAGCTCGACGGTCTCTTCATCGAGTCGAAGCCGCACTTCGAGTGGCACGCCGGGATGTTCCTGGAGGGCGCGCACCTCCAGACCCCCTTCATGTCGGACCTGGTCACGCTCGCCGACCCGACCTCGCCCTTCTCCTTCCTGAACTACCTGAAGGACAAGGACCGGCTGTACTCCTTCTACATCCGGGAGAACTTCTACCCGCTGCGGACCGAGTACAACGACTACTGCCGCTGGGCCGCCGACCGGCTCGACAACGTCCTGTACTCGACCTCCGTCACCGAGGTGGCGTACGACGAGCAGGCCGGCCTGTACGAGGTCCGCACCGACCGCGGCGACACCCACCGGGCCCGCCGCCTGGTGCTCGGCACCGGCACCCCGCCGTACGTCCCCGCCGCCTGCGAGGGCCTGGCCGGCGACGTCATCCACAACTCCGCCTACGTGCAGAACAAGGCGGAGCTCCAGAAGAAGAAGTCCATCACCCTGGTCGGCAGCGGCCAGAGCGCGGCCGAGATCTACTACGACCTCCTCTCCGAGATCGACGTGTACGGCTACCGGCTCAACTGGGTGACCCGCTCCCCGCGGTTCTTCCCGCTGGAGTACACGAAGCTGACCCTGGAGATGACCTCCCCGGAGTACGTGGACTACTTCCACGCCCTCCCCGAGGACACCCGCTACCGCCTGGAGGGCGAGCAGAAGGGCCTGTTCAAGGGCATCGACGGGGACCTCGTCAACGAGATCTTCGACCTGCTCTACCAGAAGAACCTGGGCGGCCCGGTCCCCACCACCCTGCTCACCAACACCGCCCTGCACGCCGCCGGGTACGACGCCGCCTCGGGCAGCTACACCCTGGGGCTGCGCCAGGAGGAGCAGGAACGCGACTTCACCCTGGCCACCGAGGGCCTGATCCTGGCCACCGGCTACAAGTACGAGGTCCCGGCCTTCCTGGAGCCGGTCCGCGACCGGATCCGCTGGGACGGCCGCGGCCGCTTCGACGTGGCCCGGAACTACAGCATCGACTCCACCGGCAGCGGCATCTTCCTGCAGAACGCAGGCGTCCACACCCACTCCATCACCTCGCCCGACCTGGGCATGGCCGCGTACCGGAACGCGTACATCATCGGCGAGCTGCTCGGCCGCGAGTACTACAAGGTCGAGAAGTCCATCGCGTTCCAGCAGTTCGCGGCCCCGGAAGGCACCCTGGCATGAGCACCACCCACCTCCTCCACGCCCGTACGGACGCGGCACTCGGCGAGTTCGCCGTCCGCGCCCTCGACCCGCACGCCGACGCCGCGCTGCTGCACGGCTGGGTGACCCACCCCAAGGCCTCGTTCTGGATGATGCAGGACGCGTCCCCGGCGGAGGTCGAGAGCGAGTACGCGCGGATCGCCGGGCACCCGCACCACGAGGCCTTCATCGGCCTGCACGAGGGCCGGCCGGCCTTCCTGATGGAGCGCTACGACCCGACGCAGCTGGAGCTGGTCGGCCTCTACGACCCGGAGCCCGGGGACGTGGGCATGCACTTCCTGGTCGCCCCGTCCGACACCCCTCTGCACGGCTTCACCCGCGCCGTGATCACCACGGTCATGGCCGCCCTGTTCGCCGACCCGGCCGTCCGCCGCGTGGTCGTCGAGCCGGACGTGTCCAACACGGCCGTGCACGCGCTCAACGAGGCCGTCGGCTTCGTCCCCGAGCGCGAGATCCGCAAGCCCGAGAAGCAGGCGCTCCTCAGCTTCTGCACCCGCGAGCAGTTCGAGGCCGCCACCGGCCTCACCACGGAGGCCTCGATATGAGCACCGCGCGCACCGACCTGGCCGGCGCCGTCTCCCACCTCTCCCCCGAGCTGTGGGCCCGCGCCAACCGCGCCCTGGTCCGCAAGGGCCTCGCCGAGTTCTCCCACGAGCGGCTGCTGACCCCCGAGCCGCTGGGCGACGGCCGCTACGCCGTCCGCAGCGACGACGGCACCGTGGAGTATCGTTTCGCCGCCGCGCGGCACGCCCTCGACCACTGGGCGGTGGACGAGGCCTCGGTCACCCGCCACCGCGACGGCGCCGAGCTGCCCCTCGACGCCCTCGACTTCCACATCGAGCTGCGCGAGTCCCTCGGGCTGAGCGCCGAGGTGCTCCCGGTCTACCTGGAGGAGATCTCCTCCACCCTGGCCGGGGCCGCCTACAAGTACACCAAGGAGCAGGTCCCGGCCGCCGTCCTGGCCAAGAGCGGCTTCCAGGACATCGAGACCGGCATGACCGAGGGCCACCCGTGCTTTGTGGCCAACAACGGCCGCCTCGGCTTCGGCGTGGACGAGTACCGGGCGTACGCCCCCGAGGCCGCGAGCCCGGTCCGACTGGTCTGGGTGGCCGCCCACCGCGAGGTGTCCACCTTCACCGCGGGCGCCGGCCTGGACCACGACTCCTTCGTCCGCGCCGAGCTGGGGGACGCCGCCGTCGAGCGCTTCGCCGCCCGGCTGGCGGAGCTGGGCCTCGACCTCGCCGACTACCACCTGCTGCCGGTGCACCCCTGGCAGTGGTGGAACAAGACCACGGTCACCTTCGCCGCCGAGATCGCCAACCGCCGGCTGGTCCTGCTGGGCGAGGGCGAGGACGAGTACCTGGCGCAGCAGTCGATCCGTACGTTCTTCAACCGGAGCGCGCCGGAGAAGCACTACGTCAAGACCGCGATCTCGGTCCTCAACATGGGCTTCATGCGCGGCCTGTCGGCCGCCTACATGGAGGCCACCCCGGCCATCAACGACTGGCTGCACCAGCTCATCGAGGGCGACGAGGTGCTCCGCGGCGTCGAGTTCTCGATCATCCGCGAGCGCGCCGCGATCGGCTACCACCACCGCCAGTACGAGCGGGCCACCGACCGCTACTCGCCCTACCGCAAGATGCTCGCCGCCCTGTGGCGCGAGTCCCCGGTGGCCTCCCTGAAGGACGGCGAGCGGCTGACCACCATGGCGGCGCTGCTGCACGTGGACTCCGAGGGCCGGTCCTTCGCGGCCGCGCTGATCGAGGAGTCGGGGCTGACCCCGGCCGAGTGGCTGCGCCACTACCTGCGGGCCTACCTGGTGCCGCTGCTGCACTGCTTCTACCAGTACGACCTCGCGTACATGCCGCACGGGGAGAACACGATCCTCGTCATCGAGGGCGGCGTGGTGAAGCGGGCGGTGTTCAAGGACATCGCCGAGGAGATCGTGGT
Organism: Streptomyces sp. NPDC030809; assembly: GCF_055572195.1. Classification (NCBI taxonomy): domain Bacteria; kingdom Bacillati; phylum Actinomycetota; class Actinomycetes; order Kitasatosporales; family Streptomycetaceae; genus Streptomyces; species Streptomyces sp. NPDC030809. Next base: position 395,807 of record NZ_JBVIDV010000002.1, read on the forward strand.
CATGGACCCGGACGCGGTGCTGCCGCCCGCGGTCGAGCGGATCCGGGCGGACATCCCGGAGGACATGAAGCTGCTGTCCGTGTTCACGGACGTCTTCGACTGCTTCTTCCGCTTCCTGGGCTCCCTGCTGGCCTCCGAGGGGGTCTGCGAGGAGGAGGTCTTCTGGCGGGCCGTGGCCGAGTGCGGGCAGGCCTACCAGGACTCGATGCCGCAGCTCGCGGAGCGGTTCGCGCGCTACGACCTGTTCGCCGAGGAGTTCCAGCTGTCCTGCCTGAACCGGCTCCAGCTGCGCAACAACCGGCAGATGGTCGACCTGTCCGACCCGGCCGCCGCGCTCCAGCTCGTCGGCACCCTCAAGAACCCGGTCGCGCCCTTCGCGCGCCGCTGAGACCGCCGGCCGGCGTCCCAGGCCCTCGCCGGCCGGCAGACGGCAGAGCGGGCGCACCCGTTCCGAATACGGTCCCTCGGGGGGTGCGCCCGCTCTTCGGCCGGCTGCTTCGCCGGCTCCTCCGCCGGCTCCTTCGTCCCGTCCCGGCCCCGGCTCACTCCCAGGGGACGTCCGGGGCGCGGAAGTAGCGGATGCCGAGCGCGTCCAGGCGCGGGCCCTGCGCGGCCAGCCGCAGCCGGTACGCCGTCCAGTCCCGCGCGGCGGCCGGGGACCAGCCGAGCTCGGCGGCCCCGATGACCCGCGGGAAGGCCAGGTACTCCAGCTCCCGGCTGGTGGTGACGGTCTCCGTCCACAGCGGGGCCTCGACGCCGAGCACCGATTCCTCGGGCACTCCGGGCAGGTAGGCCCCGGGGTCCCAGTCGTAGGCCCGCCGGACCGGCACGTACCCGGCCCAGGTGAGCCCGACAGGGCTGGTCCGGTCGTACTTCATGTCCAGGTAGACCCGGTCCGCGGGGGACATGACGATCTTGTGGCCCGCGCGCGCGGCCTCGGCCACCCGGGCCTTCTCCGCGGCGCTCGTCTTGTCGTGGCCCCAGTACTGGACGACCGCGCCGGGGGCCGGCCGGGCGCCGGTCAGCTGGTGCCAGGCCAGGACCGTCTTGTCCCGGTCGGCGACCAGGGCCTGGGCCCGGTCCATGAAGACCGCGTAGTCCGCGTGGCTGGTGGAGTGCGCCTCGTCCCCGCCGATGTGCAGGTAGCGGCCCGGGGTGAGCGCCGCGATCTCGCGCAGCACCTGGTCGACGAACTCGTACGTGCGCTCCTTGGGCACGCACAGGGAGCTGAAGCCGACCTTGGTCCCGGTGTAGCGGGCGGGGGCCCTGCCGTCGCAGTTCAGCTCGGCGTACGAGGCCAGGGCCGCGTTGGTGTGGCCCGGCATGTCGATCTCGGGGACGACCTCGATGTAGCGCTCGCCCGCGTAGGCGACCAGATCCCTGTACTGCTCGCGGGTCCAGTGCCCGCCGGGGCCGCCGCCCACCTCGGAGGCGCCCCCGTACGTGGCCAGCCGCGGCCAGGAGGCCACCGCGATCCGCCAGCCCTGGTCGTCGGTGAGGTGCAGGTGCAGGGTGTTGATCTTGTAGAGGGCCAGCTGGTCCACGTACCGCTTCACCTGTTCGACGGTGAAGAAGTGCCGGGCCACGTCGAGCATGGCCCCGCGGTAGCCGAAGCGGGGGGTGTCGGTCACCGTGCCGCCCGCCAGCGTCCAGGGGCCCCGGGCGGGCGGGAGCAGCTGGCGCAGGGTCTGCGCACCCCGGAACAGCCCGGCGGGGCGGTGTGCGGTCAGGACCGCCCCGTCCTCGTCGATCTCCAGCCGGTAGCCCTCCTCGCCGAAGGCCCCCGCGTTCCCGTCGAGGCGCAGCCGCAGCCCGTCCCGGCCCACCCCGGCGTCGGTGCCGGCGACCGGCAGGGGCAGCCCGGTGACCGGGCGCCAGGCGGCGGCGAGCTGCTCGGCGACCCGCTTGGCCTCCGGGGAGCCCGCGGTGGCGCGCAGGGCCGTCCGGGCGTCGAGGGTGTAGCCGGGCCCGCCGGGGGCGGTGCTCGCGGGGGCCGGGATGATCCGTTCGTACGCGGTGAGGGCCGCGGCCGGGCCGGCCCGCTCGCCGGACTTCGGGGAGTCCGCGCTCCGCGCCTCGCTGCAGGAGACCGCGAGGGCCCCGCAGACGAGCAGCGCGGCGAGGGAGCGCAGGGGGCGCAGAAGTCTCATCCCTCAGGTATAGGCCAATCTCGCGGGAGCGGCGACGGAACAGGCCGGGGGTGGGAGATTCGCGCCCGACTGGCGGCATTCTGACCGGATTCTTCGGTTCCGCTGGTCCGTACCATTGTGATCCTGCCCGGAATCGGGCAGGATTCTTGCAATTCAAGGTGGCGACCCCTCAGTATCTACGGGTGCTCGATCGCCGCCCGTCACACGACGACCTCGTGGACCACCTGGTGCGCAGCACCGCGCTGCAGCGCGGTGAGGCCGCCCGGGTGGTGCTCGACGTGCTGGCGTACTTCGACGAGACGACCGAGGAGTTCGTCCGCCGCCGCCACCGGGAGCTCCAGTCCGGAGGCGCGGTCAACGCGGAGATCTTCGAGCGGATCGCGGCGGAGCTGCCGCACCGCGCCGTGGCGCCGCCGGAGCTCTCGCTCCGCCAGCTGCGCCGCATCGTCTACGGCTGAACCGTCCGCCGGCCCACCGGCCGCAACCGCCCGCCGGCCAGGACCGGGCACACCCAGGAACTTCAGGAGGGGTAACAACCTTATGTGCGGAATCGTCGGTTACATCGGCAAGCGTGACGTGGCACCTCTGCTGCTGGAAGGCCTCCAGCGGCTGGAGTACCGCGGCTACGACTCGGCCGGCATCGTCGTGAACAGCCCCAAGACCCCCGCCCTGAAGGTGGTCAAGGCCAAGGGCCGCGTCCGCGAGCTGGAGTCCCGCGTCCCCAAGCGCTTCGCCGGCACCACCGGCATCGCCCACACCCGCTGGGCCACGCACGGCGCCCCGAGCGACGTCAACTCGCACCCGCACCTGGACCCCGAGAACAAGGTCGCGGTCGTCCACAACGGCATCGTGGACAACGCGGCCGAGCTCCGCGTGAAGCTGGAGGCCGACGGGGTCGTCTTCGCCTCCGAGACCGACACCGAGGTCCTCACCCACCTGATCGCCCGCTCCCAGGCCGAGTCCCTGGAGGAGCGCGTCCGCGAGGCCCTGAAGGTGGTCGAGGGCACGTACGGCATCGCCGTCATGCACGCCGACTTCGCCGACCGCATCGTGGTGGCCCGCAACGGCTCCCCGGTCGTCCTCGGCATCGGCGACAAGGAGATGTTCGTCGCCTCCGACGTGGCCGCGCTGATCTCCCACACCCGCCAGGTCGTCACCCTCGACGACGGCGAGATGGCCACCCTGAAGGCCGACGACTTCCGCACCTACACGACCTCGGGCACCCGCACCACCGCGACCCCCGAGACCGTCGAGTGGGAGGCCGCCTCCTACGACATGGGCGGCCACGACACGTACATGCACAAGGAGATCTCCGAGCAGCCCGACGCGGTGGACCGCGTCCTGCGCGGCCGGATCGACGAGAAGTTCTCCACCGTGCACCTCGGCGGCCTGAACCTCGACGCCCGCGAGGCCCGCGGCATCCGCCGCGTGAAGATCCTCGGCTGCGGCACCTCGTACCACGCGGGCCTGATCGGCGCCTCCCTCATCGAGGGCCTGGCCCGCATCCCCGCCGACGCCGAGCCGGCCTCCGAGTTCCGCTACCGCAACCCGGTCGTGGACCCCGACACCCTGTACGTGGCCGTCTCCCAGTCCGGTGAGACGTACGACGTGCTGGCCGCGGTGCAGGAGCTCAAGCGCAAGGGCGCCCGCGTCCTCGGCGTGGTGAACGTGGTCGGCTCCGCGATCGCCCGCGAGGCCGACGGCGGCGTGTACGTGCACGCCGGCCCCGAGGTCTGCGTCGTGTCCACCAAGTGCTTCACGAACACCGTGACCGCCTTCGCCCTGCTCGCCCTGCACCTGGGCCGCATCCGCGACCTGTCCGTCGCCGACGGCAAGCGGATCATCGAGGGCCTGCGCAAGCTCCCCGCCCAGATCCAGGAGATCCTGGAGGGCGAGGAGGACATCAAGAAGCTGGCCGCCGAGTACGCCGACGCCAAGTCGATGATGTTCATCGGCCGGGTCCGCGGCTACCCGGTCGCCCTGGAGGCCTCCCTCAAGCTGAAGGAGATCTCCTACATCCACGCCGAGGCCTACCCCGCCTCCGAGCTGAAGCACGGCCCGCTGGCGCTCATCGAGCCCGCCATGCCGACCGTCGCGATCGTGCCGAGCGACTCGCTGCTGGAGAAGAACCGCGCCGCCCTGGAGGAGATCAAGGCCCGCAGCGGCCGGATCCTCGCGGTCGCGCACCAGGAGCAGGAGAAGGCCGACCACACGATCATCGTTCCGAAGAACGAGGACGAGCTCGACCCGATCCTCATGGGCATCCCGCTCCAGCTCCTGGCGTACCACACCGCCCTGGCCCTGGGCCGGGACATCGACAAGCCGCGCAACCTGGCGAAGTCCGTCACCGTCGAGTAGCGGGCGCTCCCCGGCCCGCCCCGGCGGCGGCCCGGAACGCCGGACGGCCCCCCGTGCATCCCGCACGGGGGGCCGTCCGTCTTCCGCGCCGCCGGTCAGGCCGCGACCGCGCCGCCGCGGGCCTTGCCGAGGGCCGTCGGCCAGTGGGCCAGCGCCGCCGTCGCGCCGTACCAGGCCAGCAGGCCGGTCACCGCGGCCACCCAGCCGCCGGCCTTCACCAGACCGCTCGTGTCGGCGAAGGAGCCGATGCCGGTCAGCAGGAGGGACAGGCACAGCAGTCCGTAGACCCCCTGGCCGAACAGCCCGCTCGACGCCCCCATGGCGAGGGTGAGCGCGAGGAGGGCGAAGAGGATCATGAACAGGCCCGCAGCGTCGGCAGAAGCGTTTCCGCCGCTGCCCGCGGCCCACGTGTACAGGAAGGCTCCGACGCCTGCGAACGCCGTGCCGTTGAAGCCGTTCCCGCCGCGGAACTCCAGGAGTCCGAGGAGGAACAGAGCGGCGCCGCCGACGTACTTGGCGAGAGAGACCGCGTCACCGGCACCGACGCCGTCGAGGACGCCGGTCTGGCCGAGACCGATCGCGAGAAGGGTGAGACCGAGGGCGACGTGGCCCAGGGTCGAGACGGAGGCAGTGTTTCCCGCGGAGACTTCGTTGTCCACGGCGGGCTCCCTTCGATCTGCAGTTGTTTGGCTGTTGTCCAGCGAGTTTTATGTACCCTTCACAACCCGCCACAACCGGCCAAGCACCGCAATTTCGGTCACGGGATGACAACGACCGGTCGCTGTGCGCGTTTGGCCAGTCGGCCCGCGACCGAGCCGAAGATCCGCCCGACGATGCCGTGGGTGGAGCCCACCACGATGGCGTCGGCCGAATACTCGCGGCCGACCTCCTCCAGCTCGTGGCAGATGTCCCCGCCGCGCTCGACGAGGATCCAGGGGATCTCGGAGAGGTAGTCGGCGCAGGCCAGTTCCAGCCCCAGCACCTCGGTGCGGTGGTCCGGCACGTCGACGAAGACCGGGGGCTCGCAGCCGGCCCACACGGTGGTGGGCAGCCGGTTGGCCACATGGACGATGATCAGACCGGATCCGGAGCGGCGGGCCATCCCGATCGCGTACGCGAGCGCCCGCTCACTGGAGGTGGAACCGTCGAATCCGACGACGACGCCGTGCCGGAAGGCCGGGTCGCACGGATGGCGCGCCTCTTCGACCGCTCGGAGGTCCGACACGGGGTCGGCGACCTGCTTGCGCTTGCGGTCCGCGGGTTCGGGGAATTCGTGACCGGCCATGGGTGTCTCGGCGAAGAAGGTCCTTGGGAGGCAACGGAGGGTGACGGTGCTGTCGGGGGCGCTGTCCGGGAATCATCTTCCCAAGCCCATACCCCCAAGGGTACGGCGACACTCCCCCCGTGCACAGAGCCCGCGGCCCTTGGGAAAGCGTCCCCCGGAGCATGCCGGAGCCGGGGCTCCTTGGCAATGCCCGGAGGTCCCTACGGTCAGTGACGAGCCACCTTTTGGAAGAGTGACCGAGTCCGGGCGGACGGCGTTGGACAAGAGTCCGACTGCCCAGGAAGAGCCCGCAGGGAGCACTCCGTGCCCGGTCATCCGGTTCACCCCGTCCAGTCGCCCCCGTCCCCGCACACGGTTCACCCTTCCGGGGATCCGGCAGGCGAGGTCGTACGGTGGGCAGCATTCAGCTGCGTCCTCGTGCCCGTGGTGCTGGTGGTGTACGGCACGTCTTTCGGTGGAGCCGCCGTGGCCACCCTGGGACTGGTCGCCGTCACCACGGCCTGCCGGATCATGCTCCGGCACGCGGAGAAGACCGAGCGCTCCGCCGCCCGGGTGCTCGCCGCCGAGCCGGCGGCCGCCGCACGGGGCCGGCACTCCCGGCCCCCACAGGGCTGACTGGTTCGCACACCCGCACAACGTAGGTTTTCAGCCAACTTCGCGCCAGGGCACAACCCTTGGCGGAATGTCCACCCAACCCCCCCACCACCAGGGACGACACCGCGGGAGGGGGGTTCGGACCCTACAGGTACAGGCCACGGGCGCCCGTCCCGCTTCCCACCAAGGTCGCGGAATGGAACGCTTCCTGATCGAATGCTTTACGCCAAGTTGCCAAGTCGACATAGCGCTGCGTGCTGAACTTGTCACGCCGACACCACGCGACGCAGTAGATTCGATCATGTATTCACGGCGGGGGATCACGTGCAAGGCCGAGGGGAAACGTGCAGGTGCGACCAGACCAAGGAGTCGCGACACCCAAGGGGGGCTTAGCGCCATGAGCCAGGATTCCACCGCCGTCATCGCAGACGCGGGGCGGAAGCTCGCAGGGCGCCGCCGCAGGGAGATTGTCGCGGTGCTGCTGTTCAGCGGCGGTCCGATTTTCGAGAGTTCCATTCCGCTCTCTGTGTTCGGCATTGACCGGCAGGACGCAGGAGTTCCACGCTACCGACTGCTTGTGTGCGCAGGCGAGGAAGGGCCGCTCCGGACCACCGGCGGGCTCGAACTCTCCGCGCCCTACGGGCTGGAGGCGATCGCCCGCGCGGGCACCGTCGTCGTCCCGGCCTGGCGGTCGATCACTTCACCGCCGCCCCCGGAGGCGCTGGACGCACTGCGTCTCGCGCACGAGGAGGGGGCCCGGATCGTCGGGCTGTGCACGGGGGCGTTCGTACTCGCCGCCGCCGGCCTGCTCGACGGACGGCCCGCGACGACGCACTGGATGTACGCGCCGACGCTGGCCAAGCGGTATCCGTCCGTCCACGTCGATCCGCGCGAGCTGTTCGTGGACGACGGCGACGTGCTCACGTCCGCGGGCACCGCGGCCGGAATCGATCTGTGCCTCCACATCGTGCGCACGGACCACGGCAGCGAGGCGGCCGGGGCCCTGGCCCGCCGGCTCGTCGTACCGCCGCGCCGTACCGGCGGCCAGGAGCGCTACCTCGACCGGTCGCTGCCGGAGGAGATCGGCGCCGACCCGCTGGCCGAGGTCGTCGCCTGGGCGCTGGAGCACCTCCACGAGCAGTTCGACGTGGAGACGCTGGCGGCCCGCGCCTACATGAGCCGGCGCACCTTCGACCGGCGGTTCCGCTCGCTGACCGGCAGCGCGCCGCTCCAGTGGCTGATCACCCAGCGGGTGCTCCAGGCCCAGCGGCTGCTGGAGACCTCCGACTACTCGGTCGACGAGGTCGCCGGACGCTGCGGCTTCCGCTCGCCGGTGGCGCTGCGCGGGCACTTCCGGCGGCAGCTGGGGTCCTCCCCGGCCGCCTACCGGTCCGCGTACCGGGCCCGGCGGCCGCAGGCCGACGCCCAGGTGGCGGAGATGGGGGGCCCGGTCCCGCACCAGCGCACTCCGCAGCCCCAGCGGGCGGCGGCGGCCCTGGCGGCCAGCGGGCCGTCCGTGACCGAGCTGTACTCCCCCGGCCGGGCACTGCTGCCGGGGGCACGGGAACACGCGTAGCGGTCCCCGTACCGCCCGGGTGAGCCGAGGTCCCGCGGATCTGTCGACGTACGATCCGCGGGACCTCCCATAGGGTGGGGCGTATGAACGATCGCATGGTGTGGATCGACTGCGAGATGACCGGGCTCTCGCTGACGGACGACGCACTTATCGAGGTGGCCGCACTGGTCACCGACTCGGAGCTCAACGTGCTCGGCGACGGCGTGGACATCGTGATCCGCCCGCCGGAGGGCGCCCTCGACCAGATGCCCGACGTGGTGCGCGAGATGCACACGGCCTCCGGACTGCTCGACGAGCTGCCCGGCGGGACCACCCTCGCGGACGCCGAGGCGCGGGTCCTCGCGTACATCCGCGAGCACGTCAAGGAGCCGGGCAAGGCCCCGCTGTGCGGGAACTCGGTCGGCACCGACCGCGGATTCCTCCTGCGCGACATGCCCACCCTGGAGAGCCACCTCCACTACCGGATCGTGGACGTGTCCTCGGTCAAGGAGCTGGCCCGCCGCTGGTACCCGCGGGCCTACTTCAACAGCCCGCCGAAGAACGGCAACCACCGCGCGCTCGCCGACATCAAGGAATCGATCGCCGAGCTGCGCTACTACCGCGAGGCCGTCTTCGTCCCGCAGCCGGGACCGGACTCGGACACCGCGAAGAGCATCGCCGCCAAGCACGTCCTGCCCGCCGAATAGCCCCCGCGGCACCCCTTCCGGCAGGCCCGGGGGAAAGGGCGGCGGAGAACCGGGGAGCGAGCACCTGCCCGGACCCTGTACTCTTTTCCTCGGCCGGTCGGTGTTCCGACCGGACATGGTGGGTGTAGCTCAGTTGGTAGAGCACCTGGTTGTGGTCCAGGTGGCCGCGGGTTCGAGTCCCGTCACTCACCCTGTACGAGGGCCCCGGTTCGCGGAAGCGGACCGGGGCCCTCTGCGTTGCCCCGGGAGGACCCGCCGGACCCGGACGGGCCGCCCTGCCGCCGAGGGGCCTACGAGGACTCCCGTACGACCAGCTCGGTCGGCAGCACGATCCGCGGCCGCTCCCCCGGGGCCGCCGGCCCGCGGGCTATCTGCTCCAGCAGCACCCGGGCCATGGTCCGGCCCATCTCCTCGATCGGCTGGCGCACGCTGGTGAGCGCCGGATCCATGTGCCGGGCCACGCTGGAGTCGTCGAAGCCCACCAGCGCCACGTCCCCGGGTATCCGGCGGCCGGCCGCCCGCAGCACCTGCCGGGCGCCCGCGGCCATCACGTCGCTGGCCGCGAAGACCGCGTCCAGCTCCGGGCGGCGGAGCAGCAGCTCGGCCATGGCCCGGCCGCCGCCCTCCTCGGTGAAGTCCCCCACCGCGGTCAGGCCCTCGTCCGCGGCCACCCCCGCCGCGGCGAGCTCCTGCCGGTACCCGTCGAGGCGGCACTGCGAGCCGTAGACGTCCAGCGGGCCGGTGATGGTGGCTATCGCCCGCCGCCCGCGGTCCAGGAGGTGCCGGACGGCCGCCCTGGCCCCCTCCAGGTTGTCGGAGTCCACACAGGCCAGCGGCTCCTCGGCGGACCGGCGTCCGGTGATCACGGCCGGGATGCCCAGCTCCTCCAGCAGCTCGGGCAGCGGGTCCCCGGCGTGTACGGACACCAGCAGCACCCCGTCCACCCGGTGCGCGGCCAGGTACTGGGCCAGCCGGCGGCGCTCGCGGTCGCTCCCGGCCAGGGTGAGCAGCAGCTGCATGTCGGTCTCTGCGAGGGCCGCGCCCACTCCCCGCAGCACGTCCGAGAAGTACGGCTCGGCGAAGAACCGGGACTCGGGCTCGGGGACGACGAGGGCGATGGCGTCGGTCCGGTTCGCGGCGAGCGCCCGGGCCGCGCGGTTGGGCACGTACCCCAGCTCGGCCACGGCGGCCTCGACCAGGGCCCTGGTGTGTTCGCTGACCTTGGACGAACCGTTGATCACCCGGGACGCGGTGCCGCGCCCCACCCCCGCCCGCGCCGCCACTTCCTCGAGGGTCGGCCGTCCCCCGCTGCGCCCACGACCATTCATGGCTTCCTCCCTCTTGGAATCTACCTCTTGACGGGCGTGGGAGCGCTCCCACACTGTGGCACACGACACTCGGCACGTCAGCCCCTCAGGGAGAAGCCCATGCGCGCCAGAACAGGTCCCGGAACAGCCCTCCGCACGTCCCTCGCCGCAGCCGTCGGCGCCGCCCTGCTGCTCGCCGGGTGCGCCTCCGACCCGGACGGCCCCGAGGACCGGGGGGTGGCCGGCGGCAAGGGGAAGACCGTCCTGACGGTCGGAGTCTTCGGGGCCTTCGGCCTCAAGGAGGCCGGTCTCTACGAGGAGTACGCGGCGGCACACCCGGGCGTCGTGATCAAGCAGACCTCCATCGAGCGGAACGAGAACTACTACCCGCAGCTGCTCACCCACCTCGGCACCGGCAGCGGCCTCGCGGACATCCAGGCGGTCGAGGTCAACAACATCGCGGAGATCACAGCCACCCAGGCCGACAAGCTGGTGGACCTGGGCAAGGCGCCCGGGGTGGACCGCTCGGCCTTCCTCCCCTGGAAGTGGGCCCAGGGCTCCACGGCGGACGGCCGCACGGTGGGTCTCGGCACGGACATCGGCCCGCAGGGCATCTGCTACCGCAAGGACCTGTTCGCCGCGGCCGGACTGCCCACCGACCGGGTGGCGGTGGGGGCGCTGTGGGCGGGGGACTGGAAGCGCTACCTGGAGGCGGGCCGGCGCTACCAGGCGAAGGCCGGCAAGGGGAAGCCTTTCGTCGACTCGGCCTCCGGGGTGATGGCCGCGGTCACCGGCAGCAGCGCCAAGCGCTTCTACGACGGGAGCGGCAAGGTCGTCTACAAGACCAACCCGGCCGTCCGCGAGGCCTTCGACCTGGCGGCCTCCTTCTCCACCGGCGGACTGAGCGCGAAGCTCCAGCAGTTCACCCCGGCCTGGGACCAGGGCTTCGCCAACGGCAGCTTCGCCACCGTCTCCTGCCCGGCCTGGATGCTCGGCTACATCCAGGACAAGGCGGGGCCGGCCGGGCGGGACAAGTGGGACGTGGCGCAGGCCCCGCGGCCCAGCAACTGGGGCGGCTCCTTCCTCGTCGTGCCGAAGGCCGGGAAGCACACGGAGGAGGCGGCGAAGCTGGCCGCCTGGCTGACCGCGCCCGCCCAGCAGGCGAGGCTCTTCGAGAAGCGGGGCAGCTTCCCGAGCGCGCAGGCAGCATACGGCCTGCCGGTCGTGGCCGGGGCGAAGCACCCGTACTTCGGTAACGCGCCGATCGGCGAGATCTTCGCGAAGGCCGCGCAGGGGGTGCCGGTGCAGACGGTCGGCCCCAAGGACCTGGTGATCGCGCAGAACCTGGCGGACGTCGGCATGCTGCAGGTGGACCAGAAGGGCCGCAGCCCGGAGCAGGGCTGGCAGGCCGCGGTGAAGGCGATCGACAACGCCCTGGACCAGTGAGCGGCCGTGGCCGACACCTCGCTGACCGAAGAGGCGCCCGCAGCGGCGCTCCCCGCCCGGGCCGGGAAGGCGGGGGGCCGGGCCCAGGCCTGGCGCTCCCGCCGCTACCGCTGGGACCTGCGCTGGAGCCCGTACGCCTTCGTGGCCCCGTTCTTCCTGTTCTTCGCGGCCTTCGGGCTCTTCCCGCTGCTGTACACGGGCTGGGCGGCCCTGCACCGGGTGGAGTTGACCGATCCCGACAGCATGACCTGGGTGGGGGCGCGGAACTTCACCCGGCTGCTGAGTGACGAGTTCTTCTGGAACGCCCTGCGCAACACGGTGACCATCGGACTGCTGTCCACGGTGCCGCAGCTGCTCATCGCCCTGGGCCTGGCGCACCTGCTGAACTACCGGCTGCGCGGTTCGGCCTTCTTCCGGGTGGCCGTGCTCACCCCGTACGCCACCTCGGTGGCGGCCGCCACGCTGGTGTTCGTGCTGCTCTTCGGGCGGGACCACGGGATGGTGAACTGGGCGCTGGGGCTGGCCGGTCTCGACGCGGTGGACTGGCAGAACGGCACGCTCGCCAGCCAGTTGGCGGTGTCCACCATCGTGATCTGGCGGTGGACCGGCTACAACGCCCTGATCTACCTGGCGGCCATGCAGGCGGTGCCGGCCGAGCTGTACGAGTCGGCGGAGCTGGACGGGGCCTCGCGCCTCCAGCAGTTCCTCCACGTCACCATCCCCTCCCTGCGTCCGACGATCCTGTTCACCTGTGTGGTCTCGACGATCGGTGCGACCCAGCTGTTCGGCGAGCCGCTGCTGTTCAACGGCGGGGCCGGCGCCACGGGCGGCGCCGACCACCAGTTCCAGACCCTCGGCCTGTACCTGTACGAGCAGGGCTGGGTGAACCTGCACCTGGGCCGCGCCTCGGCGATCGCCTGGGCGATGTTCCTGCTGCTGGTCCTGGCGGGCGGAGCGGCGCGGCTGCTGCGCGGGCGGGGTGAGGGCCGGTGAGAGCTCTCCGCGCGGGCCGCCTGACCTATGCGGTACTCGGCCTGTTCACCCTCGGTTCCCTCTTCCCCCTGCTGTGGACGGCGGTTGCGGCCTCCCGGAGCAACACGCGCCTGGCGCAGACCCCGCCGCCGTTCTGGTTCGGCGGCAATCTGGGCAAGAACCTCGCCACCGCCTGGACGGACGCCAACATGGGCACCGCCCTGCTGAACACGGCGGTGGTGGCCGGCACGGTGGCGGCCGGCACGGTGCTGTTCTCCACCCTGGCGGGTTTCGCCTTCGCGCGGCTGCGCTTCCGCGGGCAGCGGCTGCTGCTCCTGCTGGTGATCGGCACGATGATGGTGCCGCCGCAGCTGAGCGTGGTCCCCCTCTACATGCTGATCGCGGAGCTGTCCTGGACCGACCACCTCCAGGCGGTGGTGCTGCCGGCCCTGGTGTCCGCGTTCGGCGTGTTCTTCATGCGCCAGTACCTGGCCCAGGCCCTGCCCGCCGAACTGGTCGAGGCCGCCCGGGTGGACGGGGCGAGTTCGCTGCGGGTGGTCTGGCACGTGGTGTTCCCGGTGGCCCGCCCGGCCATGGCGGTGCTCGGGATGCTGACCTTCGTCATGGCCTGGAACGACTTCTTCTGGCCGGTGATCGCACTGACGCAGAACGGCAGCCCGACCGTGCAGGTGGCCCTGACGGGCCTGGGCCGGGGCTACATCCCCGACCAGTCGGTGATCATGGCCGGCGCACTGCTCGGCACCCTTCCCCTCCTCCTCGTCTTCGTCCTCTTCGGCCGCCAGATCGTGGGCGGCATCATGCAGGGAGCACTCAAGGGATGACAGCGATGCAGTTCCCGGCCGGTTTCCTCTGGGGGGCGGCAACGGCGGCCTTCCAGATCGAGGGTGCGGCCGACAGCCGCGGCCCTTCCATCTGGGACACCTTCTGCCGCACCCCGGGGAAGGTGGCGGCGGGCGACACCGGGGACGTGGCCGCGGACCACGTCCGGCTCTGGCAGCAGGACGTGCGCCTGATGTCGGAGCTCAACCTCCGCTCGTACCGCTTCTCGGTCTCCTGGCCGCGCGTGCTGGCGGGCGGGATCGGTTTCTACGACCGGCTGGTGGACGCGCTCCTCACGCACGGCATCGAGCCGTGCCTGACCCTGTACCACTGGGACCTGCCCCAGCACCTGGAGGAGGCGGGCGGCTGGCCGGCGCGCGAGACCGCCTACGCCTTCGCCGCGTACGCCGAGACGGTGGCGGGCGCGCTCGGCGACCGGGTCTCGCTGTGGACCACCCTCAACGAGCCGTGGTGCAGCGCCTTCCTGGGCTATGCCTCCGGGGTCCACGCCCCGGGGCGTACCTCTCCGGCGGACGCGCTGCGCGCGGCCCACCATCTCAATCTGGCGCACGGCCTGGCCGTCCGCGCCCTGCCCGCCGGCTCCCGCCCGGGCATCGCCCTCAATCCGAGCGCGGTCCGGCCGCTGACCGGTTCGGCGGCCGATCTGGACGCCCAGCGCCGCATCGACGCCCTGGCCAACCGCATCTTCACCGGCCCCCTGCTGCACGGCGGCTATCCCCAGGACCTGCTGGCGGACACGGCCGCGCTGACCGACTGGTCCTTCGTGCGCCCCGGCGACGAGGACCTGATCCACCAGCCGCTGTCCTTCCTGGGCGTGAACTACTACACCCCGGCGGTGGTCTCGGCGGACTCCGGCGGCCCGCGCTCCGACGGCCACGGCTCCTCCCCGCACTCCCCCTGGCCCGCCGCCGAGGGGGTGGCCTTCCACCAGCCCCCCGGCGAACTCACCGCCATGGACTGGTCGATCGATCCGTCGGGCCTCTACGACCTGCTGATGCGCTTCTCCCGGGAGGTGCCCGGCCTCCCGCTGCTCGTCACGGAGAACGGTGCGGCCTTCACCCCCGATCTGCACGACCCGGCCCGCATCTCCTATCTGCACGCCCACCTGTCCGCCGTCCACCGCGCCCTGGCCGACGGCGCCCCCGTGGAGGGCTACTACCTCTGGTCCCTCATGGACAACTTCGAATGGTCCTACGGCTACGCCAAGCGCTTCGGCATCGTGCACGTGGACTACGGGACCCAGGCCCGCACCCCGCGCGCCAGCGCCCGCTGGTACGCGGATCTGGCCCGCACGGGGGTGCTGCACCCGGCATCCCCCTGAGCCGACGAGTAGACTGGATCCCCGGCGCAGCTTCTGCATGACGCAATGACTGGACGGCGCAGCACCTTCGCTGCACAGTCACTGCGTTACGCACACAATGTCCCGCAGGGAGAAAGCCGATGCCAACCGATTCCCCCCGTTCGGGTGAGTGGACCCGCACCGAGCTGCTCGCGCGGATCGTGTTCGAGAGCCGGCGCCACCACGCCGACTACTCGCTCTTCAACCAGGCCATGGCCGACCACGTCGGGCTGCACCCCACCGACATGCAGTGCATCGCGCTCCTCGACATGGAGCCCGGACCGGTCAGCACCGGCGACATCGCCCGCCTGACCGGCCTGACCTCCGGGTCGGCCACCCGCCTCGTGGACCGGCTGGCCAAGGCCGGCATCGTGGAGCGCCGGACCGACCCGCAGGACCGGCGCCGCACCCTGGTCTCCCTGGCCCCCGATGCCCGCAACCGCATCAGCGCGGCCTGGGAGACCCCCGGCCGGGCCTTCGGCGCGGTGCTGGAGGGCTATTCGGACACCGAACTGGCCGTGATCGGGGACTACTTGCACCGCGCCTCCGAAGTCGGACGCGACCAGGCGGCGCAGCTGCGCGCCGAGGACAAGGAAGCGAAGAAGGGCTGACAGCGGCCCCCGGCTGACGTACGGTCCCGGGCAACGGGCAACCACGCGCGCCGGAGACACGGGTGGGTCGGCGTGCGGCCGGAGGCTGCCCATGTCCACGCCCGATCCCTCGCCCGCGCCGATATCCGCGCCCCGTCCCACGCCCGCGCCGACATCCACTCCCGACGGCCACCCCGCCCCCGCCGGCCTGCGCGGAGTCCTCTCGCTGGCCGGCGCCGCCCTCCCCCTCCTCTCCTTCCTCGCCCGGCTCCCCGCCGCCCTCGCCCCCACCGGCACCCTGCTCCTCGTCAACCAGCTCGACGGCATCGCCGACGCCGGAGCCGTGGCCGGCGCCCTCTGGCTCGGCCAGGCCCTCGGCGGCCCCCTGATCGGCCGCCGCGCCGACCGCCACGGCCACCGCCCGGTGCTCCTCCTCGCCTCCGCCGCCCACGCGGCCGCCCTCACCGCCCTGGTCGCGGCCGTCCTCGCCGGACTCCCCCTGCCGGCCCGGCTCGCCCTCTCAGGCGCCGCCGGCCTGACCGTGCCGCAGATCGGCCCGCTCGCCCGGACCCGCTGGGTGGCCCTCGCCCAGGGCCGCCCGGAGCCGGTCACCGCGGCCGCGCTCTCCTTCGACGCCACCCTCGACGAGATCGGCTTCATGGTCGGCCCCGCACTGGCGGGGCTGCTCACGGCGACCGTGCACCCGGCGCTGCCGCTGCTGCTCGCCGCCGCCCTGATCCTGTCCTGCGGCACCCTGTTCGCCCTGCACCCCACCGCACCCGCGGGCTCCCCGCCCCCGCCGCCCGGCGCCGCCCCCGTACGCCTGCGGTCCCCCGGGCTCGCCCTGCTCCTCGTACTGGCCGCGCTCCAGGGCGCGGTGTGGGGAGCCGCGAACACCGGCGTGAACGCGCTCGCCGAGCACGCCGGAACCCCCGGAGCCGCCGGTCCCGTGTGGGCGGCCATGGCCGTGACCAGCTCGATCGCCGGGTTCGCGACCGTCGCCCGACCCGGCCGGGCCCCCCTGCACCTTCGGCTGCGGCTCACCATCGCGGCACAGGCCCTGCTCGCCCTGCCGCTGCTCGCCGCCGGCGGACCGGCCGGGGCCGCGCTCGTCTGCGCCGGCATCGGACTGGCCGTGTCCCCGCACCTGATCGCGCTGTTCGCGCTGGCCGAGCGGGCCGCCCCGGCCGGCCGGCTCGCGGAGGCGATGACCCTGCTGGGCAGCGCACTGATCACCGGTCAGGGGCTGGCGGCCTTCGCGGCCGGCCCGCTCGCCGCGGCGCACGGCCACCGGGCGGCCTTCACCCTCGCCTGCGCCTCGGCGGCCGCCGCCGCGCTCCTCGCCCTCGCGCCGGCCACCGGCAGCCGGTTCGGCTGGAGCCCCCCTGCGCGTCCGCCTCAGTCCAGGATCCCCAGGTCGTAGAGGAGTTCGTAGCGGGTGGGGTCGTCGGGGAGGAACCAGTGGAAGCCCTCCTCGAAGAAGACGGCCACCACGTTGACCGCGATGACCAGCGCGAGGAAGCCCAGGACGAGCTGCCCGGGCAGCCGGTACGAGGCCGGCACCGTGCGGTCCGCCGTCGCGTGCGCGAAGGCCATCACGATCCCGATCGCGACGACCGAGGCGGAGAAGAGGATCCACGCCCACACGTACAGGTGCAGTCCGAAGACCTCGCTGCCGTACCCCTTGTCCCCGGGCAGGATGTGCAGCATGGTCTGCCGCCAGGAGGCGAAGGAGCCGGCCATCACCGCGACCAGGGCCAGCCCCCAGCCCATCATGTAGTCGCGGCCCGAGACCGTGCCCGCCATGCCCCTGCGTACGATCACCCCCGCGCCGATGGCCGCCAGCAGCATGAACATCCGCTGGACGATGCACAGCGGGCACGGGTACTCCCACTCCACGAACTGGTAGTAGAGGCCGCCGCAGACGACCCCCGTCCAGCCCAGGGCGAAGAAGCAGGCGAACCAGTACTGGGCCCGGCCCAGCACCCCGCCCTCCAGCGGGGCGGCGTCCGGGAGGATGCTGTTCATCGCCATGGGTCAGTAGCTCAGCTTCAGGGCCAGGCTGCTGGTGATGTGGTGCGCCATCAGCAGGATCACGGCGACGAGCATGACGAACCAGGCGCCGAGCACCACCGTCCTGGACGACTGGCGGTACATGGCCAGCAGGGTGGCGAGGATCCCGCCGAAGATAAGGGTGTCCATGAGCCCGGACGCTACCCAGATCGGGACAAACCCCCCATGAGGCGCGCCCGCGCCCCGGCGCGCCGACTATGCAGATGCCCGCTTCCGGCGCCGCACCGCGCCCCGGTGGCCGCGCCGCCCCCGGTCCGCCGGGCGGCCCCGCCCGTCCGGCCCGATCCACACCCGCACCTCCGTGCCGCCGAGGACCGACCGCCCGATCCGCACGTCCCCGCCGGTGGCCTCCGCCACCCGGCGGACGATGTCCAGGCCCAGGCCGGTGGAGCCGTGCCGGTCCCCGTCGTTGCCGCGCCGCAGGGCCGCGTCCGGGTCGGCGATGCCCGGCCCCGCGTCCGAGACCAGCACGATCACCGCCTCGCCCGCGTCGTGCACGTCCACCGCGAACGGGGTGCCCTCCGGGGTGTGCCGGAAGACGTTCCCGAGCATCGCGTCCAGCGCGGCGGCCAGTTCGGGCCGGGCCACCGGCACCCGCACCGTGCGGTCCACCCCCGCCAGCCTGACCTCCCGGCCCTCGTCCTCGGCCAGGGCCGACCAGAAGGCCATCCGCTCGCGGATCACCTCCGAGGCGTCGCAGCCGGCGCCCGCCCCGGGCTGCCCGGAGTGCGGGGGCCGCTGCTGGCGGGCGGTGCGGATGATCGTGTCCACCTCCCGCTCCAGCTGCTCCACGGCCGCCCGGGTCTGCTCGGCCGCCGGCCCGTCCCCGAGCGAGGCGGCGTTGAGCCGCAGGACGGTCAGCGGGGTGCGCAGGCGGTGCGAGAGATCGGCGGCGAGCTCCCGCTCGTTGGCGAGGAGTTCCACCACCTGGTCGGCCATCGAGTTGAACGCGGCCGCCGCCGAGCGGAGTTCCTTCGGTCCGCCCTCCGGGACCCGCGCCCCGAGCCGCCCCTCGCCCAGCTGCTGCGCCGCGTCCGCCAGCCGCGCCGCGGGCCGGACCATCCGTACGCCGAGCCGGTCCGCGACCGCGACCGAGCCCAGGACCAGCGCGGTGCCCACCCCCGCCAGGACCAGCCAGGCGGTGGCCACCCCGTTGCTGACCTCGCCCTCGGGGATGCGGATCTCGACGACCGCGATCCCGCCGGAGCCGATGGCCGTGGGCTGGAGGAGCACCGAACCGCCGCCCGGGAGGCCCGTGGTGGTGGCCTTGCCCAGCCGCCGGGTGTCCGCGACGGCCTGCGCGCCGGCCCACCCGGCGCCGATGTCCACCGGTCCGCTGCCCGCCACCCCGGCGTCGGGGTCCGCCTCGACCGCGGGCACGTGCACGGCCATCCGGCCCGCCGCGCCCATCTGCGTGGTCGCGACGGCGCGGGCCAGCTGCTTGCGGTCGGTGGTGATGGAGAGGGTGGGTCCGATGGCTGCCGCCTGCCGTTCGGCGTTGGAGACCGCCCGGTCCCGGGCCATCTCCTGCACCACCAGCCCCAGCGGCACCGCGAAGGCGACGGCCACCATGGTGGTGACCGCCAGGCAGACCCGGACCAGCGCCCATCTCATCGGCCGCCTGCTCCCTGCGGCTCTTCCCGCAGGCTCGCGGCCCGCCGGACCGCGGTCCGCCGGTCTCCGGTCCGGCGCCCGCTCACTGCGGCGGCTCCAGCTTCACTCCCACCCCGCGCAGCGTGTGCAGGTACCGGGGGCGGGCGGCGGTCTCGCCCAGCTTGCGGCGCAGCCACGACAGGTGGACGTCGATGGTCTGGTCGTCCCCGTACGACTGCTGCCAGACCTCGGCGAGCAGCTCCTTGCGGGGGACGACCACCCCGGGGCGGCCGGCGAGGAAGGCCAGCAGGTCGAACTCGCGCCGGGTCAGGTCCAGTGCGGTGCCGTCGAGTTCGGCGGAGCGGCGCAGCGGGTCGATGGCCAGTCCGCCGACGCGCAGCACCCGGGAGGGCGGCTCGGCACCGGCGACGGACCGCGACCGGCGCAGCACGGCGGCCATCCGGGCGGAGAGGTGCTCCACGGAGAACGGTTTCGTCAGATAGTCGTCGGCCCCGTCGTTGAGCAGCCGCACGATCTCGGCCTCGTCGTCCCGGGCCGTGGCCACGATCACCGGTACGTCGGTGATGCCGCGCAGCATCTTGAGCGCCTCCGCCCCGTCCAGGTCGGGCAGGCCGAGGTCGAGCACGACCACGTCGAAGCGGAAGTGGGCGACTTCGCGCAGCGCCTCCAGGGCCGTGCCGACGCTGCGCACGGTGTGCGCGGCCTCGGTGAGGTGCCGGATGAGGGCGGATCGTACGAACTGGTCGTCCTCGACCACGAGCACACTTGCCATGGGCGGCACCGTACGCCATGCGGGGGACCCGCGGAGGCGCCGGGACGGCTCTGCCGGCCGTGGTGCAGTATGTCCCCCGATGAGACGAGGACTTGTCCACGCCCTGGCGTGGTCCCTGGCGACGGGCGCCGCCGTGACCCTGTCCTGGTGGGGGGTGCACACGGTGATGTCGGGTACGGCCTACGACCCGCCGCGCGCGCTGCCGCTGTCGGACCGGCAGCTGTCCTCCTCGACCCGGCGGCCCGCCCCGCCGCCGGAATCCCCTTCGCCGGACGGCTCGTTCGCGCCCTCCCCGGCCGCCTCCCCTGCCACCGGACCCTCCACCGGCTCCGCCGCCCCGGCCCCGGCGCGGCCGACCGGCGCCGTGCCCGGGCCGGCGGGCGGACCGAAGCCCGCGAAGCAGCGGGCCGGGTCGCCGGGCGGGGATGCGGACCGCATCGAGAGCCGTACGGTCGCGGGCGGGCGGGTGGCCTTCGACCTGGGCCGGTCCTCGGCGGAGCTGGTGTCCGCGACTCCGGCGGCCGGGTGGCGGATGCAGGTGTGGAAGCAGGATTTCTGGATCCGGGTGACGTTCACCCGGGACGGGCGCGAGGTGAACGTGTTCTGCACCTGGCACGACCACGCCCCGCTCGTCGAGGTGGACGAGCGCTGATCCCGGTCCCGGCGGGTACAGGGGAAAAGGCGCAGCAGGAACGTTTCAGCGGAACACCGACGGCGGCGGGGCCGGAGAGGCGGCCGCCGAGGCGTCCGTGACCGGGCTCGCTCCCCCGGTGAAGTCGGCCAGCGCGCGGCCGTGTTCGACCCGCCCCGGGTGCGGATCGCCCGCCACCCGCCGGGTCAGCTCGGCCACCGGCAGCTCCCGGTCGGAGGCCACGAGCACGGCATTGCCGAAACGTTTCCCCCGGAAGACCACCGGGTCGGCGGCCAGCGCCAGCTCCCCGAACCTGGAGGCCGCGGTGGCGATCTGCCCGCGCAGGTGCGCCAGCGGCGGCCCGTCCGCGAGGTTGGCCACGTACCAGCCGGCGGGGTTGAGCGCCCGCCGCACCTCGTCCAGGAACTCGGCGCTGGTCAGGTGTGCGGGGGTGCGGGCCCCGCTGAAGACGTCGGCCACCACCAGGTCAGCCCAGCCGTCGGGCACCTTGGCCAGTCCGGCTCGCGCGTCGGCCGCCCGCACCCGGATCCGGGCCTGCGGGTCCAGCGGCAGCCTCTCCCGTACGAAGGCCACCAGGCGGGCGTCGATCTCGACGACCTGCTGGGTGGAGCGCGGCCGGGTGGCCGCGGTGTAGCGGGCCAGGGTGAAGGCACCGCCGCCGAGGTGGACCACGTTGAGCGGCTGCCGGGCCGGCGCGGCCAGGTCGATGACGTGGCCGATCCGCCGCTGGTACGAGAAATCGAGGTACGACGGGTCACCGAGGTCCACGTGGGACTGCGGGGCCCCGTCGATCAGCAGGGTCCAGGCGGCGGGCCGCTCCCGGTCCGGCTCCAGCTCGGCCAGGCCGCCGTCCACCTGCGCGACGACGGCCTCGGGGGTCGTACGTCCGCGCCTGCCCTTCGCCACGCACCCATTATCGCCGGATCCCGGCGGGCCCCGCTCAGCGGCAGTTGTCGGCGGCCTCGATCAGGCGGGCCGCCTCGCCGAGGGCCGCGCGCAGCACCTCGGGGTCGGTGACCGGCCCGGCCGCCTCGGGCGGCAGCAGCCAGCCGGTGCCCTCGCTGGTGGGGGCGGCCGCCACGTCGAAGCGCATCCCGCGCCCCGACGTGTGCGTACAGGCGCTGCCCGGCAGGTCCCAGCAGTCGGCGGTGCCGGGGGGCACCAGGAAGCCGAGGGTGTCCCCGGAACCGTCGTGGAGGACCGGGCCCACCCCGCTCGCCGCGTCCCCCGAGGCGGCCGCGGCGGTGCGCCGGATGATGTCCACCGCCTCCAGACCCTGCCGGGCCGGGACCGTCACCAGGTCGGGGGCCGCACCGGGCCCGGATCCCGCGCCGCCGGCCGCCGCGCTCGTCTCCATACCAGCCTCCACCAAGGGAACCCCTCCTCGGTCCTCGTCCTCGTACGCGGGGAGCCCGCTCCCACTCCGCATGGTTCAACGCGCGGGAGCGTCAACGGTGGCGGCGGCATGCTGCCGCAAAGGATGGCAGTTCATGGCGGATCGCGGGTGAGATATCCGTTTTGTAGCCAAACGCCGACCGGGAGGTCCTTGACTGGCGGTACGTTCATGCGCGCCGGTCCCCCAGGCACCGGCGGCACTTTGGCCAGAGAGGCACGTCCGATGGCGACGTCACCCAACGAGTCCTTCCGGCGGCTGCGAGGGCGGCAATCCCCTGCCGAGTTCGCGGCCCTGGTGCGCCGGGCCGCCCGGGAGATCGGCGAGACGGTCGCGTGCGACGCCCGCTACATCGGGCGGGTCGAGGCGGGCGAGATCCGCTGCCCCAACTACGCGTACGAACGGGTGTTCCTGCACATGTTCCCCGGTCGAACCCTCTCCGACCTCGGCTTCTCCCCGCGCGAATCCGTGCGCGGGCGGGGGCCGAACCGTTTCCTCCCCGGTCCCGCCGCCGTACCTGCGTGCCCTGCCCCCGATTCCCCTTCGTCTGAGGAGAGCGACGTGCTGCGTCGCGCGTTCATTTCCGGCGGATCCGCCACCGTGGCGGCCGCGACCCTGGGCTTCACCCTGCCCCGCCGGTCCGAGCTCCCGCGCCGCGCGGGCGAGGCCGAGGCCGAAGCGGTGGAGGCGGCCGTGCGCCGGATCCGCCTGCTGGACGACCGGCACGGGGCGGACGGCCTCTACCGCCGGGCCGCCGAGCCGCTGCGCACCGCGTACGCCCTGCTCGACGCCGGGACCACCCGGCAGTCCACCGCCGACCGGCTGCACGCGGGCGCCGGGGAACTCGCCATCTCCGTGGGCTGGCTGGCCCACGACTCCCGCCGCTTCTCCGACGCCCGCTCGCACTACGCGGAGGCGCTGGCCACCGCCCGGGTCTCCGGGGACCCGGGCCTGGAGGCGCACGCCTTCGCCAACATGAGCTTCCTGGCCCGGGACGCGGGCCGGCCGCGCGAGTGCGTACGGGCGGCCCAGGCCGGGCAGCGGGCGGCCCGGGCGGTGGGCTCGGCCCGGCTGTCCTGCCTGCTCACCCTGCGCGAGGCGGCCGGCTGGGCGGGGCTGGGGGACCGGGCGGGCTGCGAGGAGGCGCTCGGCCGGGCCCACACCCTGTTCGGGCGCGGGCCCTCGCCGGCCGACCCGGAGTGGATGAGCTTCTTCGGCGAGGCGGAGCTGGAGGCACAGGAGGCGGGGTGCTGGGCCGCGCTCGGGGAGTACGGGCGGGCCGCCCGGCACGCCCGGCGCGCCTCGAACCTCCAGGAGTCGCACTTCGCCCGGAACGTGGCCCTGTACACGGCGCAGCTGGCGGACGACCTGGCGCGGGCCGGGGTCCCGGACGAGGCGGCGGCCGCGGGCGGGCAGGTGCTGGACCTGCTGCCGCAGGTGCAGTCCCAGCGGGTCACGGCCCTGCTGGGCGGGACGGCCACCGCCCTGCTGCCCCACCAGCGCTCGCCGCTGGTGGCGGAGTTCCTGTCCCGGCACGCTGCGGTGTGAGCCCGCCGGGCGGCCGGGTCAGCGGGCGAAGCCGGCCACCTCGGCGTGGACGGTGACGGCGGCTCCGCCGAGGAGCGCGGCCTTGGCGCGCAGGCGGTCCAGCAGGCCGGGGCCGATGCTCCCGTACACGTCGATGGAGCGCATCCGGATCAGCGGGACGAACGCGCGGAACTTGGGGCCGCCCAGCTCCATGTGGAGTTCCAGCGAGGCCGCGTCGGGGTGGATCGCCACCAGGGTCATGGCGGCGCCCGGCTCGTCCACGAAGAAGTGGTAGGCGAGCAGCTGCGGTTCGACCACGTCCACGAAGGCCGCCAGCTCGCGCATGGCGGCCTTCGCGTCGTCGAGCCGGCCGGGCAGGATGTCGGAGCGGTCGACGTAGTAGACCGTGTCCTGGAGGGCCATGGCCCGACGCTAGCCGGGCCGGGCGGCCGGACCGGCGCGGCACGCGGGCCGCACCGGCCGGACGGGGCCCGCGGGCATCGGGGCGGCGGGCTCGGCGGACCGGGGGGCGGGCGGACGGCGTGCGGTTACGGGGACCAGGGGACGCGGTGTCCGGCCAGGTGGGCGAGGACCGCGTGGTTGGCCTCCCAGCCGTCCGGGAACTTGACCGGGACGCCCAGCTGGACGGGCTCCGTGCCCGGGTGCTCGTCGAGCAGGTCGGCGATGCCCGCCCGGGCCACGACCACGCAGGCGTGCCGGTGCCGGGAGGCCAGCACGCACAGCCGGCCGGTCTCCAGGTGGAAGGCCGTGGCGTCGGGGCGCCCGGACAGCGGGTGCAGCACCACCGTCAGGTCGTACTCGCGGCCCTGGAGGCGGTTCGCGGTGTCCACGGTGACCCCGGTGACGCCCAGTTCGGCCAGCGCCGCCCGGACGGCGGCCGCCTGGTCCCGGTGGGCGGTGCCCACCGCGATCCGCCCGGCGGTCAGCGGCTCCGGGTCCGGGGACCGCTCCGACACGGCGAGCGCACCCCGGTCCAGGGCCCGGCGGACCACCAGCGCCACCGCGCGCACCGCCTCCGGGTCGGTTCGCGGCGCGTGCCGGGCGGGCAGTTCGAGCAGGCCCCAGCCGGATTCCGCGGCCTCGTCCAGCACCCGGTCGGGGCCGGACCCGTCGGAGGCCGCCGCGTAGGACAGCCGACGGTCGGCGGGACCGGTGCCGCTGCGGAAGGGGGTGTACGGGTAGAACGCGGCGGAGACCAGCGGCGCGGCCGAGGCGGGCAGCCGCCAGGACACCGGCAGCCGGTGCTGGGGCAGGTGCGGGTTGTGCGCGAGGAGGGTGGCGACGGCGCTGGCCGACGGGTCGTGGGACAGGCCCGCCCACTGCTCGGCGCCGACCACGCTGAAGGGGTCCAGCTGGCCGGGGTCGCCCACGAACAGCGCCCGCTCGAACAGCCCTGCCACGGCCAGCAGTGCGTCCGAGCGCATCTGGTACGCCTCGTCCACGATCGCGTGTTCCCAGGGCTCGGCGCCCTGCGGGGTGTGGGCCCATTTCGCGGAGGTGGCGATGACCACGGGCAGCGCGGCCAGGTCGGCGGCCTTCGCGGACAGGGTCACCGAGGGCAGGCCGAGCAGGGCCTGGTCGTAGGCGTCGGCATCGCTGCTGTGCAGCCGGCCGACCGGCAGCTGCGGGTCCTTCTCGGCCAGCCGCAGCACGAGGTCGTCCACCTGCGCGTTGGTCTGCGCGACGATCATCAGCCGGCGGCCGGCCGCGGCCAGCTCGCGGGCAGCGGTGACCACGAGGGTGGACTTCCCGGCACCGGGCGGGGAGTCGACGACCACGCCGCGCTCGCTGCCGTGGAGGGTGTCGTGCAGGATCGCCGCGGTGGCGCGGGCGGCCGCGGCACCGGGGTCGGCGGGGGTGCCGGGGTCGGCCGGGGTGCCGACGGCATCGGGGGCGGGGGCGCCGGGGGCGGTCCGGGTCACAGGATGTCCTCGTCGGTCACGGGGTCGCCGGCTTCGGCGCCCGCGGCGGGCGGCCCGCCGTGCGTCCACGGGGTGTCCTCGGGCTCGGGCAGCCGGGGACCGCTGCGCGGCTCGTGCTCGAAGAGGGTCCAGCAGACCGCGTCGCCCTTCTCCGGCACCGAGCCCGCCTCCGGGTCCCGGCCCCGGCCCATCTTGTCGAGCAGCCGCAGGACGACCGCCCCGCCCTCCTCGGTGCGGACGTACTCCGCGGTCTGGGCGCGTCCGGCCAGCGAGCGGTACACCTTGGCCGGGCCGTCGAACTGCGGGCGGTCCTCGGTGGCGACGGTCACCAGCGGCCGCGGGCTGGGCCGCTTGGAATCGGTCCACTCCATGACGACCTCGGTGACCTCCCCGGCGAAGGCCTCGCCCGCGAACCGGCGGGCGGCCATGACCAGCGGGTCGTCCAGGGCCTCCTGGGCGTCGAGGCGGACCTGCTCGGTCTCGCGCCGGCCCAGCTTGCGGGCCGCGGTGACGGCGTCGTCCCGGCGGGGCTGCGGCGGCTCCCCGGCCCGCACCCGGTCCCGGTGGCCGGTGTACGACCAGCGGTCGCCGGTCCAGCGCTCGGCGGTCCGCTCGCCCGGCGGGAGCGCCCGTACCAGGTCCAGGGCCTGCCACACGGCGTCCCAGGTGGGCCGCAGCTGGGTCTCGACCAGGGTGCGGACGGCGTCCTCGGCGGCGGCGAGGGCCTCGGGGTCGGCCGGGTCGGCGGAACGGGCCGCGTCGAAGCGGGCCATGGCGGGGGCGAGCAGCTTGTTGTCGAAGGCGGGGTCGGTGGCGGGACCCGCGGGCGGGACGAGCAGCCCGCCGCGCTCGTCCCGGGCGAGCTCCGCGCGCAGGGCCTGCTCGGCTCCGGTGCCGCCGAGCGCCGGGTCGGGCGCTATCCAGGCGAGCAGGGCGCCGAGGTGCTGGTCCTCCAGGTTGCTCTGGCCGGTGGCCCAGTGCCGCGACAGCAGCCCGGTGGCGGAGAGCAGGAGGGCGGAGCCGGGGGTGCGGGCGCGCTCGGCGAAGTGGGTGAACCAGCGGCCGAGCAGCGGCACCCGGGCGGGGGCCGGATAGGGCGTGTCGGGGTCCTCCTCGGCGGTGCGGCGGAAGCGCATGGACCGGCCGAGCAGCCGGACGTACTCGATGCCGGCGGGGCTGGGCACCACCAGCTGGGGGGCGTCCAGGCAGAGCTCGGCGAGGACCTTGGTCCTGCGCCCGGTGGCGGGGTCGGTCTCGCTCCGCTCCACGGGCTCGACCTCGTCCGCGTACCCCTCGATGTACGGGAGGACCTCCTCGGCCAGGTCGGCGAGGAAGGACCAGCGCAGGTCGCGGTCGCGGGGCTGCGGGACGACGAGCAGCCGGGGGGCCTGCCGGTCGGTGCCGACCAGCGCGCCGAGGGGCGCGCCGGCCTCGCCGGCCGTGGTCAGCGGGACGAAGACCAGGGGGCGGGGGCTCAGGTGGCGGTGCCGGACGGTGGCGAGGGGGCGGGCCCGGCCGGCGCGGACGGCTTCGAGGCGGGCCAGCGTGGTCAGGAGGGACATGCGGCGGCCTCCGGCCGGGGGTGCGGGAGGCCGGCTGCGGCAAGGGCCTCGGCGCGCAGCCGGGCCGCGCGGTGCAGGGCTTCGGCGGTGGGGTCCTCGGCGGCCGGCCCGTCCGCGGCGGGGGCGCGGCAGCCGGTGGCGGCGGCCGCGAGGGCGGCCTCGACGGTGGTGAGGGTGCCGAGTTCGCCCCGGACCCCGCGGCCCAGGGTGGTGACGGAGCCTTCGGCGCGGGCCCGGTCGCGGCAGTGGAAGGCGAGCTCGCAGGCGGCGAGGCAGTCGGGGGCGTAGGCGGCGGCGACGGCCTCGACGGCCTCGGTCAGCTCGGCGCGGGAGCGGTCGGGGGCGAAGCTGGTGCCGGCGGGCAGCGCGGCGGCCAGGTCCTCGACGCGCGCGAGCCGGTCGAGCTGGCGGCGGGTGACGGAGCGCTGCTTGCGGATGTCCACGGCGGCGCCCGCGGGCACGTTGGAGAAGTCCTTCGGGCACACCAGCAGGACGTCCTGGCCGACCCGGGCCCCGTCGAGCTTGTCCGCGATGCGCTCCAGGGCGAGCACGTAGACGGCGGCCTGGCGGGCGGCGGCTCCGACCTTGGCGGCGTCGGCGGCCCCGTCGATCAGCGGGAAGGACTTGATCTCGACGACGGTCCAGCGGCCGTCGGGGTGCACGACGACGGCGTCCGGCTCCAGGTAGGCCGGGGTGCCCGCGACCTCCAGGGCCAGCATGGGGTGGTCGAGGAGGGTCCAGGTGCCGGCGGCGGTGGCCTCGCGCAGGGCGAGGGAGGTGCGGGCCGCGCGGCCCTCGGGCCCGGCGGCGGCGAGGTCCGGGAGGTGGGCCGCGCGGGGCGGCTCGCTGCGGCCGCCGAACCGCTCGTGCACCAGGCGCAGGAGCTCGGTCCCGCCGTCGGCCTTGACCTTGGCCTCGAAGGAGTTGCCGCGGATCATCGCGAACTGGGACTGGCCGTACCCGGCGGGCGAGCCGAGGGCGGCGGCGAGGGCCGGCTTGTCGACTCCGGCGCCGTCGAGGAGTGCGCGTCTGCGGCAGCCGGGGTTGGCGGCGAGGGCCGCGAGGGCGCGCGCGTCCAGGGGGCGGGGCGGTACGGCGGGGCCGCGCAGCTCAGCGAGCCGCTGCCGGAGCGTCGTCGTCTGCGCGGGACCGCTGGGCGGGTAGGAGCTCACCCGCGGAAGTGTCCCATCCGCCACTGACAATCGTGGACTTCCGGCGGAAACGTCCGGCCAGCCGCAGGGCGCGCGGGGCCAGCAGGTAACCGGCGCCCATGACGGCGGCGCCCGCGACCCCGTCGAGGAGGTAGTGGTTCGCGGTGCCGAGGACCACGAGCAAGGTCAACACGGGGTAGGCGGCGCCGAGGGCCCTGACCAGCGGGGTCCGGGCGTGCTGCCAGACGAGGACGCCGCACCACAGGGCCCAGCCGACGTGCAGGCTCGGCATGGCGGCGTACTGGTTGGTGAGGCCGCCGAGGCCGCGCGGGGCACTGGCCTCCCCGCCCCACCAGCCGTACGAGCTGTACTGGGCCATGGTGTCGGTGAAGCCGTGCACGGCGTCGAGGAGGCGGGGCGGGCAGGTGGGCAGCAGGGTGAAGCCGACGAGGCCGAGCAGGGTGGAGATCATCAGCCAGGTGCGGGCCGCGAGGTAGGCGGCGGGCCGGCGCAGGTACAGCCAGACCAGCACGGCGGGGGTGACGAGGTAGTGCAGGGAGGCGTACGCGAAGTCGGCGGGTATGCCGATCCACGGCTCGGCGGTGAAGAGCCGGTTCAGGGGGTGCTCGGCGTTCAGGTGGAGCAGTTTTTCGTAGTGCAGGATCGCCAGGCCGTGGTCGACGGCGGTGGAGACGTCGCCGCGGGCGAGCAGCCGGCCGCCGGAGTAGGCGGCGTAGACGACGGCGATGAGCAGGAGTTCGGCCCACCAGCGGGGGCGGCGGTCCAGACGTTCAGGCATACGCTGTAAGACGTACCGGGGCACCCGCAGGTTGCCTGTGAGGTCTTCCGATGTTCATGTGAGCGATGATGACCGGAAAGGCACCCCTCGCTCCGGGAGAACCGCATGGCACCGCGCATCCTGCTGGCCCGTCACGGACAGACCGCATGGTCCCTGTCCGGCAAGCACACGGGACGCACGGACATCCCGCTGCTGGAGGAGGGCCGCCGCGGCGCCAAGCTGCTCGGCGAGCGGCTGGCCCGGGAGCCGTGGGCGGGGCTGCCCGGCGTCGCGGTCCGCACGAGCCCGCTGGTCCGCGCGAGCGAGACCTGCGACCTGGCCGGCTTCGGGCTCCAGGCGGAGCCGTGGGACGCGCTCATGGAGTGGGACTACGGCGACTACGAGGGCATGACCCCGGCCGAGATCCATGCGGTCCGGCCCGGCTGGCTGATCTGGCGGGACGGGGTGCCGGGGGGCGAGACCCTGGCCGAGCTCGGGGCGCGCGCCGACGAGGTGGTGACCTGGGCCCGCTCGGCCGAGCGGGACGTGCTGGTCTTCGCCCACGGGCACGTCCTGCGGACGCTGGCGGCGCGCTGGCTGGGCCTGGACCCGTCGTTCGGCGCCCGGATCAAGCTGGACCCGGCCTCGCTGTCGGTGCTGGGCTGGGCGTACGGCTCCCCGGCGCTGGAGCGCTGGAACGACACCGGCCACCTGGACGGCTGAGGCGGCGCCCGGCGGCCGCCGGGGGCGGTCTTGCGCGGGGCTGGACAATGGAGGGTGGCCCGGAAACCGGGGCCGGCCGGCGCGGCGCCCCTCGCCGTGCCACCCGTACGCAGACGACCAGCCGGAGGAATCGCATGGCAGAGCCCGAGCGGACCGAGCGGAGGCTGCGGCCCGCGCCGCTGCTCTTCGAGCCCTCGGAGGCCGCCGCGGACCCGGAGCACTTCTTCGACCTGGAGTCCATCGAGGACCCGGGCGAGCTGCTGGCGCGGGCCACGGAGCTGACCCTCGCCTTCCGGGCCGCGCAGGACCGGGCCATGGAGTTCCAGGCCCTGGCGGCGGCCCAGCTGGCGGACCCGCGGCGGTTCGACAGCATGCCCCCGGCGGAGATCGCGGCCCGGGCGGACTGGACCGAGGACTACGCCGACCGGATGATCGAATTCGGCCGCGGCCTGCTGAGCGGCAAGCACGACCCCGCCTGACCGGGGGATCCGGAGGGTACGGGGGTACGGGCAGGGCCGGGGTGACGGGCCGAACGCGCAACCGGAATGACCGGCCGAACACCAGGACCGGGTGACGTCGCGAACATGCGCGCGAGGGCGCCACTGGCATATGCCGGGGCGGAAGATACCCCACCCCGTGGTGTCCTGTCCGGGTTTTGCGCAACTCCTTGGAACGGAATCACCACGGCCGGTAAACCTAGGGTGCATGAGCTCCTGGGTGCGAGACGAGACGCGAGACGAACCGGCCACCGGGTGTCAGGCCGCCTTGGGCGCCGACGAGGCCGATCTGTTCGGGCTGCTGGAGGCGGAGGGGTTCGGCCGGCACGCCGCCGCCCACGTGACCCCGCCCGGCGCCGCGTGGCTCTCGTCCGCCTCCCCCTACCCCCGCAGCACCCTCTCCCTCTGGGAATCGCGCCCCACGGCGCCCGCGGTGCTGCCCTGTGGTTCCGCATTCGACGTCGTGAACGTGCCCGCGGTGTTCGGGCGCCGGATGCTGGACCGGCTCTGGGAGGAAGGCCCGGGCTCGGGCCCGGTGGCCGTGCACCGCGGACGGATGCTGCTGTTCGCCGCGCCCGGCACGGCCCACCGGCTGCCCGCACTGCTCGACTGGGAGGAGTGGGGCGAGGCCATCCCGGCCCTGCTGTGCCACGGCCGCGGGGACGCGGTGGCCGTCCCCGCCCTGAGCGCCCCGGTGGGCGGCGGGCGGGCGGCTTCGCGCTGGCTGGTGGCACCGGACAGCAGGCAGCCCTGGCTCCCGGGCCCCGAGGTGCTGCTGTGGGCCTGCGTCCGAGCCGCCCGTACGGCCTCGGCTGCGGCGGTGCGGGTATCGATTTTTCCTTCCGCCGGTCCGGATGCTAATGTCTACGACGTCAGCAGGCGCCGCTAGCTCAGTTGGTTAGAGCAGCTGACTCTTAATCAGCGGGTCCGGGGTTCGAGTCCCTGGCGGCGCACCGACGGAAGAAGCCCCTCGCATCAGCGAGGGGCTTCTTCGTGTTCCGGCACGCGCTCCGCGATCGGCCCGGCCGGGAGCGGATCATGTGGTGATCTTGACGGTCCAGTCCCCGGAGGGGGTCCGGTCGGCCACCTCCACGCGGATCCCGTCCCCGGGCACCGTGTACGTCTCCCCCACCTCCAGGGGTGCGTCGGCGAGCGCCGGGAAGACCGAGTCGTCCCAGCAGGCCTCGGTGCCGGGATGGGTGTCCAGCACCTCGACCGGACCGCCGCCCGAGGGCGCCTCGTTGCGGACGCGGTAGATCAGCACGCCCTCCGTGCAGGTGTCCTCGTCGTTGCCGGCCGAGCCGCGCGCCTCGATGGCGATCGCGGTGTCCTCGCCGGTGCGGACCACCGCGAGCCGGGTGCCGCCGCGGGCCCCGGGCACACCCGGCGCGCCGAGGGACTGGAGGGTGTGCAGGGAGGTGCCGCCCTGCACGCAGTCCACCTGGCCCGGGTCCAGCCAGCCCAGCTTCCACTTGTGCCAGGCGAAGAGGTCGGGCGCCATCCCGAACTGGCTGCCCATGACGTCCCAGTCGCCGACGTACGTGTCCCAGTCGCCCTTGCCGTCGGTGGGCCGGTGGTAGAGGTCGGGCAGGTCGAAGACGTGCCCGGTCTCGTGGGCGAGGACGTTGCGGTCCGGCGGGTGCTGCTCGAAGACGGTGACGATGCGGTGCAGGTCGGAGCCGTCCGCGCGGATCGGCCGGTCGAAGTTGACGACCTTCGTGGCGTCGGAGTCCACGCCCGGGGCGTCCGGGTCGGCGACGAAGTAGACGATGTCGTAGCGGCTGAAGTCCACCGCCTTGTCGGCGGTGGCCACCGCGTCGCGCAGGTAGGCGGCGCGGTCCTCGGGGGCCCAGTCCCGCTTTATGCGGTAGGCCGTGGAGGGCCGGGGCATCCGGACCCACTCCTTCCCCGGGTGCGGCACGAGCCGGAACCTCCCGTAGGAGGCCCGCTCGAAGAACCGGCTGGTCTCGGGGAAGTAGTCGCCGGTGAGCTCCTCGGGGGTGGTGTGCGGGCGGGCGTCCGGGAAGGACAGGAAGACCATCACCGCGTTCAGGGTGCGCACCGGGCGCGGGTAGGCGGGGTTCCAGGTGTCCACGCCCAGCGAGTGGTGGGCCGCGGTGCGGGTCAGGGCGCAGGGGCCGCCCCGGGGGGCGGCGACCGCGGGTCCGGCGACGAGCGACATGGCGGCGAGTGCCGTCAGGGAGGTGAGCGCCGCCGCCGCACTGCGGACGCGGGCGCGCTCCACTCCCCCGGGTGTCTGCTGTCGCGGCACGTGGACCTCCGGTGGGGGTTCGGGACATCCCCACCACCTTGTGCCGATATGCAAGGTGTTGTCCTGTTCCAGTGCCCCACACGAGTGAGCACGAGCCCACGCCGCTGACCACCGTGAACATCACGGAACGTCACATTCGATCGAGTGACGGACAGGGCCGTTCAGGGCCGGGCACGGCCGCGCAGAAACGATCTATCCGGGCTTTCGCGGGCCCCCGGACCGGCCGGCCACCACCCCCCGGCGACGGCCCTGCGGCTGGATAGGGCACCGGGGTGCCTCTATGATCGGCACACTTTCCTGCGCGGACACCGGGAGCGAGCGGTGAGCGGAACATCGGAAGGACCCCGTTCAGCGGCCGACAGCCCCCGGGGAACCACTACGGAGCGTCACTTCACCGGTCGGTCGCCCGCCGAACTGCGCGACTACCGGGCCGCCTTCAACGCGGCACACCTCGCCATGGCCGTCGTGGACCGCGACGGACTGGTGGTGGCGGCCAACCACGCCCTGGCCCAACTGCTGGGCGCCGAGCCGCACTCCCTCGTCGAGCAGTCCGCGGCCGAGCTCGTGGACCTCGGCGCGGAGGCCCGTACCTGGCAGGCGTACCTGGAGGTGCTCCGCGGGCGGCAGGCCCGGCTGCGCTGCACCCGCCGGCTCAAGCATCCGGACGGGCACTCGCTGTGGACGGAGGTCACCCTCGGGCCGGTCCCGGGCACCCGGGACGTGCTGATGTCGGTCGCTGACATCAGCGACCGGCGCGATCTCCAGGCCCGGCTGCGGCACTTGCAGATGCACGACCCGGTGACCCGGCTGCCCAACCGGGCCCTGTTCTTCGAGCGGGTCTCGGCGGCGCTGGAGTCCTCCGCGTACGAGAACGGCGGCACGGGCCGGATCGGGCTGTGCTACCTGGACCTCGACGGGTTCAAGGCCGTGAACGACACCCTCGGGCACCGGGTCGGGGACCGGCTGCTGACGGCGGTGGCGGCCCGGCTGACGCACTGCGCGGACCAGGCCGGGTTCGGGCGCAGCGGCGGGCACCTGGTGGCCCGGCTGGGCGGGGACGAGTTCGCCCTGCTCGTCGAGGACTCCACGGGCACCGAGCAACTCGCCGAGCTGGCGCGGTCGGTGCTGGCGGTCGTGCAGGAGCCCTTCGACCTGGCCGGGCAGCGGCTCTCCGTATCCGCCTCGATCGGGGTGGTGGAACGGGCCACCGACGGCACCTCGGCGACCGCCCTGATGCAGATGGCCGACACCACGCTGTACTGGGCGAAGGCCGACGGCAAGGCCCGCTGGACGCTCTTCGACCCCGAGCGCAACGCCCACCGGATGACCCGGCAGGCCCTGTCCTCGACCCTGCGGCCCGCCGTGGAGCGCGGGGAGTTCGAGCTGGAGTACCAGCCGCTGGTGGACCTGGAGAGCGGGGCGGTGCGCGGGGTGGAGGCGCTGGTGCGCTGGAACCACCCGCAGTTCGGCACGCTGACGCCGAATCGGTTCATCGGAATTGCGGAAGAGGACGGGTCGATCGTGCAGCTGGGGCGGTGGGTGCTGCGGACGGCGTGCCGGCAGGCCCGCCGGTGGCAGCTCGACCACCCCTCCGAGAGCCCGGTGTTCGTCAGCGTGAACGTGGCCGTCCGGCAGGTCTGGGACTCGGATCTGGTGGGCGACGTGGCCGCGATCCTCGCCGAGACGGGCCTGGCACCCGAGCTGCTCCAGCTGGAGCTGACCGAGTCGGCGGTGATGGGCTCGGCGGGCCGCCCGTTGCAGGCCCTGCAGGAGCTCAGCGACATGGGCGTGCGGATCGCCATCGACGACTTCGGGACCGGCTATTCGAACCTCGCCTACCTGAGCCGGCTGCCGGTGTCGGTCCTCAAGCTGGACGGCTCGTTCGTCCGCGGCTTCCGCTACGAGGAGGGGGCGCACCCCAATCCGGCGGACGAGACGATCGTGGAGGCCATGGTGCAGCTGGCGCACCGGCTCGGCCTGACGGTCACCGCCGAGTGCGTGGAGACCGCCGGGCAGGCGGCGCGGCTGCGCCGGGTGGGCTGCGACACGGGCCAGGGCTGGCTGTACTCGCGGGCGGTGGCACCGGAGCGGATCGCCGAGATGATCGGCTCCCGCAGCGTGCAGTCGCAGCCGGGCTGAGTCGCCGCCGGAGGGCCGGCGGCGGCCGGATGCGCGGACGGGACCGCCCCGCACCCCGGAAGGAGGGTGCGGGGCGGCCCTTCGCCCGGCGCGCGGTGGGGGGGATCAGCAGGCGCCGAGGTCCTGCCAGACGCCCCACTCGCCGGTGGTGCCGGGCTCCTCGTTCTGCGTCCACCACTTGGCCTTCCAGGTGCGGCCCTTGTGGGAGACCTGGGTGCCGCCGGTGTAGACGGTGCCCGCGACGTACGCCGGAGCGGTGCAGCCCGTGGTCGGCGGGGTGGTCGGAGGCGTGGTGGGCGGCGTCGTGGGCGGAGTGGTCGGCGGGGTGGTGGGAGGCGTGGTGGGCGGGGTGGTCGGCGGCTGGGTGGTGCCGCCGAGGGCGTCCGAGATCTGGTTCAGCAGGGTGGTGTTGGCGTCGAGGCCGAGGAGCGAGTACATCATCGCGCCGGCGAGGCCGCGCTGCTTGCCGTAGTCGACCCGGGCCTGCACCGACTTCTGGTTGAGGCCGGTGAACCACTCGCCGTCCTTGTAGAAGTACGAGGCCTTGGCCTGGTCGTCCCAGAAGGTGGTCGCCGGGTTGTCGACGATCCCGCCGAGCTCCTTGTACAGCGCGATGCCGGCCTGCTGGCTGGTGGGACGGGCCCCGGAGGCGCCGGTCGCGGGCTGGGCGAGGCCGTTGGCGGTGCCGGCCGGGACGCCCTTCCAGCCGCGGTAGTAGAACTCGTAGCCCAGGGTCAGCTTGTTCGCGGGGAAGCCGCCCGCGATGCCGTAGGCCGGGTTGCCGTCGATCCAGGAGTCGATCGCGTTGTCGATGCTGTACTTCTCGGTGCCCGGAGCGATCGGGTCGGTCGGGTCGTTGGTGCCCGAGTACAGCGGGGACTGGTGGTACGTCGGCCCGTCGCCGTCCCAGGCGCCGTGCATGTCGTACGTCATGATGTTCGCGTAGTCGAGGTACGCGCCGATCTTGTCCGTCTCGATGTACTTGATCTTGTCCTGGCCGGCCGGGAGGGCCGCGGTCAGCAGGTACTTCTTGCCGCCGTTGGCCGCTCCGTACGCGTCGAGCTGGGTGCGGAACTCCTTCAGCAGGAGCGTGAAGTTGGCCTTGTCCTCGGGTCCGTAGTGGTTGCCGAGGTGGCCGCCGGAGGAACCGGGGTACTCCCAGTCGATGTCGATGCCGTCGAAGATGCCGGCCGCGGTGCCCGGGCCGCCGAAGCCGCCCTCGACGGGCAGGTTGCCCTTGATGTACTGGTCGATGCAGGAGGAGACGAACTTCTTCCGGCTGGCGTCGGTGAGCGCCGCGTCGTGGAAGTACTTCGAGTACGTCCAGCCGCCGAGGGAGAT
Organism: Streptomyces sp. NPDC030809; assembly: GCF_055572195.1. Lineage (NCBI taxonomy): Bacteria > Bacillati > Actinomycetota > Actinomycetes > Kitasatosporales > Streptomycetaceae > Streptomyces > Streptomyces sp. NPDC030809. The sequence goes on from NZ_JBVIDV010000002.1 coordinate 431,408, forward strand.
GTTGATCTTCAGGTGGGGGTACTTCGCCTTCAGTTCCTTGAACTGGTTGAAGACGCCCACGATCGGCTGGTCCCACTTGTCGGCCACGCCGTCCACGCTGTCGGCCGCACTGAAGGACTTCTGGTAGTCGGCGTACGAGTCGCCCGCGCCGTCGCCGGCGTTCGGGTTGTTGTCGTCGCCGGCCGCCTTGTTGGCCTCGAAACAGGTGAGGTTGGTGGGGTGGATGTTGCCGAACGAGTAGTTGATGACGTCCAGCTTGCCCGCTATGCCCCGGGTGTCGAGGTGCTTGGGGTAGAAGGCGTTGCCGTACACGCTCCACTGGTCGTAGTAGGCGATCTTCACACCGCCGGCGGCGGCGGCGGTGGCCGAGGTGTCGGCCGCCTCGGCCGTGGTGAGTCCTGCGAAACCGGCCAGCGCTCCGGCGGCAAGCGCGGCGGTGGTGGCGGCCGCGAGCAGCGGTTTACGGATGTGCATGAACTGCCTCCGGAGTTGGGAGGGGTGGGGGGCCACGTGTTGAGGAGAGTGATAGCCGCCGCGCCATGACCGCGTCAATGGTTCAGGCCAAATAAGGACTAGACCAGCTGGAAGGCAAAAGGGCCGGTCAGAGAGGTGGGCGGACAGCAGAAACCGCCCGCCACCCCCGGTGACGAGCGGTTTAAGGATCTCTTCAGGTGGCCGGGCGACAGGTTTTGGCAACAAACCAGCCAATCCCCGTTCGCACCCCGTTGACGGCTCAGCCGGCCCCGCCCGGCAGCCCGTACACATCTGCGACGAGCTCGTAGGACCGCAGACGCGCCTCCCCGCCGTGGGCGTTGGACGTGAGCATGAGCTCGTCCGCGCCGGTCCGCGCCACCAGTGCGTCGAGGCCCTTGCGCACCTGCTCCGGGGTCCCGTGCACGACGTTGCGCAGCCAGCCGTCCACGAACTCCCGCTCCGCCGGGGAGTAGTCGTACGCCGCCGCCTCCTCGGGGGTCGGGATCAGGCCGGGGCGGCCGGTGCGCAGCCGGAGCATGGACAGCGCCCCGGTCATGGCCTGCCGCCGCGCCTCCCGCTCCTCGTCCGCGGCGAGCACCGAGACCCCGATGACCGCGTACGGGGCGTCGAGGACGGCCGAAGGGCGGAAGGACTCGCGGTAGAGGTCGAGCGCGGGCACGGTGTTGGCGGCCGAGAAGTGGTGGGCGAAGGCGAACGGCAGCCCCAGCCCGCCGGCCAGCCGGGCGCTGAATCCGGAGGAGCCGAGCAGCCACAGGGGCGGCCTTCCGGTGGGCCCCTGCACGGGGCCGGGGACCGCGTGGACCCGGGCGTACGGATGGCCGTCGGGGAAGTCGTCGTCGAGGAACCGGGTCAGCTCGGCGAGTTGCCGCGGGAACTCCTCGCCGCCGGGGTCGGGGCGGGCCGCGCCGCGCAGGGCGGCCGCGGTGCCGCCGTCGGTGCCGGGGGCGCGGCCGAGGCCCAGGTCGATGCGCCCGGGGGCGAGTGCCTCCAGGGTGCCGAACTGCTCCGCGACGGCCAGCGGGGCGTGGTTGGGGAGCATCACCCCGCCGGAGCCGAGCCGGATCCGGCTGGTGTGGGCGGCGAGGTGGGCCAGGATCACGGCGGGCGAGGAACTGGCCACACCGGGCATGGAGTGGTGCTCGGCCACCCAGTGCCGGTGGTAGCCGCGCGACTCGGCGAGCCGGGAGAGCGCCACGCTGGTGCGGAGGGAGGCGGCCGCGCTGCCGCCGCTGCCCACCGTCACGAGATCGAGGACGGACAGGGGCACCGGGGCCCGCCCTTCCGCTTTGCCCCGGATGTCCTCACGCTGTGCAACCGCCATGACCGCTTCCGCCCGCTCTCTCCGCGCCGCCGAATCCGTACGAACAGGTCGAACAGACTCCGGGCGGCTCCCATTCCCCCGCGGCCGGCGGCACGTGGCATGACCTAGGCATATGCCAATCCGATGAATCCCTGCCCAGCGGGCCGGTTGCTCCGGCAATCTGCTCAACAGGCGCTCCACATCGGCTTTTTGCTGGCTATCGTGGGAAGGCAAGCGGTAACAACCTGCTAGGGGGAGCCGTGGCGCTGAAGCCGGAGCCGACCGCGCCGTTCCATTCGGTGCAGTACGCCCTTCGCGTACTCGAAACGATCTCTCGGCACACCGGGGGTGTGTCCGACGCCCAGATCGCCCGCGAGACCGGACTGCCCACCGCCCACCTGGCCCCGTTACTGCTGATGCTGCGCCGCGAGGGGTACGTGCTCCAGGTGTCGGAGGGCGCGTACGCGATAGGCGATTCCCTGGTCCTGCTGGGCTCGGGGGTGGACCGGCAGGAGGCCCTGCGGCAGAAGCTCCAGAGCGCCCTGGACCGGCTCCGGGACACGGTCGGCGCCGCCGTCTACATCAGCCGGTACGTGGACGGCGAGGTGCAGATCACCGGGGTCGCGGACGGCCCGCAGACGCCCAAGGTCCACGAGTGGGTGGACTTCCGGTCGGCGGCGCACGCGAGCGCGGTGGGCAAGTGCCTGCTCACGCAGCTCGACCTCAACGGCCGGCGCGACCACCTCTCCCGGCACAAGATCGCCCGGCTGACCTCGCGGACGATCACGAACGAGAAGGTGCTGTTCTCGAAGCTGGATTCGCAGCCGGCCACCGTGCCGATGCTGGACCTCCAGGAGTACGCGGTGGGGACGGTCTGCGCGGCGGTCCCGATCACCGCGGGCTCGGCGGTGGGCTGCCTGGCCCTGTCGCTCCCGGTCGAGCACGCGCACCGGCTGCGGGCCGCGGCCGACACCCTGAACCGGAAGGCCGCGCCCCTGCTGCTGTCGCTGAGCCTGTAGGGCGCGGCGGGGCAGGAGCCGGAAAGCACTTCGGGCGGTTCCCGGTGAACCGGAAACCGCCCGAAGATCAGGTGCGCCGCCAGGGACTCGAACCCCGGACCCGCTGATTAAGAGTCAGCTGCTCTAACCAACTGAGCTAGCGGCGCTTGCTGACAGAGAAAATACTACCTGGTCCCGAGGGGTGCTCGTGACCACCCCCGCCCCGGGGCTCCCGGGAGGCGTCTAGCGCCCCAGCAGACCCGCGCGCCCCCGGTCCTCGTACGCCGCGAGCAGGGCGGCCAGGTCGGCGGGGGTGAGCGGGCGGTAGCCGGGGCTGCCCGCGGGGCGCCACCAGACCTCGCCGGGCGGCCCGGGCTGCCCGGGCGGTGCGGGGTGAGCGGGCTGCGGGGGCGGGGGCGGTGCGGGCTCCGGGAGGAAGGCCGCGCGGCGGAGGGCGGACCGGTGCACCTTGTGCGTGGCGGTGACCGGCATCGAGGGCAGGATCCGCAGGTAGCGCGGGGCCATCTTGGTGCCGAGGTCCGGCTGGGCCGCGAGGAAGGCCGCGAAGGCCTCCGGGTCGAAGGCCGCGCCCGGGCGCAGCGCGAGGGCGGCCATCACCTGGTCCCCCGCGACCTCGTCGGGGACCGCGTAGACGGCGACGGCGGCCGCGTCGGACCAGCGGGCGAGGATGTTCTCGATCATGGCGGCGGCGAGGTTCTCGCTGTCCACGCGCAGCCGGTCGTCGGTGCGGCCGGCGAAGTAGAGGAAGCCGGCCTGGTCGCGGAAGAACAGGTCGCCGGTCCAGTACCAGCCGCCGCGCAGCCGCTCGGCCTCGGCTTCCGGGTTGCGCCAGTACCCCTCGAAGGGGCTGCGGCCGCGGTTGACCAGCTCCCCGATGGCCTCGGCCACCCCGAGCAGCTCGCCGCCGGGGCCGGTGCGGGCGGGCGGGCGCTCCCGCCCGGTGCCGGGGTCCACCACGGCGAGGTCGTCGCCGGGCGCGGCGCGGCCGACGGCCCCGGGCGGGGTGTCGTCGGTGCGCTGGATGGCGGCCCCGCCCTCGGAGGAGCCGTAGCCCTCGACGAGCGGCACCCCGAAGCGCTCGGCGAAGCGGGCCGCGTCCACGGCCCCCGCCTCCGTGCCGAAGCCGGTGCGCAGGGGGTGCTCGCGGTCGTCGGGGCGCGGCGGAGTGGCCAGCAGGTACTGCACGGCCCGGCCCACGTAGGTGAAGTACGTGGCCCCGAAGCGGCGCACGTCGTCGAGGAAGGCGGAGGCGGAGAAGCGGCGGCGCAGGGCGATGCCGGCGCCCGCGTACAGGGCCGGGGCCCAGTCGGCGATCACGGCGTTGCCGTGGAACATCGGCATGCAGATGTAGTGGACGTCCTCGGGGGTGACGCGGAAGCGGTGCGCGAGGGCGGCGCCGGCGTGCGCGAGGCGGCCCTGGCTGCACAGGGCGGCCTTGGGCGCTCCCGTGGAGCCGGAGGTGAAGTAGAGCAGGAGCCGGTCCCCCGGGACCGGCCCGCCCCGGCGGAGCACGGCCTCGCCCGGCACGGCCGCCGCGTACGGGGCGAGCAGGGCGGCGTACTCCTCGGTGCCGGTGACGAGGATCCGTACGCCGGGGAGGTCGAGGCCGTCGAGGAGCGGCAGGTGGGCGGGCTCGGTGAGCAGGATGCGGCAGTCGGTGTGCAGGATGTCGCGGGCCAGCTCGGGGCCGCGGCGGGTGGGGTTGATGCCGGCGACGGCGGCCCCGGCGAGGGCCGCCGCGCCGAGCCACAGCGGGAACTCGGGGGTGTTGTCGAGCAGGATCCCGAGGTGCGGTTCGGCCTCGCGGGGCAGGAGGTCGACGAGGAGCGCGGCGCGGGCGGCGGATTCCGCGGCGGCCCGGTGGTGGCTGAGGGCGGTGCCGTGGTCCCTCAGGCCGGTCCGGTGGTCGCCCCACTGGCGCAGGACGAGCTCCGCGACGGTCTCCGCCGCGCCCGTGCCGCCGCTCGGACGGCTGCTGGTCGGCATGGCGCCGGACGATAGCTGACGCCCCGTCGGAAATGAAGACGGCGGGGACGGGGCGACGGGGACGGGCGGGGGGACGGGGACGGGGACGGGGACGGCGGCAGGGACGGGGTGGCGGGGAGGCCGGTCCCGTCAGAACTTCACGTCGGAGCAGGCGTAGAAGGCCATCGGCGTGTCGTTGACCGTCCAGACGGCGAGGATCATGTGCCGGCCGGTCTTGCCCGCGGGCATCGTGCCCTGGTGGACGGTGGTCATGGCCGGGCGGGCGCCGTTGTAGGCGACGGTCAGGAAGGGGGCCGGGTCCAGGGCGGCGCGGGTGAGGGGCTTGGTGGGGTCCCAGCCGTTCTTCGTGACGTAGTAGCGGAAGTCCGTGGTGGAGTGGTTGGCGGTGAACTGCCAGCGGAAGTTGTAGCTCTGGCCGCTGGTGACCTGGGTGGCCGGCCAGGCGCCGCCGCGGGGGTCGTCGAGCTGGGCGAACTCGCTGTGGCCGCCGGCGCAGATCTTGCCGTCGGCGGGGCCGGCCGCCGGGAAGCCCTTGTAGCCCTCGACGCTCTGGGGCTCCCACTGGATGGGGCCGCAGTCGGAGACGGTCTTGTTCTGACAGAGCTTCTGGCGGCTGATGGGCTGGTCGGTGTAGCCGTGGCCCTCGGCCGTGGGGGCCACGAGGACGGTGGCGCCGAGGACCAGTCCGAGGGCGAGCGCGGTGGAGCCGGTGCGCAGGCCGCCCGGGGTACGGGATATGAGGGTGTGACGCATGATGCTCCTCGAACGTGGGGGGGGTGCCGGGGATGGGGAGGCCCGGAGGGGAGTCCGTGGGCGCGCGTCCGCGCTTTCAGGTCTAGACCAAGTCCCAAGTCTCAGATTATTGACGGGAGTTGGCCATGTCCATACCAATGCGGGAACGGCCGGACCCCGGTCGGGGTCCGGCCGCTGCGGCTGCGGGACGGGATCTGGCGGGCGGTGCGCGGGGCGCAGGCGGGACGGCCGGGACGGGGGCGCCGGGGCCCGGGGGCTACTCCTGGCGGCCGGTGTAGAAGGCCACCGTGAGGTCCTTGACGAGGGCTTTCCGCTCGTAGTCGTCGAGCTCCACGATCCCGCGGCTGGTCAGCCGCCGGACGGTGTCCTCGACGGCGTCCACCACCGAACCCAGCACGCTGTCCCGGTGCTTGGCGTCGATGGCCGCCACCCGGCGGCGCTGCATGGCGGCCGCGACCTCGGGGGCGTACTCGATGCGGATCGGCTGCGCGGAGAACACGTCGATGCCGACGGCCTCGGTCTCGGCCGCGAGCAGCCGGGTGAGGGCGTCGCCGACCGCCTCGGCGTCGCGCAGGGTGGGCGCGTCCTCGTGGAAGGCGTCGGCCGGCAGCTGGGACAGCACCCGGGCCATGGCCGCCTCGACCTGCTCGGCCAGGTACGCGGTGTGGTCCGCCACGGCGAGGGTGGCGCGGGCGCAGTCCTCCACCCGCCACACCACTTGTACGACCACCCGCAGGGCCAGGCCGCCCGCGTCCACCGCGGGCATTGGCTCGCTGCGCCAGTGCCTCAGGCGTACGTCCACGCGGCGGCGCAGGAGGAGGGGGCTCACCCAGACCAGACCGGTACGGCGGACGGTGCCGCGGTAGCGGCCGAAGAGGGTCAGCACCCAGGCGTGCCCGGCCCGGCCGCGGCCGAGCCCGCCGAGGGCGAGCAGCGCGAGCACGCCGAGGGCGGCGAACGCCGCCCAGTCCAGGACGCCGAGCGACGCGTGGTGCGGGCGCACGGCGAGGCCGAACGCGCGCTCCGCGCGGGCGGGGAGCGCGCCGGCCCGCGCGAACACGGCCGCGACCCCGGCGAGCGCGGCGCCGCCGACCGCGACCGCCGCCCACCCGGGCAGCACCGGGCCGGGCCGCTCGCGCAGCTGCGGATCGGCGGGGGGCGCGGGGCGGCGGGGCGGGGGTGCGGCTGCGGGGCGGGGCGGGGCCGGGAGGGGGGTCCGCCGTTCCGCCGGGCGGGGGGCGGCGGCCGGGACCGGCACGCTCCCGGCCGGGACCCCGGAGCCGTCCCGGAACAGCAGGTGCACGGGGATCTCGGTGGCGGCCGCAGTCCGGATCACGTGCCGCGGGGGGCCGGGCACCCCGTGCCCCCGCCCCGCCGGGGCGGCCGCGTCGGGCACGGCCCCGAGAACCACGACCGGCAGCCCCTGCGTGTCGTCGTCCCGCAGGCCGCCGGCCGGCCCGTCGCCCGATCGGGAGGAAGCGGGTGCGCCGAGGGCCGGACCGGCCGCCCCGCCCCCCTGGTCGGCAGCGTCCACGACGGACAGGAGAACGGTTGCTTCGCCTTGCGGGGCGGGCGTGCCCAGGGGCGTGGTCGCTTCGCCTTGCGGGGCGGGCGTGCCGAGCGGCGTGGTCGCTTCGCCGTGCGGGGCGGGCGGGCCCAGGGGCGCGGTCGCTTCGCCTTGCGGGGCGGGCGTGCCGAGCGGCGTGGTCGCTTCGCCGTGCGGGGCGGGCGTGCCGAGCGGCGTGGTCGCTTCGCCGTGCGGGGCGGGCGGGCCCAGGGGCGCGGTCGCTTCGCCTTGCGGGGCTGCCGTTCCCGCGGCGGGTGCGCCGACACCGGGGAGCGGGGTGGGGCCGGTTGCGTCCGGGTGCTGGGCTTGGGCCGGGGGCTCCGACCGGACCGGGGACTGTGCCTCGGACTGGACCCGGTCCTGCGCGTGCGCCCCGGCCTGGGCATCCGCCTGGACCTGCGCCCGGTCCCGGGCACGGGCCACTGCCTGAACCGGAGCATGGGCCTGGCGCTCCGCCTGGACCCGCGCCACTGCCTGGGGCCGGGCATGGGCCGGGGCCGGGGCCGGGGCCTGGGCCTCGGCCTGGGCCTCGGCGGCAGCCTCCGCCGTGGTGACCGCCTCGACCGGCGCATGGGCCTTGGTCTCGATCTGCGCCCTGGCCACCGCGTGGACCTGAGCCGGGGCCTGGTCGCCCCCCGGGGCCGGGGGGTGGGCCTCGGTCCGGGCCTCCGCCTCGGCCTCGGCCTTCGGCTCGGGGGCACCCGGGGCGGGCGGGCCGTCCGCCCGGCGGGAGCCGGGGCCTGAAGGCAGGGCAGGGGCGCCGAGCGCCGCTGGGGTGGGTGCAGAGGGTGGTGAGGCGACCGGAGCTGCGGGGTCCCCGAGGGGCAGGCCGCCGCCCGTCCGGTGCGTGCCGACGGCCGGAGCGTCCGTACGGGTTCCGGGGATGCACCCCGTGGCGGCCGGGGCCGCGCCGCGGGAGCTCTCGTCCGGTCCGCCCGCGGGGGTGCGGACGGCTGCGGGGTGGTCCTGCGCCGGGCCGGTCGGGCCCGTGTCGGGGCGGGCGCCCGCGGCGGGGTCGCGGAGGGCCTGGTCGGGTGTGCCTTCGGGCGCCCGGCTCGCCGGTCCGCCGGCCCGGCATTCCGGTACCGCGGCTGCGGGCGGCTCCGAGGCGCCCGCGGGCGGGGCGGCAGCGGGCGGGGCGGCAGCGGCGCCCGTGCCCGGGGCGGCGGTACGGCAGGCCGCCGGGCCCGCGGTGGCACCGGCGCGGGCCGCGGCCGGCTCCCTCTGCTGGGCAGCCGACGGTTCGGCGTCCGCGGACGCGCGGGGGGCGGGGGCGAGCGCGGTCGCCACGGGGGTGGCGGCCGCGGGTACACCCACCCGCACGCCCTGCACCCGCCCTGCCGGGGCTCCACCCCCGGACCCCCGCGCCTCGATCGCCGGCGAGGCTTGATTTCGCCCCGCGGCGTCGGAGTCGCCCCGCAGGGGCCCGGTGCACGATGCGGACGGAGTCGGGCTGCCGGGAACGGAGTCGGGCGTGGCGGCAGGCACGCGTACGGACACGAGGTCGGGCGCGGGCGCGGATGCAGGGGCGATTTCCCACGCGGGTGCGGGGTCCAGCGCAGGTGCGGGCGCCGGAGCCGAGGGGGCCAGGGCCGCCGGGGCCGGGGAGGCGGCCGGGCGCCCCGGGCCGGGGCGGGCCGGGATCCACGGGCCGGGGGCGGGGTGCCAGGTCATGGTGCCGGTGGTGGATGTGGTGCGGGTGGGGTACACGGGTGCCTCCGTCACGCGAAGAGCCTTCGCCAGGTTTCCGGGCCGGGGTGGCCGTCCGCTGCGGAGCCGCGCCAGCCCTGGGCGCGCTGGAAGGCCTCCACGTTGCGGCGGTCCGCCTCGCTCCAGACGAGGCCGGGGCCCGAGGTGTAGTGCTTGCCGAAGCCTTTCTTCACCAGCTGCCTGCCGAGCGCGGCGACCGCCGGGTGCATGCTGCCGGGGCGGAAGACCGCGGCCCCGGGGTACGCGGGCACCGGCGCCTTGGCGAGCGGACCGGGGGCGGGACGCCCGGAGCCGGTGCCGGCATGCCCGGGAGCTGGAGCGGGACGCCCGGAGCCGGTGCCGGTGCCGGTGGATCCGGGGGCGGGGCGCCCGGGGGACAGGGCCCGCGGGATGTCGCGGCCCTGCTTGCGGACCAGCAGGCGCCAGGTCGCCGGGCCGGGGAGACCGTCCGCTGCGGGGCCGGTCCAGCCCTGGGCCCGCTGGAAGGCGCGGGTGGCCTGCCGGTCCGCCTCGGTCCACCGCGGCCCCGGGCCGGTGGTGTAGAAGCGGGCGCCGCCGCGTGCGATGAGCATCTGGCCGAGCCGGCTGACGTACCCGTTCTTCGCGCCCGGTCCGAAGGTCCACCGCCCCGGGTACGCCCCCGGCGCCGTACCGCTCGCGGCGGCCGGGGCCGGGCCCGGTGCCGGCGCGGGGCCCGGGTCGGCGGGGAGGCCGCTCACCCCGTTGTAGCGGTACGGGAGGTACTTCGCGGCGTTGTTCCAGTAGCCGTACGGGGTCGCCTGCTTGCGCACGTTCGGCGGGGTCTGCTCGTACGCCGTGTAGTACGTCCGCGTGTGGTCGGTCCAGCCGCCGAAGATCGTGACGTGCGAGCCCTTGCTCGGGTCGGCCGGGTTGTGGAACAGCAGGATGTCCCCGGGCAGCAGCTCGTCCTTGGTGATCAGGGTGGCGAAGGTGTCCAGGCTGCCGGTCCACTCGTTCGTCCCGAGGTCCCAGGCCATGGAGACGTAGCCCGAGCAGTCCTGCCGGTACCCGTCGGTCCAGTACTTGGACATGCTGTACGGGACCCCGGCGTCCAGCCACAGCTTCGCGCGGTTGATGATCGACGCCCGGTCGATGCGCCGCACCTTGGCCGGGCCGGCGGCCGGCACCAGGGCAGGCTTCCCGGCCGGACCGTGCAGCCCGGCCGGCGCGCCCTGGGGGTTCCCCGTACCGTCGGCGCCGGAGACGGTTGCGGAGACCGGGCCCCCGCCGGGGCCCGCGGTCCGCCCGGGCCCGTCGGCGGCGGCCGCCGCGCCCCCGCCGCCGAGGACCACTCCGGCGGCCGTCACCAGGACGAGTGCCCGGCGCGGTCCGTGCGCGGCGGGATGCCCGCCGCCCCGCAGGGCCGCGCGCTGCGCCACGCATCCCGGGCAGGCGCAGTCACCCGCGGGTCTGTAGTCACGGAACACCGGTGCCGGCATGCGCTGCGTCGTCATCCTGTCCGTCCACTCCCCTGAATCCTCGTCATAAACGTTGCGGCCATCACACATACTGCACGCACAACGGGGCGAAGATGGGTTAATCGGACAAGCCGGGCGTGGCTCGGTTGGGAGCACCCCCGCAGGTGCGGTAGAGTTTTCTCTGTCAGCAGGCGCCGCTAGCTCAGTTGGTTAGAGCAGCTGACTCTTAATCAGCGGGTCCGGGGTTCGAGTCCCTGGCGGCGCACCGACAGAAGAAGCCCCTCGCATCAGCGAGGGGCTTCTTCGTCTTCCGGGCCCGTTCCGCACGAGCGCGTTCTGCACGAGCAGGGTTCTGCACAAGCGCCTTCCGCCGCCGCGCTCACCGCTTCGTGCCGCTCACGCCCGTCAGGTACGCCGACACGACGACGTTCGCCGTGTACTCCTTCGCCACCCGGTCGTACGCACCCCCGCACGTGATCAGCCGCAGCTCCGCCCGGCCGCGCACCTTCGGCCCGTAGACCTTCGCCGCGTCGAAACGTTCCTTCTCGTAGACCTGCACGTCCTCGACCGTGAACTGCGCGACCAGCCCGTCCGCCCGCACCACCCGGACCGCGTCCCCCGGCTCCACCGTGCTCAGCCCGTAGAAGACGGCCGGCTTGGACGCCGTGTCCACATGGCCCACCAGCAGGGCCGGGCCAGCCGCCCCGGGCCGGGTGCCGCTGCCGTACCAGCCGACCGTGCCCGGCCGGTCGTACGGCGGCGGGTCGATCGCCCCGTCCCGGTCCAGCCCGCGGGAGACCACCGGCGCCTGGATCCCCATGCCCGGCAGGTCCAGCCGGGCCGGCAGCGCATCGCCCGCGATCGGCGCGTGCGCGGCCGGCAGCCCGGCGCCGGACACCGCGCCCGCCGCACCCGCACCGCCCTGCGGCACACCGGTGATCTCCCGGCCCCACAGCCACAGCCCGAGCACCAGCACCGCCCAGGCCAGGCCCGTCAGCATCCGCCCGCTCAGCGGGGAACGCGGCTCATCCCCCATCCCGCGCGCCCCTCACCCGCCGCTGCGGCGACGGCGGAGCCGGAGCGCGCGGCCCGCCACCGCCAGGGTGGCGGCGCAGGCGAGGACGGCGCCGACCACGGTGTGCGGCAGGCCGGGGCCGCGGCCGCCCTCCTCGTCCTTCCTCGCGGCGGCGAGTTCCGCGGACATGCCGCCGCCGCCCGCGTGCACCGGCCAGACCGGCGAGGGGTGGTGGCTCGGCTCGCGGTGCGCGATCTGGATGCTGCCGGTGGCCCGGCGGTCGTGCCCGTCGCAGGTGACGTGGATGCTGTACCAGCCGGGCCGGGCGTGCGAGCTGATCATCGCCTCGCCGTAGAGCGGGTGGCCGCCGCCGTCCCGGCCGGACAGCTCGGCGTCGGCGACGAACACCTCGGACTTCGCCGTGCCCCTGGTGCCGTTGCAGCTGTTGACGCGCAGCTCGATCTGCGACCCGGGCGAGGCCGTGGAGGGGGTGGCCCAGACCGTGCCGCGGTGCTCCTCTCCGGCACTGGCCGGAGGGGCACCCGCGAGGGTGACGGCGGACGCGGCCAGCAGGACGGCGGCCGCCCCGGTGGAACGGAGAGCGAGCACAGCAGCGCACATGGTGAAACCTCCTGGTAGGGAGGTTCACCCGGGCCCGGCCCGGCCGCATCCCGGCGGGCGCCGGGCTGACCCGTACGGGTGCGGCATGCCCCCGTACAGGCCCGTGCAGGCCCGTGCAGGCCCGCGTACAGGTGCGCGTGCAGGTGCGCCGCGCGGCTGCCGGGGGCGCGCCGGCTCAGATGCGCTCGACGAGGTCCGCGATCGAGTCGACCGTCTTCGACGGGCGGTACGGGAACTTGTCGATGTCCTCGACCGTCGTCAGCCCGGTCAGCACGAGGAAGGTCTGCATGCCCGCCTCCAGTCCGGCGAGCACGTCGGTGTCCATCCGGTCGCCGATCATGGCGCTGGTCTCGGAGTGCGCGCCGATCGCGTTGAGGCCGGTGCGCATCATCAGCGGGTTGGGCTTGCCTGCGAAGTACGGCTTCTTGCCGGTGGCCTTGGTGATCAGCGCGGCCACGGCGCCGGTGGCGGGCAGCGGGCCCTCGGTGCTCGGTCCGGTCTCGTCGGGGTTGGTGCAGATGAACCGGGCGCCCGCGTTGATCAGGCGGACCGCCTTGGTCATGGCCTCGAAGCTGTACGTACGGGTCTCGCCGAGCACGACGTAGTCCGGGTCGTGGTCGGTCAGCACGTAGCCGATGTCGTGCAGGGCGGTGGTCAGCCCGGCCTCTCCGATGACGTACGCGGTGCCGCCCGGGCGCTGGTCGTCGAGGAACTTGGCGGTGGCCAGCGCGGAGGTCCAGATGTTCTCCACCGGCACGTCCAGGCCCATGCGCTGGAGACGGGCCTGGAGGTCGCGGGGGGTGTAGATGGAGTTGTTCGTGAGGACCAGGAAGGGCTTGCCCGAGTCGCGCAGCCGCTTGATGAACTGATCCGCGCCGGGGATCGGGGTGCCCTCGTGGATGAGGACCCCGTCCATGTCGGTGAGCCAGGATTCGATCGGCTTGCGCTCTGCCACTGGACTGTTCTCCGCTCTGCGGGGGCCTCTGACCTTGGTTGATCTCTGGTCTGTACCACCCTATCGGGGAGCGGCCCGGACCGCGCCCGCCGTCCACAGCGCGGACCGGGCGGGCGGGGGAAGGGCGGGGAGTGAGGGGGCTTGGGGGCTGCCCGGCCCTTGGCCGGCCCTTGCGCGGCCCCTGCCCCGCTCCGGCTTCCGACGGTCCGTCACTTTCCTTCCGTACGGGCGCTCCCCGGCAGCCGCTCGACCGCGACCAGGGCGGCGTCGTCGCCGAGGCTGCCGCCCGCGGCGTGGGCGAGGAGGTCGGCGCAGAGGTGGTCGAGCAGGGCCCGGGGGCTGTGCCGGGGCGCGCCGGCCAGCCGGTCGGCCAGCGGGTAGAAGCGGCCGTGCTCGTCGCGGGCCTCGATCACCCCGTCGGTGTAGAGCAGCAGCAGGTCGCCCGCCGCGAAGGGGAACCCCTGCGCGCGGAGCCCGTCGGGGGCGAACTCCGTGAGCCCGAGCGGCGGGGCGGGCCCGTCCACCTCCAGTGCGCGGACCCGGCCCTCGCGCAGGAGCAGCGGCGGCGGATGGCCGCAGCTGAGCAGGCTCAGGGCCTCGGCGCCGTCCGGGATGTCGAGGACGGCCGCGGTGGTGAAGGCCTCGGCCCGGTCCTCGGGGTCCTCCTCGCCGGGTGCGGTGCCGGATGCGGCGCCGGGGGCGGTCGGATCCGCGGGCGTGCGGGGGTTCCGGCGGTCGCCGGCGTCCTCCCGGCCAGGTGCGTCCTCGCGGTGGCGCGCGTCCTCGCGGTCGTATGCGTCCTCCCGGTCGGAGGAGACCGTGCCCTCCAAGTAGGCGACCAGGCCGGGCAGATCGGTCTCCCGGTGGGCGGCGGCCCGGAACGCGCCGAGCACCAGGGCCGCGTCCCCGACCGCCGCCAGCCCCTTGCCGCGTACGTCCCCGATGATCAGCCGGGTGCCGTGGGCGGTGCGGGCGGCCGCGTACAGGTCCCCGCCGATCTGCGCCTCGGCCGCCGCGGCCAGGTAGACGGAGGCCAGGCGCAGCGGGCCGATCCGCTCCCGCAGCGGCCGCAGGAGCACCTCCTGGGCGGCCTCCGCGACCAGCCGCAGCCGGGTCAGCTGCTGCTCGCGGACCTCGCGGAGGTGGGCGAAGAGGGTCACGAACACCGAGATCAGGAGGAGGGCGGTGATCTGGAAGGTGTGGTTGAGGTCGGTGAGCTCGGTGCGGGCGGCCGCCACCACGGCCTGGACCAGCACGGCGGCGGCGCCCACCACGGCGGTGGCCCGGGGGCCGCGGAAGGAGGCGGTCAGCGCCGGGGCGGCAGCCAGGAAGGGCCCCAGGTGCACGTCCGGCGGGGCCAGTACGTCCACGGCGCCGACGAGCACGATCAGCGCGAACGGCACGGCCAGGAGAGCCTGCCGCCGCGTCCGTGAGCGGTGCCGGCTCGCCGCCGGGGAGCGGGGATCCATCCTTCCTGGATACACGCTCCCCGGCGCGGCGGCGCCCAGGCCGGGCCGCGGGGGCCGGGCCGGGGGACGGCCACCCGGGGGCACCGGCGGGGGCACGGGCCGGGGCACGGGCCGGGGCACGGGCCGGGGTCCCCTCGTACGAGACGAGCACCTGGGCCGTCCGCGGCCCCGCGGCGGTGGTGGGGGGCGTGGCGGAGGGCGGCCGTCGTCCCGCCCGTGACCGACGTTGTCGGTCCGGCGCTTCTTCAGGCGGTCCGGCGCCGGGGGCCGGCCGCCGAAGTCGCGCACGGAGCAGCTCCTCCCAGGTCCTGGGGACCCGGGCGAGCTCCTTCTCGTCTTGGACGGAGCCGAAGGAGTCGTTGACGACGGAGGGCCACGTCCCGCCGGTGTCCTCGTCCCGCCGTTGACGCGCTCGGAGCCCTGCGGGCGGTAGGCCTCGACGCGCCCCTTGCCGTCGGGATGCCGGATGAACGGCTGAAGGGTGATCAGTACGTCGGCCTGGGAGTCCGCGGAGCCTGCGGCGGCGCCCCCGCAGGCGGTGAGCCCGGCGGCGGGGGCGAGGGCGAGACTGCCGGCGGCGGCGAGCGCGGGGCACAGGGCACAGGGCGCGGGGCGCAGGGCGCAGGGCGCGGGAAATCGTCGTGGCGCTCAGCTCGCCCGGAGAGGGCGGAGCAGAGCGCTGCGGCTGCGCCCGGCGAGGGCAGGCAGCAGCGGGAGCCTGACCCGCCACAGGACGCACCCGGGCCGGGCCCGAGGCCTGCGGCGGCCACCGGACCCTGCCGCTGGGCTCGCGGCCGTCGTACGCCCAGCCGTCGTACGCCCCGCCGCCGGGCCCCAGCCGTCGTACCTCCGACCGCTGGGCCCTCAGCCTCTGGATCTTCCGCCGCGTGGCCCTCGGCCGCCTGTCCTACAGCCGCCGGGCCCTCAGCCGCCGGGCCGCCAGCATCAGCCCCGCACCCGCGCCGGCGGCCGCAGCGGCTGCGCCGGCCGCCCCGTACAGCCGCCCGGTGCGGCCCGTCTCGGCCAGGGAGCCGGCAGCCCCGGGCTCCGCCGGCTCCTCCGGGCCCTCGACGGAGAAGCGGTAGCCGCCGCTCTCGCCCACCCAGTCCCCGTCGTCCCCCTTGCGCTGGACGAGCGCGGCATCGGCGAGGACCTCCCCGGGCGGGGTGTCCTCGGCGAATGCGAGCCGGACGGGCACGGTCACCGACCCGTTGGCGCCGACGGTGAACCCGGGGAAGGACCCCGCCCCGTCGAACACGGCGATGATCTCGTCCTGGTCGGACTGCTCCAGGCTCACCGGGTACGTCGCCCCGCCGGCCGTGAACTCCATGCGGAACTGCCCGGGCGCGAGGGCGTGGGCCCGGTCGGTGAACACGACGACGGGATGCACGGCCGGGCAGTCCTCCCCGGTGGCATTGGTCAGGTCGAGGTACCAGGTCTGCGGCCCGCCCCCGCTCCGGTAGACGGCCGGCCCCCCACGGATCCGCGCCCCCAACGGGAACTTCGCACTCCGCCCGTCCCCGCAGTCAGGCTGTACCCGCGCCGGCAGGGCCGGCGCCGGCTTGGCCCCCCCGCCCTCCCCGATGTCGTGCAGGGAGTGGGGGGCGGCGGCGAGGGGGGTGGGGTGAGGAGCGGCGGGGACGAGGGGAGTTGCGGGCGCCGCGGCAGCCACGGGAACTTCGGGTGCCGCGACACCGAGGGCATGGGCACGAGGAACGGGGGCCCGCAGGGTGGGGGCGCCTGGGCGCAAGGCGAGGGTGGGGGCGCCTGGGCGCAAGGCGAGGGCGGGGAAGGGGACGGCCGCGGCGAACACGGGCCGTGCGGCGGCAGGAACGAGGCGCCCCGGAGCCGCGACGGGAGCCTGGGCCATGCCCGGCACGGAGGCGGGGAGGACACGCCCCGCGGCTGGGGTGACAGCCGGGAGCAGGGCAGGCGCGAGGACGGGCCGGGGGCCCCGTGCGGGCGCCGGCACGGCGGCGGGGACGCGCGCCGGAGCCGCAGCGGCGGCACGCGCGGGCGGGAACGCTGCGGCCGACGCGGGGGCGGGGACGAATGCCGCGGCGGGCGCGGGGGCCAGGGCGGCCGCGGCGATGGACACGGCCAGTGCTGTGCGGAATCGCATGAAGGGCCTTCACTGCTCGCCGGACGTTGGTCGGACCAGGTGACAATCACCCCGCCGTCCCCGGCACCCTCCCACGCCCACCGGCCCACCCCGCCCCCACACGCCGCTCCCCCACCCCTTTACCCCCCGTCCGGACCACGGACGTGCCCACCCACGTCGGCCGCCGACAGCCCCGCCGCACCCGACCGCGGCAACGGAGGGACCAGCCCAGCAGAACCCGGCTCCGGCCGCACCCGTCGCGGTTCGGACGGTCTCGGCTTCGCCGTCACCCTGGAGCGCAGCACACCGGCCTCTCGCAGCACACCGGCCTCTCCAGGGAGCACGTGGCGCACCTCCCAGCGGCAGCAGGGAGCGAGACCGAGGCACGGCACGGGCCCCCGTGCAGGTCCCAGCAGCCGGTGCGGACCGGCTCGCCTGGCGACTCTTGCAGTCCCGGCGGCCGGCCCAACGCAGCCACGACCCACGCCGGATCCACCCTGCGGCCCGGCACCCCGCCGTTCCCCGCGGGCCACGACCGCCCGGAGGCAGCGCCCTTCGCGCTCCACCCGGACGCAGAGCCCGAGTCAAGGCACTGCGGGGTGCCCGCGCCGGGCACTGGGGTGCGGTAGCGCGCAGCGCCTCGCTCAGGTGAGGGCCGACGGCCCGAACGCCTCTGCCAGGACCAGCTCGGCCGCCCCTGTGAGCACCGCCCCCTCGGGCGCGGCCCGCACGCCCGCTCGGTACGCCCCGAGCGCACGCGCGGACAGGACCTCGCCGACCCCGCGTACGTACGTGTCCGGAGCCGCGGCCACCACGCGGCCGCCCAGCACCACCCGGTCCACGTCCAGCAGCGCGACCAGGTTGGCGACGGCCTCGCCGAGGATCCGGGCGGCCCTGCCGTGCGCCCCCTCGGCCACCGCCTCCAGGCACAGCGCCTCGGCGCACCCGCGCGCCCCGCACCGGCACGGCGGCCCGTCCATCAGCAGGACCTGGTGCCCGAACTCGCCCGCGCCCGTACGCGTGCCGCGGTGCAGGGCGCCACCGAGTACGAGCCCGGCCCCCAGCCCCGTACCGACGTGCACGTAGGCGAACGACCCGCCCGCATCGGCGGCCAGCCCCACCGCCGCAGCGTTCGTGTCCTTGTCGAGCACGACCGGCACCCCCAGCCGCCGCGCGAGCGCCTCCCGCAACGGGAACCCGTCCCACTCCGGGAACCCGGTGACCCGCCCCATCACCCCGGTCAGGTGATCAAGCGGCCCGGGCACGGCACAACCGACCCCCCACAGCCCCCCGAGGGCCCCGAGGGCCCCGGCGGCCACCCCAGCGGAGGCCCCGCCGAGCGCCCCGGCGAGCATCCCGGCGGAAGTCCCCGTGGGCCTCCCGGCGAGCGTCCCGGCGGGAGACTCGCCAAACGTCGCGGCGGCCCCAGCCGACGTCCCGGCGGAGGTTGCGGCGGCCCCACCCAACGCCCCGGCGGAGGTTCCGGCAGCCCCCGCCAACGTCCCGGCGGAGGTTTCGGCGGAAGTCCCGGCAGCCGTCCCGGTCGGCACCGCGGAAGGCGTCGTAGCGGCCGCCCCGACCGACATCCCGACAGGCCTTCCGGCGGGCATCCCAGCGGGCATCAGGCCGGGCACCCCGATCGGCGCGGCGGAAAGCGTCGTAGCAGCCGCCCCAACCGACATCCCCGCAGGCATTGCGGCGGGCATTCCGGCGGGCGCTGTCGGAGGCGTCTCGGCAGGCTCCCCAAGCGGCGCCGCGGCGGGCGGCATCCCCGCAGGCCTTCCGGCGGGCACCCCACCGGGCATTCCGGCGGGCGTCCCGGCGGGCGCTGTCGGAGGCGTCTCGGCAGGCTCCCCAAGCGGCGCCTCGGCGGGCGGCATCCCCGCGGGCGGCGTCCCGGTGGGCGTCCCAGGGAGCCGGCCGGCGGGCGGCGGGGCGGGTATCCCCGGCTCCTCGGCCGCCCCGGGGCGCCCGGCCCAGGTCACCCCCGCGTCCAGAACCGCCGCTTCGACCTCGCGGGCCGCGGCTTCCACCACCGCCGACCCGCCGGCCGCGAAGTCCAGCGGGGCGCACCGCGCGGCGACGACCTGCCCGGACAGGTCCACGACCGCCACCCGTACCTCGTCGCGGTCGAGCTGCAGCCCGACCGCGTACCCGGCTTCCGGCACGAGCCGCAGCAGCCCCGGGGGCTTTCCGCCGGTCGACGCGCGACGGCCCGCGGGGGCCGCCAGCCCGGCCGCGCGCAGGCGGGCACTGATCTTGCTGACGGCCTGCGGGGTCAGCCCCGTGCCCTCGGCCAGTTCCTGGCGCCCCGCCCCGACCGGCCCCGCCGCCCGCAGCAGCCCGAGAACCAGCCCGGCATTGTGGCTGCGCACGGCCGCAAGCCCCACCCCGGGCCCGGCCTCCGTCCGCGGCCCGGACCCCCCACCGGGACGGGACCCCACGGCAGGACCCTGTTCCGCACCGGGCCCAGGACCCGCCACGGGACTGGCCCCCGCCCGCCGCCCGGCCCCCACCCCGGAGCCGGATCCCACAGTGGGCGCAGCCCCCGCCACGGGACCGGACCCCGGCCGCGGACCGGACCCCGTGCCGGGCGGGGCCCCCGCGACAGCCTCGGACCCCGTCCGGAGGCCGGGGCGGGAGCCGGGGTCGGGACCGGGACCGGTCCCGGCCCGACGCCCCCGCCCCGCCGCCACGCCGTCCGCTTCCGCTCGCCCATCGCCGTTCTTCACACCGCCATCATCCCCCCTGCTTGCACTATCGCAACAGCGTTGCTTAAGTGGTTGCATGTCCTCCACCACCCCCCTCCGCGTCGGTCTCATCGGCTACGGCCTGGCCGGCTCCGTCTTCCACGCCCCGCTCGTGGCGGCCACCGAGGGGCTGGTCCTCGACACCGTGGTCACGGCCAACGAGGCGCGCCGGGCGCAGGCCCGTGCCGAGTTCCCCGACGTGCGGCTCGCGGACTCCCCGGAGGACCTGTTCGCCCGCGCCGCCGAGCTCGACCTGCTCGTGATCGCCTCGCCGAACAAGACGCACGTCCCCCTGGCCACCGCCGCCCTGGAAGCGGGACTGGCCACGGTGGTGGACAAGCCGCTCGCCGCCACGGCCGCCGAGGCCCGCACCCTGGCCGCCCTCGCCGAAGCAAGCGGCACGCTGCTCTCCGTCTTCCAGAACCGCCGGTGGGACAACGACTTCCTCACCCTCCGCAGCCTGCTCGCGACCGGCGAGCTCGGCGAGGTCCAGCGCTTCGAGTCCCGCTTCGAGCGGTGGCGCCCGCAGCTGAAGGGCGGCTGGCGGGAGTCCGGCGCCCCCGAGGAGATCGGCGGCCTGCTGTACGACCTCGGCAGCCACGTCGTGGACCAGGCGCTGACCCTGTTCGGCCCGGCCGTACGCGTCTACGCCGAGGCCGACCTCCGCCGCCCCGGCTCCGAGACGGACGACGACACCTTCATCGCACTCACGCACGCGAACGGAGTCCGCTCCCACCTCTACGTCAGCGCCACCACGGCCCAGCTCGGCCCGCGCTTCCGCGTCCTGGGCGCGTCCGCCGGGTACGTGAAGTACGGGCTGGACCCGCAGGAAGCCGCCCTGCGCGAGGGCCGGCGGCCGCAGGACGGGAGCCCGTGGGGGCTGGAGCCGGAACACCTGTGGGGCCGCGTCGGCTCCGGGGAGTCCCCGCTGACCGGCGGCGGCCGCCCGGTCCCCACCCTCGCGGGCGACTACCCGGCCTACTACGCGGCGGTGGCCGAGGCCCTGCGCACCGGCGGGGAACCCCCCGTGACCGCGTACGAGGCCGCCGCCTGCCTCGACGTCCTGGAGGCGGCCCGCCGCTCGGCGGCCACCGGCACCACGGTCGAGCTCAAGCCGACGGCCTGACCAGGCCCGCCCGACCGCGCCGGACGGGCCCGGAACCAGAACCAGAATCATCGGACGGGCCCGGAACCCGGAACCGGAACCAGCTGACGGGCCCGGAACCCGGAACCGGAACCAGCTGACGGGCCCGGAACCGGAGCCGCCGGATAGGTCCGGACCCGTCTGACGGGTCCGGACCCGTCACGCGTTCTTCAGCTCCTGCCGCTGCCGCCCGAGGCCGCTGATCTCCAGCTCGACCACGTCACCGGCCCGCAGGTACGGCTTGGGTTCCGGCTGGCCCATGGCCACACCGGCGGGGGTGCCCGTGACGATGACATCGCCCGGGTACAGGGTCATGAACTGGCTCAGGTACCGCACGACCTCGCCCACCGGGAAGATCTGGTCCGAGGTGGAACCGTCCTGCTTCTGCTCGCCGTTCACCCACAGCCGTACGTCGAGCACCTGCGGGTCCGGGATCTCGTCGGCCGTGACCAGCCACGGGCCGAGCGGGGTGAACGTCTCGCAGTTCTTGCCCTTGTCCCAGGTGCCCCCGCGCTCGATCTGGAACTCGCGCTCCGAGATGTCGTTCACGAGCACGTACCCGCCGACGTGCGCGAGGCCCTCCGCGGCGGAGCCCAGGTAGCGGGCGGTGCTGCCGATGACGACGCCGAGCTCGGCCTCCCAGTCGGTTTTCACGCTGCCGCGCGGGACGAGCACGGTGTCGTCCGGGCCGACCACGGTGTCCGGAGCCTTGAGGAACATGATCGGCTCCTCGGGCGCGGCCGCCCCGATCTCCGCGGCGTGCCCGTGGTAGTTGAGCCCGATGCCCACGACCTTGCCGATCCGGCCGACCGCGGCGCCGATCCGCAGCCCCTCGGCGTCGAGCACGGGGAGCTCCCCGGCCGCCGCCGCGTCCCGTACCCGGGCCAGCGCGGAGTCATCCGCCAGCAGGCCGCCGTCGATGTCCGCGACGATCCCGGACAGGTCGCGCAGGATTCCGTTCTGGTCGAGCAGCGCGGGGCGCTCGGCGCCCACCGGTCCGACACGCAGCAGCTTCATGGGCTTTCTCCCGTGGTCGTGGCTGGTCGGCCCGCGGGCATGCCGACGGACCGGCCGATGGGTTGCGGCCATCGGAGGATTGGCTGATCCTCCAAGAACTGCGTCCCGTATGCAAGACCCTGTTCACAGACTGGACCGCTCGGTTCCACCGGCCTTCTCCCACCGCCGCTGGAGCCAGCCCCGCTCGGCGGCCGTCCATGCGGTCGTGGTGAGCAGGTACAGCCCGGCGGCCAGCGGTACGACGGCCGCGGTGACCAGCGTCCCGAAGGCCATCAGCGGCATGACCTTGGCCAGCCGCCGCGCCACGGCCGCGGCAGGCTCCTCGGCCGCCACGCCACCGGTCCGCGCCCCCGCCGCCGCAGGCTCCTCGGACGCCGTACCCCCGATCCGCGCCCCCGCCCCCAGGAGCTCGGCCGGCCCAGCGCCCGCCGCGTTCGCCCGCCGGGCCCGCAGCACGGTCCAGCCCGCCACGGCCGCGATCGCCGCGAACAGCCCGGCGAACACCAGCCCCTGCGCCCCGAACAGACCCGTCTCCCCGACGGCATCCGCCCAGTGCGCGCCCAGCGGGGCGGCGAAGAGCCGGTGCCCGAGCAGTTCGTTCGCCTCGCCCCCGATCTCCGTCGACGAGAACGCCCGGTACATCACGAAGAACACCGGCAGCTGCACCAGCATCGGCAGGCAGCCGGCCAGCGGCCGGACCCCGGCCTCCGCCTGGAGGTCGAGCACGGCCCGCTGGAGCCGGTCGGCGTTCTTCGGCCCGGGATGGCGGCGCTTCAGCTCCGCGATCCGGGGCGCGAGCGCGGCCCGGGCCCGCTCCCCGCGGAAGGCGGCACGGGTGAGGGGATGCATCGCGACCCGCACCAGGGCGGTGAAGAGCACGATGGCCACGGCCGTCGCCGAGGCGGCGAAGACCGGGTCGAGCAGATCGGCAAGACGGGAAACAAGCAGCACGAACAAGGACACGCGGACCTCCGGGGTCTCGTCCTGCCACCGCACCCGGGGACACCCGGCACACCGGCGAGAACCGGAACACCGGGAAAGCCGGAGGGACATCCGGGAAGCCCGGAAGAAGGCGCGGCGGCACCGAAAGGAAACGACTTCGGCGTGACGAGCCGCGGGTGCGTACGTACGCATGGCAGCCGGAACGGAGACTCCGTCCGGAGCACGCCCCGGCCGGAGTGCGCCCCATCCCGGGTGCGCCCCATTCCTGGTACGCCCCGTCCGGGGTACGCCCCTACGCGGTCGTCAGGGAAGGACGACCCGGCGCCCTGGGACGCGACCGGCCGGCCGCATCGGGGTCCCGCTGCGGGAGGAACGCCGTGCGCTGCTCCCGGTCGCGTATCGCGGTGCGTATTCGGGTGGGCGGTACGGGCCGCGCACTGCGGGCGGCGAGACTCAGGCAGGCCGCGAGCGAGGCTCCTACGGCAGCGGTGGCCGCGAAGGTGACGGCGCTCGCCAGTCCGCCGTCGCCGAAGTGCTGTCCCAGGATTCCCAGGATCCCCAGCGCGCCGACGGTGCCCAGCAGGAGGAGCAGAGCAGACTCCAGTCCCGCGGCGGCAGCGCGCACACCGGCGACGACACCCTTGGACCTGATCATCCGTCTCCCCCCTTTCCCCGGAAACGAGTTGGACCGCCGCCCCCTGCGGCAATCCGACCTCGACACCGATCGTAGACGGCCCCACTGACAACGGGTACGGCCGGGGTGCGAACGGGTGCGACCGGGGTGCGAACGGGCGCCCGGCCTATCGCTCCTCGCCCGACACGAGCGTCCCCCACACCACCAGCCGGTACCGGGAGGTGAACTCGGGCGTGCAGGTCGTGAGCGTGATGTACGAACCCGGCGCCGCGTACCCGTACCCCGGCTTCACCACGCTCCGCGGCACGCTCGCGATCACCCCGCCGTCCCGGGCCGTCGTCTGCTCCAGCCGCCTCCCGACCACATACGTGAACCGCCGTCCCCGCACGTCCACGATCAGCTCGTCCCCGGCCCGCAGCCGGTTGATGTAGCGGAACGGCTCCCCGTGCGTGTTCCGGTGACCGGCGAGCGCGAAGTTGCCCCGCTGCCCGGGCTGCGCCGTCCCCGCGTAGTGCCCCACGTACCCCTTGTCGAGCACGTTCCGCTTGTCCACTCCCTGCGCGACCGGTGCCACCACCCCGAGCCGCGGGATCCGCAGCACGGCGTACGCCCGGTCCCACCGCGGCGGCGTCCGCTCCCCGCCCGGAGCCACCGGCCCCCCGCCACCCCCGGTCCGCGGCGGCGCACCGGAGCCCGAGCCCGAGCCCGATCCGGATCCCCAGTCCGCCCCGCCCTCCGCCGCCTCGCCCCCGGGTCCGCCCCCGGGTCCGTCCTCGCCCCCGCGATCCGCGCCGTCCGCCGCCTCCACGGCAGCACCCCTCCGCGCCTCCCGGTCCGCCTCCTCCGCCGCCCACTGGCGCTCCAGCGCCCGGACCTGCGCCTGCGCCCCCGCCCGCGCCTCCCGGTTCGTCCACCACACCTGGTGCACCACGAGCAGCATCAGCACCAGGCCCGCCGTCACGGCGAGTTCGGCCCCCGACCACAGCGCCCGGGCCAGCGCGCGCCCGGGCGCCGGCCGCCGCCGCTGCCCCTGCACCACCACCGGAATCCGCTCGCGCACGGCCCGCACCCTAAGACCTGCCCCGCCAACTGACCAGCAGCAGTACGGTGTGGACCATGCGCCCCGACACGCCTGCCGAGCACATCGACGAAGCCGAGCGTCTCATCCGCACGGCGACCCGCTACCCCGAGGACCAGGAGCCCCTGCTCCTCCAGGCCGCGGCCCACCTCGAACTCGCCGAAGAGCGCGAACGGGCCAGCGCCCTCTACGACCGGCTCCTCGCGGCCGAACCCGCCAACCCCCACCTGGTGAAGGCCCTCCAGGCCGCCAACCTGTGGGAGTACGGCCACGAGGCCGAGGCCCGCGCCCTCATCGACGGCATCCGCGCCGCCGCCCCGGCCGACCCGGCCCCGTGGGAGGTCATCGCAGAAACCCTCGAGGCCCACGACGAGCTCGACGCCGCCCACGCCGCCTTCACCGACGCCGCCCGCCTGCTCATCCCCGAAGACGCCCCGCTGACCACGGCCACGGTCGCCCTCCTCACCGGCCGCCACCGCGTCCGCCGCCTCCTGGCCCTGCCGCACGACGACTGGGACATGGTGGCCGACACCCGCCACACCGGCCCCATCCCCCTCGACGAACTCCACGACCCCAAGCGCATCTGGGCCCTCGGGTCCGACGACCCGGCCGAACTCCGCGCCGAGATCGCCCGCCTGCGCGCCGAACTCGGCGACCGGCGCGCCGCGCTCTCCCGCCCCTTCCCGGTTGCCGTCCTCCACTGGCCCGCCGACGAACTCGCCGAACTCCTCGCCGCCTACCCCTCCCTCGCCGCGGAGTACCCCTCCCACGCGGCCCACCTGGCCACCATCGAACGCTCCCTGCGCGCCCTCTCCGCCTCCGGCACCAAGAACCTCGGCATCGTCACCGCCACGGTCCCCTCGTACGAGGCCTTCGCCGCCTCCGAACACACCAGCCCCGCCACCCCCTCCCTCCTGGCCGAATACGCCACCACCCTCGCCGCCCGCGGCAAAGCCACCCCCTGGCCGCCAACCCCCCACTCCCCCTGCTGGTGCACCTCGGAAAAGCCTTACGGGGACTGCCACGGGGCTTCGTAAGACGGCGCTACTGGCGCACGGTCAGTCGACCATGCCCCACGCGGCAGCGGTGGGGGATCCGGCCCAGCCCGCACCGTCGCGCCAGATCGCGGCGATGCCCTGGTGTTCGAGATAATCCGCGTACACCCCGATGTCCTCCGAGAAGAGGGCGAGGAGGTGCGGTTCGGTGCGCTTCTGCATCCGGTAGTGGAAGTAGCTGTACTCGCGGAGCTGGCCGACGGCTTCGCGCACGGCGCTCGTCGGATTCCCCTTCCGCACCACCTTGACCTCAACGAGCCATTCGGTGGGGCTGTCCGTGTGCTGCAGGACCAGGTCCTTGGGATGGATCTGCTGGTTGATGACCGTGTAACCACGGGGGCTGAGGTACGTCTTGAAGGCCGTGATCACCGCTTCGTGGTCCCGGGTCTTGACCTGCTGCCGGGCCGGGATGTCGGCGATGTACTCGGAGCTGTTGCGCGGCTTGAAGCCGGCCAGCGCCACGCGCGAGCCGACGGCCGCCGCCAGAGGCAGGACTTCCTCGGCCTCGCCTGAACGCAGGAGGCGCTCCGCGGCATCGACGGGGGCCAGCAGTTTGGCCAGCGCGAGCAGGTCTTGCTGCAACTCGTCCTCGCTGGGGAGGGCGTCCGTCGGGTAGGTGCGCGCCAAGACGCTGGCCGCTTCGTACAACCTCGGCCGCCGCTCCTTGGAGCCGAACGCGGGGCTGTGCTTCCAGGGTGCGGCCAAGCCTTCGGGCAAGGCGGCGTACAACACGGCCGCCCGCTGCTTCAGCTGCTCCAGGGCATGCTTGATCGGCATCCGTTCACTGAGCTCCGTGACCCCCTGCTGGAGCGTCAAGGTGACCGTCTTCAGGTCTGCGCTGAAGATGTAAGTGAGGTACAGGCCCTTCTTCGGGTCGTCATTGATCGCCCGGTCATATATGCCGATCCACGGGCAGATAGCCGCGGACCCGTTCCCTCCGTAACCACGGATGGTCCACCCCTGCGGACCACCCAACGTCGTGCGACGTGACACGCTCCGCAGGACCTGCTGGCCCCACACGTGTTCCTTGCACCCTGCGGCCCGGTCATACGTACCGGCCACCTCAAGCAGCAATTCCCGCATCGTCATGCGACGACGCTATGCCACCGCCCCTACCTCCCCAAGGGCAGTTCCAGCTGGGCGTGGTCTCGGAGGCGGATGTTCGGGGGGTGGGGGCGGGTTGTGGTCAGGGTGAGGAGGGTGCGGAGGGCCTGGGTGATCTCGGTGGGGGTGGTGCGGATCATGGAGGGGGTGGCGCTGGCGACCAGGATGCCGTGGGCTTCCAGGCGGAGGCGGCGGCGGAGGGTGGCGTGCCAGGCGTCGCGGGTGTAGTGGTACTCGGCCGAGTCGATCTCCAGGGCCACGCCCTCGTCGGGCCAGTAGGCGTCCGGGGAGGCCAGGAAGGCGCCGTCGGGGGTGTGGAGGCGGGGGTTCCAGAGCGGGGGCGGGAGGTCGGTGCGGGCGAGGGCCTCGCGGGCGTGGCCCTCGGCGATCGAGCGCACGCCGGCGAGGAGTTCGGCGGCGGCCGTGCGGGTGGCGGGGCGGGTGAGGGTGCGGGCGGCGCGGAGTTCGGCGTGCAGGTCCTGGGGGTGGCACCAGCCGGTCTGGACGACGTTGGCGAGGACGGAGCGGACCAGGTCCCCGTCCTGGGTACGGGCGGCGAAGTCGGCGGCGGCGCGGACCGGGCGGGTGCTGGGGACCCCGCAGACGGTGAGGGTGGCGGGCCAGCGGGCGGTCGTACGGGGGTGTACGCCGGGGGCGGTGGCGACGCGGCGCGGGGCGCGGACGAGGACGTGGTGCGGTTCGGGAGGCGCGCCGCGGATGCCGAGGAGGGCGAGGGCGGCGCCGCCGGTGAGGGCTGCGGTGGCTCCCGACAGGGGGTCGGTGTCCGGCGCGGCCGCGTGGAGGACGGCGGCCAGGGCGCGTTGGCGGCGGTCCGGCGGACCGGTCTGCAGGAGGTAGACGCGGGGCAGGAGGCGTTGCCAGGGGCCGCCGGGGCGGGCGCGGCCGGCGCGGGTGCCGGGGGCGATGCCCGCCCGGGTGAGCTGGTGGGAGGTGGCCAGGTTGAGCTGGCGGCGTGCGATGCGGTCGAGATCGGTGATCATGCTCCCGGTATGCCCGGGAACGGCGGCCTGATTCAGGCCGCCGCGGGGTGGCCGGGGGCGAGGAAGACGACGACACCGTTCTCGGTGCCGGGCAGCGGGGTCAGCTCGTGCCAGCCGAGGCGTCGGTACGTCGCGACGGTGTCGGCAGCCTTGCGCGCGGTGAGCAGCCAGGCGCGGGAGTCGGGTGCGTCGGCGGTCAGTTCGGCGAGGAGGGCCCGGCCGGTGCCGTGGCCGCGGGCGTACGAGCGTACGGCGAGCTCGTCTATTTCCAGGGCTCCGACCAGGCATTCGGCGACGCGCTCGGGGCCGAGCTGGGCGGCCACGTGACCGTACGCGCGGTCGGCGGGGAAGGGGCCGGAGGTGATCCAGCCGGTGGCGAAGCCGTCGATGCCGGCTTCCGACTGGGCCAGGGCGGTACGGAACCCGGGCCGGCGGACGTCGCTCTGGAGGCGGGCGGAGAACTGGCGAATGGTTTCTTCGTCCTCGTTCCAGGGCGGGGCGGAGAAGACCTCGGCGTAGGCGTCGACGAGTTCGTCCTGGAGGTCGAGGACGGCCTTTCCGTAACAGATCACGGGCGGGGCTCCTGGGGTGACGGGTGGGGCGGGCGTGGCGGGCGTGCCGCACGGTTGGTGCGGTTGGTGCGGTTGGCGGCCAATGGGGCGGCTGCATCGGGTTGGGGGGATTTCTCTCCGGGAGAGCGAATTTACGCCGGGAGGGTTCCCGCGGGCGGCGTGTCCGCAGAAGCGGAGGGTGTGCGACAAATACGACATACCCAAGGCCCGCCGGTGGCGGCGCGGGGGCCGTGTCGTGGGGTGGCCCGGGTGCGTTGATGGGGTGTCATGCCGGTCGGAACAGGGGGCCCCGTGTACAGACTGCTGCTCGGCGCGGGTGGCTGCGCCCTCGCGTTCTTCCTCGTCCTGGGCGTCGTGGCGATGCTGCCGCGGTCCGTCCAGGAGGCGGTTCCGGACGCCGTGATCGGCGGGGCCGTACTCGTCCTCGGCCTCGCGGGCGCCGCGGGGCTGGCACGGCGGGCGCGTTAGCCTCGAAGCGGCAGGACCACTGCACGCACGGATGTACGGAAGTACGGCGGAAGGAATGGGCATGGCACAGGTGCCGTCGGCGGCAGTGGCCGCTGCTGGTCTGGTCGGTGGGTACGCCGTCGCGCGCTGGACGCGCAAGCGGCCGCTCGGCGGGGTCGTCCTCGGGACGGCCGGCGCGGTCGCCGCACGCGCGTGGCACCAGCGGGCCGGCGCCCCTGCCGCGGCCGCGCTCGGCGGGCTCTACCTGGCGGGCTTCGCCGGGGCGCACCCGCTGGCCAAGAAGATCGGAGCGTGGCCGGCAGTGCTGGGGGCGGCGAGCGTGGTGGCCGCGGCGTCCTGGGCGGTCGCGGACCGGGGCTGAACCGGGCTGAACGGGCTCGGATCCGGCGGACCACGCCTGAAGCCGGTGCCGGGGCCGAGTCCGGCGGGCCGGGTCGAGTCCGGCGGACCACGGCCGAGTCCAGCGCGCGGAAGTTGAGTCCGGCGCGGAGGTTGAGTCCGGCGCACCACGGCCGAGTCCGGCGCCCGGAGGTTGAGTCCGGCGGACCACGGCCGAGTCCGGCGCGCGGAAGTTGAGTCCGGCGCGGAGGTTGAGTCCGGCGCACCACGGCCGAGTCCAGCGCCCGGAGGTTGAGTCCGGCGGACCACGGCCGAGT
>NZ_JBVIDV010000003.1:0-82549 GCF_055572195.1 Streptomyces sp. NPDC030809
GAACTCCTCGTCCAGGCGGATGGTGACGTGTCTCGACATGCCTTTCACCGTACAGCGGCCCTGCTGTACGGGGGAGGGGAACGGCCCGGGGGTGGGGGGGGGGGAACCCCCCCCCCCCCCCCCCCCCCCCCCCCCCCCCCACCGCCCCCCCCCCCCCCCCCCCCCCGCGCCGCCCGGGCCCCTTGTCCGCCGTACACCCCGTTCGAAAGGGAGTTTCCGCATGCAGCCGATGACCGAGGAGGAGTGGCGGGCCTTCGTGCTGGCCGGCACCCGCACCGCCAAGCTGGCCACCACCCGCAAGGACGGCCGGCCGCACGTCACCCCCGTGTGGTTCCTGCTGGACGAGACCCCCGACGGCCGCACCGAGGTGGTCTTCACGACCTGGCACGCCTCGGTCAAGGCCCACGCCCTGCTGCGGGAGCCGCGGTTCGCGCTGTGCGTGGACGACATGGCGGCGCCGTACGCGTACGTGATGCTCGAATGCACGGCCCGCTTCACGGAGGACCCGGCGGAGCTGCGGCAGTGGGCGGCCCGGATCGGCGGCCGGTACATGGGCGCGGAACTGGCGGAGCAGTACGGGGAGCGGAACTCGGTGCCGGGGGAATACCTCGTACGGGCAAATGTTGATCATGCCATTGCCCTTCAGGGGATCGCTTCCTGAGGCTTCGCGCAACACACTTGATCCGCACGCCAGTTGATCACGACCGGCAGTTCCGGTCCCGACCGGCAGTTCCGGTCACGACCGGCAGTTCCGATCACGACCACCACAGGAGAGCCGACTGTGCGCACCGCCGCCGTGACCCCCGAGGGCGACCTGATCCGCTGGGTCGAGCTGCCGGGGGCCGAACCCGTCCGCGTCTACGTGCACGGGCTGGGCGCCACCTCGCCGGCGTACTGGGCCGAGACGGCGGTGCACCCGCTGCTGGCGGGGCGCCGGTCGCTGCTGATCGACCTCCTCGGGCACGGCATCAGCGACCGGCCGGAGGGCTTCGACTACGCGCTCGCCTCGCACGCCGACGCGCTGGCCGCGGCCCTGACCGCGGCCGGGGTGGCCGGAGCCGAGGTGATCGCGCACAGCATGGGCGGGTCGGTGGCCCTGGTGCTGGCCGACCGCCACCCGCACCTGGTGTCGAAGCTGGTGCTGGTGGACGCCAACCTGGACGCGGCCGAGCCGGTGCCCGGGGCGATCGGCAGCACCGGCATCGCGGCCTACACGGAGGAGGAGTTCCTCGCGGGCGGCTGGGCGGAGGTCCGGGACCAGGCAGGGGCCCACTGGTGGTCGACCATGCGGCTGACGGACCGCACCGCCCTGCACCGCAGCGCCGTACAGCTGGTGCGCGGCTCGGAGCCGGTGATGCGGGAGCTGCTGCTCGGCCTGGAGATCCCGCGGACCTTCCTGCTGCCGCAGGCCGACGGGCCGCTGAGGGGCGCCGAGGAGCTGCGGGCCGCGGGGGTGTCGGTGGTGGAGGTGCCCGACTGCGGGCACAACATCATGCTGGACAACCCGCAGGCCTTCGCCGAGGCCACGGCGGCCGCGCTCGCCTAGGCGGCAGCGGCCGCGCGCGCCCGGGCTACGGGTGGCGGTGGTTGCGCCACCACAGGGACAGCAGGGTCAGCGAGTCCGCCGGGGCCGGCCGGGAGGGGCACACGTCTACGTGCGAGACCCGGCAGGTGTCGGCGGGTTCGGCGCGGCCGAGGGCCACGGCGGTGCCGTCCCCGGCGATCCGCCAGCGCTTCCCGGCCGGAATGTGGCCGACCGGGAAGTCCCCGGCCTCCATCAGGATCCAGCGGCCGTGCACCGTGCGGTGCCAGGCGGCCGGCGAGCCGCAGCGGCGGCACGGGGTCCGGGCCGGATCCCGGACGTCCGGCACCGCCGTGCCCGTACGGTCGGCATGGCGCAGCGCGGCGGAGGCGCCGGCCAGCACCTCGGCCAGCAGCACCGGCTCACGGGACGCAGCTTCCACGACTTCCACCCCCACAGACCGCGAACAGCCGTCCTCCGGATCCTTCCACCCGCCACTGACAGCCATGCGGGCGGAAGGACCGCCGGGCCGGATCGCCGCCCGCCCGTCGGCCGGCCGCCGCCCGTCCGCCACCCGCCGGACACCTGCCGCCGCCCCCGCGCGCCCTGCTGTGGGCCGGGCTCGCCGGACTGCTGTACGTGATCCTGCTGCCGCCGCGGATCACCGCCCGGCCGGGACTGCTGAGCTCCCGCGGCCTGTGCACCGCGCACACCGTCCGCACCGACGCCCTCGTCTCCGTGCGCTGCTCGGAAGGGGTGGCCCGGCGGCTGGTGCTGCGCGACGGGTACGGCGGCCGGGTGGAGCTGGATCCGGAGGTGCTGGTCCGCAATCCGCCGCTGTGGCACCGGCTGGACGCCGATGCCCGGACCGCGCTGGAGCGGGGGACCCTGCTGTGCGGGGCGACCGCCCTGCGGCGGCTGTCCGAGCGCATCGACCGGGAAGCCGCCCGTACGGTCTTCAGGATCTCGGGCCTGGCCTGAGGGCCACGGGCCCGCCGCGGCTCACAGCCAGCCGTTGCGCCGGAAGCCGCGGTGGATGACGAAGCAGGAGACCGCGATCAGGACGAGCACCGCCGGGTACCCGTACGTCCACTTGAGCTCCGGCATGTGCTCGAAGTTCATCCCGTAGACCCCGCAGACCATCGTCGGGACGGCCACGATCGCCGCCCAGGCGGTGATCTTGCGCATGTCCTCGTTCTGGGCGACGGTCACCTGCGCGAGGTGGGCCTGGAGGATCGAGTCGAGCAGGGAGTCGTAGGACGCGATCTGCTCGGTGGTGCGGGTCAGGTGGTCGGCCACGTCCCGGAAGTACGCGCGGATGTCCGGCCCGATCACCGGCATCGGCTGGGTGGCGAGCTGCTGGAGCGGCCGGTCCAGCGGGGCCACCGCCCGCCGCAGTTCGAGCAGCTCCCGCTTGAGCTGGTAGATGCGTCCCGCGTCGCCCCGGCTGCCCTCCTCGCTGAAGACGGCGGACTCCACCGCGTCGAGGTCGCTCTGCACGGCGTCGGTGACGGCGAGGTACTCGTCGACCACGTGGTCCGCTATGGCGTGCAGGACCACCGCCGGGCCCTTGGCGAGCTGCTCCGGGTCGGTCTCCAGGGCCTCGCGCATCGGGCCGAGCGAGCCGTGGCCGCCGTGCCGGATGGTGATGACGAAGTCGGTGCCGGCGAAGACCATCAGCTCGCCGGTGTCCACGACCTCGCTGGTGGCGGTCAGCTCCTCGTGCTCGACGTAGCGGAC
The DNA here is from genome assembly GCF_055572195.1 of Streptomyces sp. NPDC030809. Lineage (NCBI taxonomy): Bacteria > Bacillati > Actinomycetota > Actinomycetes > Kitasatosporales > Streptomycetaceae > Streptomyces > Streptomyces sp. NPDC030809. Next base: position 3,263 of record NZ_JBVIDV010000003.1, read on the forward strand.
GGTCTTGAAGACGGCGAAGAGGGTGTCGTCGTACCGCTCCACCTTGGGCCGCTGGTGGGCGTGGACGGCGTCCTCCACGGCCAGCGGGTGCAGGCCGAAGAGCTCGGCGAGGCCGGTGAACTCCTCCGCCTCGGGCTCGTGGAGACCGATCCAGACGAAGCCGTCGCCCGTCTTGCGGACCCGGCGCAGCGCGTCCTCGGCGTTCTCGCAGCCGTCCTGCCGGACCCCTTCGCGGTAGACCACGCAGTTGACCACGGCCGATCCCAGGGGGGAGCGGGCGGGGTGGCTGAGGTCCACGGCCCGCCGGACGCTCCGGCGGACCGCTCGGCGTAGCTGGCTGAACATCGACACTGCGGGCTCCTTCGGCGGTTCGGGGCCCAGTGTGTCATCAGCGGTGTTCGGGGTTGGGGTAGTCGAAGCGGCAGCCGGCGTCCCACAGGGAGCGCTGGTTGCCGTGCGCGGGGATGCCGCCGGCCCGCTTGAGGAGGGCGGCCAGGTGCATGAGGTTCCAGCTCATGAAGGCCGTGTTCCGGTTGGTGAAGTCGTTGTCCGGGCCGCCGGAGCCCTCGTCGAGGTACGACGGGCCCGGCCCGGCCTCGCCGATCCAGCCCGCGTCGGCCTGCGGGGGGACCGCGAAGCCGAGGTGCTGGAGGCTGTAGAGGACGTTCATCGCGCAGTGCTTGACCCCGTCCTCGTTGCCGGTGATCAGGCAGCCGCCGACCCTGCCGTAGTACGCGTACTGGCCCTGCTCGTTGAGGATGCCGGAGCAGGCGTAGAGCCGCTCGACGACCTGCTTCATGACCGAGCTGTTGTCGCCGAGCCAGATCGGGCCGGCCAGGACGAGGATGTCGGCGTTCATGATCTGCGAGTAGAGGACCGGCCACTCGTCGGTCTCCCAGCCGTGCTCGGTCATGTCCGGCCACACGCCGGTGGCCAGGTCGTGGTCCACGGCCCGGATCAGCTCGGTGGCGACGCCGTTCGACTCCATGACGGCGCGGCTGCGCTCGATCAGGCCCTCGGTGTTGCTGACCTCGGGCGAGCGCTTGAGGGTGCAGTTGACGTAGACCGCGCGCAGGCGCAGGTCCTCGTACCGGTACGCGGGGGGTGTGGGCGGTGTCGGGGGCACCCGGCCAGCGTGCGGGCCACCGGGCGCGCCTGCCACTCCGGTGACCCGTACGGCTCAGCCCCGGCGCGGCCCGCCGGAGCCGCGGCCCAGGCTGCTCGCGCGAGAGGCGTCCGAGGTGGGTGCAGCCGAGGAGATCCGCGCCTTCTACGGCCGTACGGGCGCCCCGCTGCCCGAGGGTGTGGCCGAGCCGACTGACGACGAGCTCGCGGCCGCGGACGCGATGGAGTGGTGAGCGCCGGCGCGGCATTGCGCGGCGAGGTGTGGGTCTGCGCGCTGCCCCAGCCGGTGGGCCCCCATCCGGTGGTCGTCCTCACGGTCAACCGGATCGCTGAACCGCTCGCCTCGGTCACCGTCGCCCTGATCACCGGTACGTCCGGCCCCCAGGCGACCCACGTGCCCATCGGGCCCGACGCGGGACTGGCGAAATACGACGCGTCGTACGTGAACTGTGCGGACCTGCACACGGTCGCGAAGGCACGGCTGGGCCGGAGACTCGGCCTGCCGGCCCCCGGCGAGCTGCGCCGGGTGGAGGACTCCGTCCGCCTGATCCTCGGCCTGCAGCACTGACCGCAGCGGTCCACGTCATGCAGCCGGGCGGAGACGGCTCCGCCGACGGTGTGCAGCCTGGCCCTGCGCACGATCATCTGCACGGTGGCGCCCTGCCGCCGGGTCTGCGCCGGTGTTTCACGTGAAACAGCGGGCGGGCCGGACGGCCCCCGCACGGCGGACACAATGAGCGTATGACCGATGACACCAGCACGTCCGCGATCACGGGGATGCCCGACTGGGAGAAGCGTTTCCGGGCCCCGAGGGTCGGGCTGCCGGAGTGGGCCGAGGACGCCCCCGACCGCTCCCTCTTCGTCTCCAATGCGACCGGCACCTACGAGCTCTACGCCTGGGACCGGGCCACCGGCGAGCGCCGGCAGGCCACGGACCGGCCGAACGGCACCACCGACGGCACCCTCTCCCCGGACGGGGAGTGGATCTGGTGGTTCTCCGACACCGACGGCGACGAGTTCGGCGTCTGGGTCCGCCAGCCCTTCGGCGGCGGGGACGACGAGCCCGCCACCCCGGGCCTGGAGCCCTCCTACCCGGCAGGTCTGGCGATCGCCCGGGACGGCACCGCGGTGGTGGGCCGCTCCACCGACGAGGACGGCTCGACCGTGCACGTCGTACGGCCGGGGGCGGCGCCCGTGGAGATCTACCGGCACCGCGAGTCCGCGGGGGTCGGGGACCTGTCCCGGGACGGCACCCTCCTCGCGATCGAGCACACCGAGCACGGGGACGCGATGCACTCCGCGCTGCGGGTGCTGACCCTCGACGGCGAGACCGTGGCCGAGCTGGACGACACCAAGGGCGGCACCGAGGAACTGGGCCTGGAGGTGCTGGGCTTCGCACCGGTCGCCGGGGACACCCGGCTGCTCGTGGGCCACCAGCGGCGGGGCCGCTGGGAGCCGATGGTGTGGGACGTGGCGAGCGGTACGGAGACCCCGCTCGCGGTGGACCTGCCCGGAGACGTGGCCGCCGAGTGGTACCCGGACGGCTCGGCCCTGCTCGTCGAGCACAGCTTCGAGGCGCGCAGCGAACTGTGGCGCTACGACCTGGCCACGCAGGCGCTGACCCGGGTGGAGACCCCGCGCGGCACCGTCTCGGGTGCGACCGCCCGGCCGGACGGGACCGTGGAGTACCTGTGGTCCTCGGCCGCGGAGCCCTCCTCGGTGCGGTCCACGGCGGGCGGGGTGGTGCTGGACGCCCCCGGCCTGAAGGCGCCGGGCTCGGTGCCGGTGCAGGACGTGTGGGTGGAGGGCCCGGGCGGGCGGATCCACGCCCTGGCCCAGCGCCCGGCGGCCGGCGAGGGCCCGTTCCCGACGGTCTTCGAGATCCACGGCGGCCCGGCCTGGCACGACAGCGACGCGTTCGCGGCGGCCCCGGCGGCCTGGCTGGACCACGGGTTCGCGGTGGTCCGCGTGAACTACCGCGGTTCCACCGGCTACGGCCGGGAGTGGACGGACGCGCTCAAGCACCGGGTGGGCCTGATCGAGCTGGAGGACATCGCGGCGGTCCGGGAGTGGGCCGTCTCCTCCGGGCTGGCGGACCCGGCCCGGCTGGTGCTGTCCGGCGGCTCCTGGGGCGGCTACCTGACCCTGCTCGGGCTGGGCACCCAGCCGGAGGCCTGGGCGGTGGGCCTGGCCGCGGTCCCGGTCGCGGACTACGTGACGGCGTACCACGACGAGATGGAGGCGCTGAAGGCGCTGGACCGGACCCTGTTCGGCGGCACTCCGGAGGAGGTGCCGGACCGGTTCACGGCCTCGTCCCCGCTGACGTACGTGGACGCGGTGCGGGCCCCGGTGCACATCGCGGCCGGGGTGAACGACCCGCGCTGCCCGATCCGGCAGATCGACAACTACGTGGACCGGCTGGCGGCCCGCGGGGCGGTGCACGAGGTGTACCGCTACGACGCCGGGCACGGCTCCCTGGTGGTGGAGGAGCGCATCAAGCAGGTCCGGATGGAGCTGGAGTTCGCGCTCAAGCACCTGCCGCCGGCGTAGCAGGCTCGGCCTCACGAGGCTGTCCGGGGTCCGGGACGAGGCCCAGTTCCGCGTCCCGGACCGCCTCGGTCTCGCGGCGGTAGAGGCGGAACCACATGAAGAGCACGAAGGCGGCGAAGACGAACCACTCGCCGGTGTAGCCGAGGTTCTGGAAGGCCTTCAGGTCGAGCCCGGTGTTCACGGGCGCCGCCACCGGCACCGGCTCCATGCCGGGCACCCCGGCGGGCGCCTGCGGCAGGGTCAGCCACGCGTCGTACAGCGGGTAGGGCACCAGGTTCACCAGCGAGGCGGCGCCGATCACACCGAGCTGCCCGGCCGGCAGGCCGCCTTCTGCGTGCACGCCCTTGGAGGAGGAGCTTTCCGAGGCCTGGAGGGAGCCGGTGACCTCGACCCGGCCGGCCGGCGGGGCCGGGGCCTTCTTCGGGTCGGCGGTGCCGGGCAGCCAGCCGCGCACCACGGGCACGGCCTTGCCGCCGTCGGTGCGCAGCAGGGTGAGCACGTAGAAGCCGGTCCGGCCGTCGAGGGTGCGCTCGGGCACCAGGAGCTGGTCGGCGTACCGGCCGGAGACCTTGGCGGGCTTGCCGGAGGTCTCCTTGTCCACCGGGAGCAGCGCGTCCAGCGGCTCGGCCGCGGGCTGCGCGGCGGGCCGTTCGGCGGTCGCCTCGCGGTGGCTGTCGACGCGGTCCTCGAAGCGGCCGAGCTGCCACGTCCCCATGAAGAGGCAGAAGGGGACGGACAGCACGACGAAGATGTTGATCCCCCACCACCGCGGGGTCAGCAGAAACCGGTGCACCCCTCCACCGTACGGGCCCGGCCGCCGCGGCTAGGCGGCGGGCTCCGCCGGGAGCACTCCGGTCCGGTAGAGGGTGCCGGAGCAGGCGTTCGGGATCACGGTGCGGGCGGTGGGTGCGCCGGGCTCCGCGGTGTGCGTGACCTCGACCCCGGTCCCGTCGTCGGTGGTGGGCTGCTCGCCCTCGCCCAGCGGGTCGTCGGCTTCGCCGCCCTCGGTGTCCCCGCCCTCGCCGGTGCCGGTGCCCCCGCTGCCGGTGGCTCCGGGCTCGGCGCCGCCGGTCTCGCCGCCGGAGGCGGTGCCGCTGCCGGCGGTCGGGTCCGGGGTGGGGGTCGGGCCGGGGGCGGTCGGGCAGGCCTCCGAGGGGACCCAGGCGAACTTGATCTCGTAGGCGGCGTTCGGGGGCAGGACCAGCGCGCTCTCGTCGGCGGCCGGGCTGGGCAGCCCGGTGGCCGGGTCCCCCGCGGTGTGGTCGGCCACGGTGATCTTCCCGCCGGTGTCGGTGCCGGCCGCGGCGGCCTTCACCGTGCCGCGGCCGGAGACGCGGCAGCTGCCCTGGGAGACGTTGGTGATGCGGAAGGTGCCGTAGACCTTGCCGTCGGCGTCCGGGCTGCGGGTGTCCTCCAGGGCGACGCCGAGCTGGTCGGCCTGGCAGGCGGGGGCCGGGGCGGCGGTGGCGGTCTTGCCGGAGCCCTCGCCGTCGCCCGTGCCGCCGCTGCCGGTGGTCTTGCCGGGGTCCTCGGTCCGGTCCCCCTTGGGCCGGCCGGGGCCGCCGGTGCCGCTGCCGGGCTTGCCGGGCTTCAGGGGGACCGCGGGGCCGTCGGGCAGCCCGGGCCAGGTCAGGTCGGGGTCGGTGAGCCCGGCCTCGCCGGCGCGGGTCTGCTGCCCGTGCCCGGCGATGGCGGTGTGGTCGTCGGTGCCGCCGCCCCCGGAGGCCGCGTCGACGAAGGTGGGGATGGAGATCCCGACGAGCAGGGCCGCGGCGGCCACGCCGACGAGGGTGGCCTGCCGCTTGCGGGCGCGGCGGGCGGGCACGGCGTACCGCAGGCGCTCCAGGGCGCCGTCGGAGGGTTCGAGGCCGGCGACCGCGCCCTGGAGCAGGCTCCGGATCGCGAGCTCGCCGTCGGTGCCGGAGGAACCGGCGAGACCCGGGAGACCTGAGAGACCTGAGAGACCGGACGGGCCGGAGGCCTCGCCACCGGGACCGGAAGTGCTGTTCACGCCGCCGTTTTCCTTCGGGTTGCGTTCGTCGCTCATTGCCCCGCCTCCATGGCCACCCGCAGTGCCGCGATCCCGCGGGAACCGTAGGCCTTCACGGAGCCCAGGGAAATCCCCAGCGTCTCCGCCACCTGCGCCTCCGTCATGTCGGCGAAGTAGCGCAGCACCAGGACCTCGCGCTGCCGCCGCTGGATGCCCTTCATCGCCTTGATCAGGTCGTCCCGCTCCAGCTGGTCGTACGCCCCCTCCTCGGCGCTCGCCATGTCCGGCATCGGCTTCGACAGCAGCTTCAGGCTGAGGATGCGCCGGCGCAGGGCGGAGCGGGAGAGGTTGACCACGGTCTGGCGCAGGTAGGCCAGGGTCTTCTCGGGGTCGCGGACCCGGTTGCGCGCCGAGTGGACCCGGATGAAGGCCTCCTGGACCACGTCCTCGCAGGAGGCGGTGTCGTCGAGGAGCAGCGCGGCGAGGCCCAGCAGCGAGCGGTAGTGCTGCCGGTAGGTCTCGGTGAGGTGGTCGACGGTGGTGCCCACGGCGGCCGTGTCCTCGGCGCTCTCCCGCGGGGAGGGCACACGTCCGGCACGCGTGGACCCGCGTGTGGAGCCCAGCGGAGAGATCACGGGCATGCCTCCGCCAGGCCACGGGGCCTGGGTGCCGCTGCCTGAGGGGCGCGGACGCCTGCGGGGCGGTGCGAGCGGCCCGCCCACGGGCAGGACTGCGATGTCGAGAACCTGTGCCACGCAGGTTGGACACGCAACCCCCCGCCAGGGTTGTACGCACGGGGCATCCCGATGAGTGCCGCCTCCCCTGTCCTCATGCGCACCCGCTCTCCCGATCGCCCCGTTCATCCAGGCGGCAGTCGGGCCATCACCTTGATCTGAGGATCAGACAAGATCCTACAAAGTGATGTACGGTGCGGGCCCCCCAGGCCGTCCCTCTCGCTCCGTCACGTTCCACTCACGCGGACGCGTATCCGGCGGCGGTCAGTTCCGCGATCCGAGCGGTGTTCAGGGCCGCTCCCTGGCGCAGGTTGTCGGCGCAGACGAAGAACTCCAGGGCCCGCGGATCGTCCAGGGACGCCCGCACCCGTCCCACCCAGGCGGGATCGGTTCCGGCGGCGTCGGCGGGGGTCGGGAACTCCCCCGCGGCGGGGTCGTCCACCAGGACCACCCCGGGGGCGGCGGCCAGCACCTCGTGCGCCCCGGCCCGGGTGACCTCGTCGCGGAACCGGGCCCGCACGGTCATCGAGTGGCCGGTGATCACGGGCACCCGGACGCAGGTGACGGCCACCGGCAGCGCGTCGAGGCCGAGTACCTTGCGGGTCTCCGCACGGATCCGCAGCTCCTCCGAGGACCAGCCGTCCGCGGCGGGCTGCCCCGACCAGGGGACCACGTTGAGCGCGAGGGGCGCGGGGAAGGGCCCGGGGTCGGCGCCCACGGCCCGCCGTACGTCCCCGGGCTGCTCGCCGAGCTCGGCGCCGGTGACCAGGGACAGCTGGCGGCGCAGCGCCTCGGTCCCGGCCCGGCCCGCGCCGCTGGCGGCCTGGTACGTGGCGAGCTGGAGCTCGGTCAGTCCGTAGGCGGCGTGCAGCGCGCCCACGGCGACGATCATGGAGAGGGTGACGGGGTCGGGGCCCGCGACGATCCCGCGCGGGCGCAGCAGTGCCGCCTGCGGGTTGATCTCGGGGACCACGAGGGGCACGCCGGGGTCCGCCCGGAAGGCCGGGGAGGCGTCCACGACGGTGGCGCCGCGCGCGGTGACCACGGGGGCCCAGCGGGCCGAGACGTGCTCCGGGGTGAGGAACACGGCGACGTCGCCCTTGCCGAGGCCGTCGAAGGCGTCCTCGGTGAGGGCGAGCACTTCGGTCTCCTCGCCGCGCACGGCCGACCGGCGGCCGGCCGAGCGCGGGGAGGCGACCAGGCGGATCCCGCCCCAGACGTCCGCCCGCTGGGAGACGATCCGGAGCAGGACCGAGCCGACCGCGCCGGTCGCCCCGACCACGGCGAGCGCCGGGGCGGAGGACCGGTCGCCGGTCATCGTCCGGTGCCTCCGTAGACGACGGCCTCGTCGCTGTCGGAGTCCAGGCCGAAGGCCGTGTGCACGGCGCGGACGGCCTCGTTGACGTCGTCCTGGCGGGTGACCACGGAGATGCGGATCTCGGAGGTGGAGATCAGCTCGATGTTCACGCCCGCGTCGGACAGCGCCTTGAAGAAGGCGGCGGTGACGCCCGGGTTGGTCTTCATGCCCGCGCCGACCAGGGAGATCTTGCCGATCTGGTCGTCGTAGCGCAGGGACTCGAAGCCGATGGCGGTCTTCGCCTTCTCCAGGGCGTCGATGGCCTTGGAGCCCTCGGCCTTGGGGAGGGTGAAGGAGATGTCCGTCAGGCCCGTGGAGGCGGCCGAGACGTTCTGGACGATCATGTCGATGTTGATCTCGGCATCGGCGATCGCCTGGAAGATGGCCGCGGCCTCGCCCGGCTTGTCCGGGACGCCGACGACCGTGACCTTGGCTTCGGAGACGTCGTGGGCGACTCCGGAGATGATGGCGTGCTCCACCTGCTCGTCCCCTTGCGGCTGCTCGTTGCTGACCCAGGTGCCGCGCAGTCCGGAGAAGGACGAGCGGACGTGGATCGGGATGTTGTATCGGCGTGCGTATTCCACGCACCGGTGCAGGAGCACCTTGGAGCCGGACGCGGCCAGCTCCAGCATGTCCTCGGAGGAGATCCAGTCGATCTTCCGGGCCTTCTTCACCACGCGCGGGTCGGCGGTGAACACGCCGTCCACGTCGGTGTAGATCTCGCAGACCTCGGCGTCCAGCGCGGCCGCCAGGGCCACCGCGGTGGTGTCCGAGCCGCCGCGGCCCAGGGTGGTGATGTCCTTGCTGTCGGCGGACACGCCCTGGAAGCCGGCGACGATGGCGATGTTGCCCTCGTTCAGCGCGGTGCGGATACGGCCCGGCGTGACATCGATGATGCGCGCTTTGTTGTGGACCGAGTCGGTGATGACGCCTGCCTGGCTGCCCGTGAACGACTGGGCCTCGTGGCCCAGGTTTTTGATCGCCATGGCCAGCAGGGCCATGGAGATCCGCTCTCCGGCGGTCAGCAGCATGTCGAACTCCCGGCCGGTAGGCATCGGAGATACCTGCTCGGCGAGATCGATCAGCTCGTCCGTCGTGTCGCCCATCGCCGAAACCACGACGACCACCTGGTGGCCGTTCTTCTTGGCATCGACGATCCGCTTGGCGACGCGCTTGATGCCCTCGGCATCGGCTACGGAGGAGCCTCCGTACTTCTGCACGACAAGGCCCACGTGCGCTCCTCGCTCATTCCGTTACTGCGGTCAGCTCCGCAGTCTAACGAGCGCCCGGAATCCGGCCCTCATGTACCACATCATGAGACATCCCTTCCGTCAGAAAAGACGACCGAACGGCCCGGGCCGTTCCCGGCCTCAGCGGGTCACATCCGCGACCTTGGCGGTGGCCAGGGTGATGCGCACCGGCTCGGGCAGCTCGACCACCGCCCCGAAGGGGCGCGTGGTGACCTCCCGGTACCGGCCGCCCTCGGGTGAGGTGTGGAGCACCACCGCCCCCTCTTCCCGGTCGATGAGCAGGTAGACCGGAATGCCCGCCTCCGCGTACCCGTGGCACTTCTCGCCTCTGAGCAGGGCATTGGCCTCTGCGTCGCGGGAGGTGACCTCTACGATCATGAGCACCGGGGCCGGGTCGGACCACTCACCGTCTCCGGCGAACGCGTCGGCGGAAGCGAGGACGGCGGCGGGCCGGGTGCGTCCCCGGCCGTCGGCCTCCGTCTTCAGCCCGCGCCCGGGATACAGGCCCAGGTCCGGCCGGGCGAGCAGGCACTGCCTGGTCAGCCAGGCCACGATCGTGGCCTGGCCGCCGTCCCCGCCCCTGCCGCCGCGAACACGTCCCCGTACCAGCTCCAGCCGCACGAACTCGAAGTCGCACCCGGCGGTCCTCTCGAACTGCTCGGCCCGGTCGGCGGTCACAGCAGTTGCACCCTGGTGAGTACGCAGTGCGGCTCGGCGGTGTGGGCGACGACGAGGTACTCGGCGAGGCCGAGCGCACCATCCGGGCCGACGGGGATGCGGCGGAGCTCCGGCCACTTGTCCGAAGCCGTGTGCCCCGGCACCTCACCCCTGGTCTCGTTGATCGCCACCGTGAGGGCAACCACGGCGCCGAACACCTGCCCGTCGAGCAGCGGGTCCATCAGGAGCCTGCTGACCTCCTCCGAGAGGAGACACGGCCACCCCTCGGCCCCCGCCTCACTCAAGGGGAAGCCCGCGCGCTTGCCGGTACGCGATGACGTCCGACAGCGGCACGGTCCTGAGGGTGCCGTTCATGGCGGCCTCCCGGATCCGGTCCGCGTCCGGGTCGGTGTCGAGCATGGCCTCGCACCACCAGTGCCGCAGCACCGCTTCGGCCTGCTCCAGCGGCGCTTCGCCGAATTCGCGGAAGAACCGCATGCGCTGCGCCCCCTGGAGGGCATTGGCGATCCCGTCGAACGTGCGGGGCACACGCTCCGGCTCCTGCGGTGCGGGCGTCGGCTCGAAGGGCTGTGCGGTCATGACGGCCTCCGGACGAGAGCGTGAGGGATCCCCGTTCACGGTACTCGGATCGCGCCCGACCGAGGCCGGGACCCGAGGAGCCGTGCACAGGCTGAGCGGGCTCATCCGCGGGGCCTCGGGAGGAGGCCGCCCGCTTCGCGGACGATGTCGGCGAATTTGTGGACCTCGGACGGGGTGGGGGTGGCGGGGCGGAAGGTCTGGAGGGTGCGGGCTTCCGCGGCCTCGGCGTGGAGGGTCTTGCAGTGGTCGCAGTTCATGTCCAGCGCGCAGCGGGCGCAGGTGCTGTTGATGATCGTCGCGGTCAGTTCGTCCGCGTCGCAGAAGAAGCAGGCCATGATGCGGCGCCCCACGACCCAGTCCCCCTCCTCGAACTCCTCGGCGGCCGGTTCGGGGGCGGCGGGTGCAGGCTCGGGGGGCATCTTCTTCTCCAGGCGGGTGCGGAGCAGGGCGGCGGGGTTGTGGACGGGCCGGGGCAGTCCGGCGGTCAGCGCGTGGACGAGGCGCCGGGCGTCGTCGTCCCGCTCCAGCCAGGCTTCGGCGAGCGGGGCGAGCTGTGCGCACTCGTCGGCGGAGAGGGCGAGCTCCGGCTCGGTCTCGCGCAGTTCCGCGAGCACCCGGTACGCCTCCTCCCGCGGCGGCAGCCGGTGCGGCTTCGCCTTGATCTCGCGGCAGAAGGCGAGCCACCAGTCGCGGTCGCGGGCGGTGCGCGAGAAGTACGTACGCGTCACCCAGCGCGCGGACTGCGGCCGGACCAGGTGCTCCTTGAACTGGCACAGGTGCCCGGCGTCGATGAGCAGATGGAGGAGGGCCCGGCAGCCGGCCTGCCCGAGCCCGGGCGTGGCGGCGGACAGGCTCTTGTGGTCGATGGCGGCGCCTTCGGGCAACCGGTCGATAAACCAGGCGAGCGCGGCTTCATCCTTGGACAGGTGCGCGAATTGCTCCCCCGCAGGGGGAAGTTGGCCGGGAGCGTCCCGCTTCCCGAACCCGGGATTGGCCATCGGATGAGCTGCGGCGGCGGGCAGCACGGCGATAGACTCGAGGCAAGCCACGAGATCCCTCCTATGCAGGATCTTGTCGGTCAAGCCCCGGCCGGTGTTGTGAGCATCGCGCCGGGGTTGTTTGCGTCTGTGGCGGACGCTAGAGCCTCGCGACACTCCGTCGCAACTTGCTCACTATTAGTAATACCGCTGGGTCGCAGGAGACCCGGGTGGGGTGGTTGGGCTTATCCCAACCACCCCATCCCTAGAGGAGAGCTCGGAGCTCGGAGCTCAAAACTGGGCGAGGAACCCGGCCCAGGCGTAACCCGGGAACGTGAGTTCGGGCCCGGCCTCCACCTTGGAATCCCGCACATGGACATCGTCGCGACCGTCCGCGACCTCGACGCAGTTGTCGCCCTCGCCACCGCTGTAGCTGGACTTCCGCCAGTGCAGGTTCATCGCTCCTCCAGCATCCGCATGAGGAATTGGGCCGACTCCCGTGCACCTAGGGCCGCGGTGCGAATCAGGCCGAGCCGCTCGGTGTGCGTACGCACCACCTCGGTGTCCGTGGTGAGTTGCCGGATCGACTGACCGACCGAGTACGCATGCCGAACCCCGGCCTCGTCCTCCAAGACGATCATCATGCCGCTGGTTCCCACCCCGGCGGCAAACTCGAACGGCAGGACCTGGAGGGTTACATGCCGCAATGCACCCACGTCCAACAGGCGCTGTAGCTGCCCCCGTTGCGCTTGACGGTCCCCCAAGAGGGTCCTGAGGGCGGTCTCGTGCACGACGAAACTCATGGCCACCGGTGGCTGCTTCTCCAGGATCAGCTGTCGCTGCAACCGCACCGCGGTTCGCTCCTCGACCGTGCCGTCATCCACCGGTGGCCAGTGGATCTGGAACAGGGCGCGCATGTACGCCTCGGTCTGCAACAGGCCGGGGATCAAAGAGACCTCGTACCACCAGAGGCTTCGCGCCTGTCGCTCCACCTCGAAGAAGCTCCGGTCCCGCTCAGCGGACTTCTCCCGGCTCAGATACTCCTTCGCCGCGCTCAGCAAGCCCTCCGCCTGGAGCAACGCATCCGCCGCGTCCAGGAGTTGCGGGGTCGGCATGCGGACGCCCTGTTCCATCGCCTTGATCGTGTCGGGGGCGTAGCGGGCGGCCGCGCCCAGTTCCTCGCGGGAGACGCCCGCCTTCGTGCGCCACCGCTTGAGCTGGTCGCCGGCGTACCGCCAGGACGGGGGAGGTACAGAAGGGTTCGGCACTGACACAGTGGCCACCTCCGGCGGTTACACCACGATCTGTATCCGGTCAGTCACTCTCCACCGTAGCCCCGGCGCGGAACCCTGGGGCCATGAACAGCGCACTGCGGCCCGATTGGGTCCCCGTTCTCGGCCACCGGCTCCACAGGACCGGCGTGTACTTCGACGCCGTCCGGATCAGCGGCGTGCGCGGGGAGGCCGTGGCCGCGCAGCTCGTGGAGGAGACCGGCGGGCAGGCCGGGCCCGTCGTCTGCGAGGCCGTCGGCTTCCGGTGGATGTACTTCCTCGTGCCGCCCGGCAGCGCCCGCGGCCACGCCTGGCCGCTCGGCGTGCAGCGCCTCGGCTCGGAGCCGCGGACCGTCGCCTACGTCGCGGTGCCCGCGCTCGACGGGGACACCTGGCCGCTGTTCTGGCAGTCGCGCCCCACCCGCGCGGCCCGCTTCGTGGACCCCGACGCGCTGTACGACGTACTCGTCACCGAGCCGGCGTCCCGGGCCGCGGCCCGGGAGCTCCTCGCGGCCTACAAGTCGCCCCGGAACGCGCCGCCTACGAGCGGGCCGGGCGCCGCAGGCCCAGCGGGGCCGCGATCTCCTCGGCCATGACCCGGCCCGCCTGCTCGGCGAGGTCCTCGTCGGCGAGGTCCTCGTCCGTGTCCAGGCCGTCCAGCTCCTGGAGCGGCTGGTCGAGGCGGACGTGCGACACCAGCGACTGGAGCGCGCGCAGGGCCGCGGAGGCCGTCGGGCCCCAGTTGGTGAAGTAGGAGAACTGCCACCACCACAGGGCCTCGGTCACCCGGCCCGCCCGGTAGTGCGCCAGGCCGTGGCGCAGGTCGGCGACGATGTCCGCCATGTCGTCCGAGAGCCGGTGCGCCACCGGCGCCTTGCGCGGCTCGTAGGGGTCGAAGACCTCCGAGTACACGTCCACCGGGTCGAGCATGTACGCGAACCGCTCGCGCAGCTCGTCCACGTCCGGCTCCGGCCCGGTGTCGGGCTCGTAGCGCTCGTCGGGCAGGACGTCCTCGTACGCACCCAGCCGCCCGCCCGCCAGCAGCAGCTGCGAAACCTCCAGCAGGAGGAACGGCACCGCGCTGTCCGGGTCCTCGCCCTTGGCCACCTCGGTGACCGCGACGATGAAGGACTCGATCTGGTCGGCGATCTGGACGGCGAAGTCGTCCGGATCCAGTCCCAGGGCGTGCAGGGTTGCGTCAGACATCGAGTAGTCGCCTTCCTTCAAAGGCCCGCCCGAGCGTGACCTCGTCCGCGTACTCCAGATCTCCCCCGACGGGGAGGCCGCTGGCCAGGCGGGTGACCTTGAGGCCCATCGGCTTGATCATCCGGGCGAGGTAGGTGGCGGTCGCCTCGCCTTCGAGGTTCGGGTCGGTGGCGAGGATCAGCTCGGTCACCGTGCCGTCGGCCAGCCGCGCCAGCAGCTCGCGGATCCGCAGGTCGTCCGGGCCCACGCCCTCGATCGGGCTGATCGCCCCGCCGAGCACGTGGTAGCGGCCGCGGAACTCGCGCGTCCGCTCGATCGCGACCACGTCCTTGGGCTCCTCGACCACGCAGATGACCGTGAGGTCCCGGCGGGGGTCACGGCAGACGGCGCACTGCTCCTCCTGCGCGACGTTCCCGCAGACCGCGCAGAAGCGGACCTTCTCCTTGACCTCCAGCAGCGCGTGCGCCAGCCGGCGCACGTCCGTCGGCTCCGCCTGCAGGATGTGGAAGGCGATCCGCTGCGCGCTCTTGGGCCCGACGCCGGGCAGCCTGCCCAGTTCGTCGATCAGGTCCTGGACCACGCCTTCGTACAACGGACTGCCTTCTCTCTGCTACGGATGACGTACGTACGGTAATGGCGGGACGGGTCAGAAGGGGAGACCCGGGATGCCCGAACCGCCACCGAGGCCCTGGGCCAGCGGGCCGAGCTTCTCCTGCTGGAGCGCCTGGGCGTTCTGGTTGGCGGCCTGGACCGCCGCCACCACCAGGTCCGCGAGGGTCTCGGTGTCCTCGGGGTCCACGGCCGCCGGGGAGATCACGAGGGCGCGCAGCTCGCCGGAGCCGGTCACCGTGGCCTTGACCAGGCCGCCCCCGGCCTGGCCCTCGACCTCGGTCCTCGCCAGCTCCTCCTGGGCCGCGGCGAGGTCCTGCTGCATCTTCTGGGCCTGCTGGAGCAGCTGCTGCATGTTGGGCTGACCGCCACCGGGAAACACGGGTCACTCACTCCTTGTCGTTCGCTCAAACCGAGCCTACGTGCTCCTCGGGCGGGGCGCCCTACGCCGTCGGGCCCAACTCTTTCGAGTGAGAGTTGCCGTCGTGCCGTACCTGATCAAGACCTCCTTGCGGGCGGAAATCCCGGGGTTCGGTGCCCATACCCCGCCGTTCGGCGGTAGGAAGGGGTGGCGCATCATTGCGCACACGCGCACCACCACACGTCAGCGCAGGCAGAGGGAGTGCCGGGTGAGCCAGCCGGAAATGCAGCCCGAGGGGCCGCCCCGGGAGGAAGGCGGGGCAGATCTGACCGGCCGGCCGTTCCCCCTGGGCGACTGGGGCGAGCCCGCGGAGCGCCTGGACGAGCTGTACCGGTGGGTCGAGGCCGACGCGCTGCGCACGGCCGAGTGGTACCTCTCCGACCGGGCCTGGAAGCGGCGCGGGGCGCGGGTGCTGCGGGGCGGGGCGGCGCTGGGGGCCGTGACCGGGGCGGCGCTGCCGCTGCTGGAGCTGACCGGGGCGGTGCCGGGGGCCGCGTCGTACGGGTTCCTCGCGCTGCTCCTTGCGGGGGCGGCGGTGGGGTGCGACCGGTTCTTCGGGCTGACGTCCGGGTGGATGCGGGACGTGGCCACCGCGCAGGCGGTGCAGCGGCGGCTCCAGACGCTCCAGTTCGACTGGGCGTCGGAGAACGTGCGGGAGGTGCTGGGGCCGACGGAGGGGACGGCGTCCGAGGCGGCCGAGCGGTGCCTGACCGTGCTGCGTCGGTTCTCGGAGGACGTGACGGAGCTCGTGCGGTCGGAGACCGCGGACTGGATGGTCGAGTTCCGGGCGGGCCCGACGCCGCTGGTCATGCAGTCGCTGGCCGCCGGGCCGGCCCGCCCCGACCCGGGCGTGCCGCCCGCGCGCTTCCCCCTGCCCCCGGGCACCCGGCCCAACATGCCGCGGCAGCGGCCTCCCGAGCAGCCCCGCTGACGCCTTGCGGGGCTCCGCGGCCACGCCCGGCAGGGCCGGAACTGCTTCGGGGGCTCCGCCCCCGGACCCCCGGTCCTCAAACTCCCCCAGCTACCGCTGGGAGGTGCCCCCTGGACGGGCTGGATTTTGCCCCCCTCCGCTGGAAATTGCGGCTTGCCGGTGGGGCTGGATCTTGGGCCGCACCTTCCGGAACGGGCCGGGGCACATCCAGCCCCGCCGGGTTCCGGTGCGCGGAGCACCGGGTCAGCTGAAGATGATCATGGAGCCTTGGCCGAGGCTTCGGGTGGCGGCCGCGTGGAGGCCGAGCCAGACGTGGCGCTCGCGGGCGAAGGGGCTCGCGTCCGGGGGGACGGGGGAGGCCGGCTCCTCCAGGGACGTGGGGCGGCCGGGGGGCGGCGGCGGCTGGGGCGGGTTGGCGGGGTCGATGCCGATGACCGGCGCGACGAAGGCCAGCTCGCGGAGCAGGCCCTGCGAGGAGCCCAGCGGACCGCCCCCGGCGAGGAGTTCCTCCGTGGCCAGCGGGGCCGCGAAGTCGACCGGGACGTACGCCCCGGCATGGTCGTAGTGCCAGACCAGGTGCGACTGCTGGGCCGTCGCCTCGAACATCTCCAAGAGCTGCTCGTAGTCGCCGCCGAGTTCGTCCACCGGGGTGACCGGCAGGCCGCACAGGTGGAGCAGGTAGGCACGGCGCAGGAAGTGCAGCGCGTCGTAGTCGAAGCCCGCGACCGGGGCCACGTCGCCCGAGAGGCCCGGCATGTAGGCGAAGACGGGCACGGACGGCAGGCCCGCCTCGGCCAGCGCGCGGTCGTACGCGGAGATCTCCTCCGCGAAGGGGTTGTCGGGGCTGTGGCACAGCACGTCGACAAGGGGTACCAGCCACAGGTCACAGGCCACACGGGCTCCCATCGTTGTCCGCCGATCGGCCCAGCGTAGTCTGCCGGGCACGCTGCGCGAAGAGGTCGGCCCCGACGAGCTACGAGTTCGGCGCAGCGTTCCCGTAGCGCCAGACCCAGCAGTCCAGGACCCGTTCCGGCTCGCGCCCCAGCAGCTTGGTCACCGTGTCCTTCAGCTCGGCCGCCCGCTGCTCCCGCTCCGGCAGGACCAGCAGCCCGGTCCGCCACCAGTCCAGGTCCGTACGGGCCTGCTCCTGCCAGTCGGGCCCGATCTGCGGGGGCTCCTTGCCGTAGCGGATGTCGTTCAGCATGTTGGAGGTGTGCCGCGGGGTGGCCCCGTAGATGCCGATCCGCTCCGGGCCCCACGGGCCGTTGAAGTAGCCGCCCGGCAGCCGGAAGCCGAAGTCCTGGTCCACCTGCCAGTGCAGGGCGTCGGCCGCCCCCGGGTCGGGCAGCGGCACCGGGACCAGGCTGCGGCCCTCGGGCAGGTAGTCCCGCCAGCGGCCCTCGGCGATGAACATCGGCACCGCGTCCCGGTCCCGCACCTCGAACGGGGTCGGCACGATCGGCAGCAGCGCCGCCGCGACCGCCGCGCAGCCCAGCAGCCGCTGCTTGCGCACCGGCACGGCCAGGATCCGGGCCAGGCCCAGCGCCACCAGCATGCCCAGCGCCGGGGCGCAGACCATGCCCACCCGGCCCTCGATCACCGACTCGAAGAGCGGCTTGTCCGCCAGCAGCTTCCACGGGCCGGGCAGCACCACGTCCGTGCCGGGGATCCGGATCCGCTGCCCCAGCGAGAGCCAGGCGGCGAAGACCGCGGTGACGGCCAGCGCCCGGACCGCGGTCCGCCGCCACAGCGCCGCCGCGAAGGCCGCGCACAGGGCCAGCAGCGGCCAGCCGTAGAAGGCGTTCTGCTCGGTGCGGTTCAGCGCCAGCTTGTCCGCCTGCGCCTCGTCGCCGAACAGGGAGCGCTGGGCGTACTCGACGAAGGCCCGCGGGCTGTTCCCGGCCGCGTCCCCGTGCAGCACCGAGTGGTAGCTCTGCGGCCCGAAGAACTGCCACCACAGCGGGAAGGCCACGATCGGCACCGCGACCGCGGCCGCGATGCCCAGTCCGCGCAGCAGCGGCCGCCACATCTGCCGGGCCACGTCCCGCCGCATCAGCCCGTACGCCGCCGCGAAGGCCAGCATGCCGAGCGCGGCCAGCAGGAAGGGCTCCTCGCCCAGGAAGACCTGGTACGCCGAGAACAGGCCGAGCAGCACCCCGTCCCGGCGGACCCGGCGGCCGTGGCCGGGCGCGCACAGCCGCAGCGCCCGGTCGATGATCACCGGGATCATGAAGAGCACGCAGAAGTTCGGATGGGCGTTGGCGTGCGAGACCATCGGCGGGGCGAAGGCCGCCAGCGCCCCGCCCACCGCGGCCGCCCAGCGGCTGCGCACCAGCCAGCGCCGGATCAGCCAGTACCAGGCCAGCGCGGTCCCGGCGAGCCCGAAGGTGAGGACGAGCGCCCAGGTCAGGGCGGGTCCGAAGGCCAGGGTGACGGGGGTGAGGGGCACGGACAGGCCGAGCATCACCGTGTTCGCCATCAGGTTGACCCCGTCGGGCATGCCCTGGAAGGTCGTGAACAGCGGATTGCGCAGGTGGGAGACGTTGTCCGCGGTGACCGCGAAGAACCACTCCCACTGGTTCTGGTCCTGGCCGGAGTCCGCGAGGTAGCGGCGGCCCGGGTCCGCCCACAGGCCCTTGTAGAGCAGCAGGGAGCCGAGCAGGTACAGCGCGGCGACCGCGAGGGCGCCCGCGTTCAGCCGGGCCAGCTCGCCCAGCACCCGCAGGTAGTCCCCGGGCCGGACCTTGGAGCCCTCCTGGTGCGCCCAGCGCACCGGGACCTCGGCCACCGGCCAGCCCTGCTGCCGGAAGTAGCGCAGGATCTCCACGTCGATGCCCCAGCCGTCGAGCCGGGAGGCGCCGAAGGCGGCGCGCGCCCGGTCGCCGTCGAAGAGCTTGAAGCCGCACTGGGTGTCCCGGATGCCGGGGACGGCCACGGTGCGTATGACCCGGTTCCCGGCGCGGCCGACGAGCTCGCGCAGCCGGTTCTGGTGGCGCTCGATCTCGGAGTCGGGGTGGGCGCGCGAACCGACGGCCGCCTCGACCGGGCGGCCGGTACCGGCGCCGGCACCGCCGCTGCCGCTGCCGCCTTCGGCGGGCTCGGCGGGCCCGGCGGGCTCGGTGAAGGCCTTCTCCAGCTTCTCCAGTTCCTCGACCGGGGTGGCCAGGTCGGCGTCCATCATGAGCACGCGGCGGCCTGAGGAGGCCAGCACGCCCAGCCGCAGGGCGTTGCCCTTGCCGCGGTTGCGTTCGGAGGACACCAGGCGGATCCGGGGCTCCTCGGCCGCGGCGGCCCGGACCAGGTCCGCGGTGGCGTCGGTGGAGCCGTCGTCGACGACGATCAGCTCCCAGTCGCCGCGGCGGGTGCCCACGTGCCCGTCGAGGTAGGTGCGCACGGCGTCCAGGGTGGGCCCGATCCGGGCCTCCTCCTGGTACGCGGGGACCACCACGCTCAGTTCCACGGCCCCCAGCCAGGGGGTCCGTGCGCCGGGGGGCGCGGCGGGCGGGACGGGGCGGCCGGTGGTCACGGGCCCTCCTGCGGCAGGGTGTCAGCCCAGTCCAGGCCGTGCTGGTTGTACTCCCGTACGAGGCGGCGGACCTCTTCGGCGTCGCCGCGCGTGACCGCGTCGACCAGGGCCCCGTGCCCGGTCCACAGGTCCGTGTGCCCGCCGGCCGCCCGTTTCAGGTGGGGCACGGCGAAGACCCAGCACTGGACGCGGATGCGGTGCAGGAACTCGCTGATGTACGCGTTGCCGACCAGCTCGCTCAGTTCCCGCCAGAAGCGCAGGTCGTAGCCGATCAGGACTTCGAGGGAGCCGCTCTCGGCGGCCCGCCGGGCCTCGTCCGCCCGGCGCCGCACCGACACCAGGGCCTCGCCGGCGCCGGGGCCCGAGCCCCGCTCGGCCAGCCGCCGGAAGATCCCGTCCACGATCAGGGAGCGGGCCTCGACCATGCCCCGGAAGTCGTCCACGGTGAACACGCGGACCCGGAATCCGCGGTGCTGCACGGAATCGAGCAGCCCTTGGGCCGAAAGGTCGACCAGGGCCTCGCGCACCGGGGTCGCGGAGACCCCGTACTGCTCGGCGATCTGCTTGACCGTGAACTCGGTGCCCGGAGGCAGGCGCCCGGACAGCACTTCGTCGCGCAGCGCGTCCGCGATCTGCTGGCGAAGTGTGTTGCGGGTGACAGCTCCGCTGCCGGCCATGGGGTCCGTCTCCTTTGTAGGGCTTCGGACACCTTAGGCCAGGCGGGGCCGCGGAGGTCGGGCCGATCACACCGATCGGGGCCGATCCGGGCCGGTGGGGCCGGTCGCATGCCGGAGCGTGCGGCCGGCCCGCGCGGGCCTCAGGCGGAGGTGGTGTGCCGGTCCGCGACGAGCAGGGCCTCGTCGAGGAGGGCCAGGCCCTCCTTGGCCTCCGCCTCGGTGATGTTGCAGGCGGGGACCACGTGGGTGCGGTTCATGTTCACGAACGGCCACAGCCCGGACTTCTTGCAGGCGGCCGCGAACTCGGCCATCGGCGCGTTGTCCGCCCCGCCCGCGTTGTACGGGACCAGCGGCTCGCGGGTGGTCTTGTCCTTGACCAGCTCGACGGCCCAGAACGTGCCGAGGCCGCGGACCTCGCCCACGCTCGGGTGGCGCTCGGCGATCTCCCGCAGGGCCGGGCCGATCACGTTCTCGCCCAGGTGGGCGGCCTGCTCGACGATGCCCTCCTCGGCCATGGCGTTGATCGTGGCCACGGCGGCGCCGCACGCCAGCGGGTGCCCGGAGTAGGTGAGGCCGCCCGGGTAGGGGCGGGTGGCGAAGGTCTCGGCGATCGCGCCCGAGATCGCGACGCCGCCCAGGGGCACGTAACCGCTGTTGACGCCCTTGGCGAAGGTGAGCAGGTCGGGGGTGACGTCCCAGTGGTCGGCGGCGAACCACTTGCCGGTGCGGCCGAAGCCCGCCATGACCTCGTCGAGGATGAAGACGATCCCGTACCGGTCGCAGAGCTCGCGGACGCCCTTGAGGTAGCCGGCCGGCGGGACCATGATCCCGGCCGTGCCCGGCACGGTCTCCAGGATGACCGCCGCGATGGACTGCGGGCCCTCGAAGGCGATGGTGTCGGCCAGGTGCGCGAGGGCGCGCTCGCACTCCTGCTCCTCGGTCTCCGCGTGGAACGGGGAGCGGTAGAGGAACGGGCCCCAGAAGTGCACGACACCGGCGGACGCGGTGTCGGACGGCCAGCGGCGCGGGTCGCCGGTCAGGTTGATCGCGGCGGCGGTGGCACCGTGGTACGAGCGGTAGGTGGAGAGCACCTTCGCGCGGCCGGTGTGCAGCCGGGCCATGCGGATGGCGTTCTCGACGGCCTCGGCGCCGCCGTTGGTGAAGAAGATCTTGTCCAGGTCGCCGGGGGTGCGCTCGGCGATCAGCCGGGCGGCCTCGGAACGGGCCTCCACGGCGAAGCCGGGGGCGAGGGTGCAGAGCTTGGCGGCCTGCTCCTGGATCGCGGCGACGACCTTGGGGTGCTGGTGCCCGATGTTGGTGTTGACCAGCTGGGAGGAGAAGTCGAGGAAGCGGTTCCCGTCGTAGTCCCAGAAGTACGAGCCCTCCGCGCCGGCCACGGCGAGCGGGTCGATCAGGGCCTGGGCGGACCAGGAGTGGAACACGTGCGCGCGGTCGGCGGCCTTGACGGCCGCACCGGCCTGGGGATCGGGCTGAGGGGTCATGGCGCCAAGGCTAAAAGTCCACAGGTTGGACACGACATCGGCACCTGGTAAGCCCGGAAGGGGGCCGCCTCGGCAGTGTGTCTGCCGGGGCGGCCCCCTTCGGTGTCACGAGGAGGTGGTGCGGGGTGCGGCTCAGGCGTGCTTCCAGACCGGGGCGGTCTGGACGCGCATCCCGTAGATGAAGTTGGAGGCGGTGCCGTTCGCGTTCAGGACCACGACGGTGTTGTCGTCCTGGAGGATCACGGACTTGCCCTGGGCGTAGTAGGTCCAGTTGGTCCAGGAGCCGTGCGAGGTCAGGCGGACCCCGTACAGGCCGTCCTTCTTCACCAGGCGGAACTTCTCGCCGTTGGCCAGCGCGTAGACGCCGAGCTTCGGGGAGGCGGTGGTGGCGCCGGTCCAGCTGTGGACCTCGCCGTCGATGGTGAGGCGGACGTAGCGCTGGCCGACCTTGCGGACGTCCTGGTAGGCCTTGGGGGCCGGGCTCAGGAAGCCGACGCGCTTGCCGTTCTCGACGACGTGCGAGCTGAAGGTCTGCGGGCCCGCCTTGTAGGTCTTGACGGTCAGGCCGCCGATCTTCGTCGTGGAGTAGAGGCGGCCGGCGACGTTGCAGTCCTTGGCCAGCTTCGGGAAGGCGGTGGCGGTCCACGGGGTGTCGCCGCCCTGGGTGCGCTGCTTGAAGACGGGCGCGGTGGACAGCACGCCGTCGATCTTCAGGCCGTCGGACAGGGAGACCGGCTTGGTCTGGTCGACCGTGTTCAGGACCTTGCCGTGCTCGTCGCGCAGCTGGGCCTTGGCGCCGGTGTGGGCGCTGCTGGTGAGCTTGACCGTCCAGCCGTTGCCGTAGACGGAGGGGATGACCGTGCTCTTGACGCAGTGCTCGGCGACCACGAGGGAGCGCGCCGGGGAAGCAGCCGGGGCCGGGGAAGAGGCGGCGAAGGCCGCGGTGGGGGCGGCGACCGCGCCGAAGAGGGCGAGGGCGGCGGTGGTGGTGCGGAGGGCGGTGCGCATGACGACTCCTTGAGGCATTTCGCGGGGTGTTGAGTAAGGAGAGCCGTATGCCGTGGTCTCTTCCGGTGGAGGCCGTTGAGTTCGGGCTGCTGGCTGCAAGAAGAAAATTACTGATCTTGTGTGCCTGGAATGATCCGCTCCGTGTCACAGGCCCGTGACAGAGGGCGGGAGCCCGTCGGCGGGCGGGTTCCGGGCGCCCTGCGGGCGGCCTCTGGCCCGGGGCTGCGACGGACCTCGGCGGGCCACTATCCTCGGCCCGTTCGGCCGGTTCCTGTCGGCCGGTCCAGTCCTAGGGGGAGGGACCTCGCGGCGATGGAACAGCTGTCAGCAGACGACCCGCAGCAGATCGGCGCGTACCGCCTCCTCGCCCGCCTCGGGGCGGGCGGCATGGGGCAGGTGTACCTGGCCCGCTCCGACCGCGGCCGCACCGTCGCGGTGAAGCTCGTACGCCAGGACCTCGCCCGGCGCCCCGAGTTCCGCGCCCGCTTCCGGCACGAGGTCGCCGCCGCCCGGCGGGTCGGCGGCCAGTGGACCGCGCCCGTGCTGGACGCCGACACCGAGGCCGACGTGCCCTGGCTGGCCACCGGTTACGTGGCCGGGCCGAGCCTCCAGGCCGTCGTCGCGAACAACTACGGGCCGCTCCCGGAGCGGTCCGTGCGGATCCTGGCCGCGGGACTCGCGTACGCCCTCCGGGACATCCACGCCTCCGGGCTGATCCACCGCGACCTCAAGCCCTCCAACGTGATGGTCACCCTCGACGGGCCGCGGGTCATCGACTTCGGCATCGCGCGGGCCCTGGAGGCGGCCGACGGCTCGGGGCCGGGCACCGGATCCGTCGCGCACACGCGGACCGGGGAGCTGATCGGCTCGCCCGGGTTCATGGCTCCCGAGCAGCTGCGCGGGGAGCCGGTGACGGCCGCCTGCGACGTGTTCTGCCTCGGCTCGGTGCTCGCGTACGCGGCCGGCGGGGTGCTGCCCTTCGGCGCGGCGGACCGGGACGGGGGCGCGGCCGCGCTGCTGCTGCGCATCGCCGACTCGGAACCGGACCTGTCGCGGGTCCCGGAGTCGCTGCGCGAGCTCGTACGGGACTGCCTGCACAAGAACCCGGCGGCCCGGCCCACCCCGGCGGACCTGCTGGCGCGGGTGGGGGCCGGGGACACGGTCGCCGACGGGCGGGCGCTGGAGCCGTGGCTGCCGGCCGCGCTCGTGGCCCAGCTCGGCCGGCACGCGGTGGAGCTGCTCGACCGGGAGGACCCGCGGCCGGGCCCCGGTGCGGTGCACGCGGCCCGGACGGTGACGGCGGCGGCCCCGCCGCCGGTCCCGGCGCGCCCGCCGCAGGGCGCGGCGGCGGGCGGGAACCCGGCGTCCGGGGGCGAGCGGCCGACGCTGGTGGAGCCGGAGGGGGGCGTGGCCGGGGCGGGTGCGGCGGCTGCGGCTTCCGCCGGGACGGGAGGCGCCGGGCCCGTGGTGGGTTCCGGGGCCGGGGCCGGGCCGGTGGCGGGGCCCGTGGTGGGCTCCGGGCCGGTGGCCGGGCAGGGTCACGGGCCGGGGGCGGGCTTCGGGCCGGCGGCCGGGCAGGGGCCGGCGGCAGGCGGGTACGGGTACGGCTTCGGGCAGGGGGGTCACGGGGCGGCCGGGTCCGGCTTCGGGCCGACCGGCGGGCCCGGCTCCGGGCTGGGGCCGACCGCGTACGGGCAGACCGGCCACGGCTACGGGCCCGTACCGGCGTACGGGCAGCCCGCCGAGCGGCGCACCGCCTCCAGCGTGTTCCTGGTGGTGCTGGCCGTGGTGGTCGCCCTGCTGGCGGGCGGGTCCGTCTACGCGTTCATGCAGTCCTCGGGAGACCCGGGGAGCACCGGCGGCGGCACCGCGGGACCGACCGGCAACGGCACCACCGACGCCAAGGGCGGCCCGGGCGGCACGGACGGCCCGGACACCGGCGGGCCCACCGCCCCCGAGACCGCCGACACCGGCTCCGCCGCCCCGGGCCGCCTCCCGGCGGCGTACGCGGGCACCTGGTCCTCCTCCGGGACGGGCTCCTGGCAGATCACCCTGTCGGACGGCCGGGTCGGGGACACGGTCATGACCCTCACGGGCAGCGGTGCCGACTACGTCTGCACCTGGTCCGCGACCCTGCGCTCGGCGGGCCCGCCGGTCGAGCTGAACCCGTCCTCCGTGACCTCCGGGGACCCCGCCCACTGCTCCCCCGGCCAGTGGAGCCGACTGACCCTGCGCTCCGACGGCACGCTGGAACGGGAACTGGTCGGCAGCGGCAAGACCCCGGTGGTCTACACGAAGACCTCCTGACCGCGGTCCCTCCCCCGGGCTACCCGGGGTGCCGGGTAGTACTTGAGGGGGACCCGGCAGGATCCCGCTCCGCGCCGATGTGGGCGGCGGGCCCGGCGGCCTACGGTGCTTGCGTGACCGAGACGACCACCGGGACACCCCGGATCAAGCCGACCCCGCCGACGCAGCCGGCCCAGCCGGCCGAAGTGCGCATCGCCGCGGGACTGATGGGCAGCTTCCGCACGGACATGATCTCCGGTGCGTTCGCCTTCCGCCCGCTGCCGCCCATGTCCACCGACGGGCCGCTCGCCCGGCGGCTGCCCGGGTCCCTGCGCGCCCAGGCCGCCTGGACCCCGCACGCCGCGGTGGTCGTCACCGCGTTCGTGGTGGTCTGCCAGGCGTACCTGTTCACCGCGGGCTCGCTCGGGCCGGTGGGCTGGGCGCTCACCGGGCTGATGCCGGCGGCGGCCGTGCTCACCACCCTGGCCCGCCCGGTCGGCGCCTGGTGGATCTCGCTCGGCGTGAGCTGCATGCTCGCCGCCCTCACCTCCGACGGCTGGGGCTTCCCCTGGTCCCCGGCCACCTTCCTCGCGCACCTGGCGGTGATGGTGGTGGTGGCCGCCCGCACCAACCAGCGGGTGGCGGGCTGGATGTGGGTGCTGACCCTGCTGCTCGGCGCCCTCATGGACGTCTTCGGCACCTCGGGCAACGTGGTGAACACCCCGGCCATGGCCTTCTTCTCCGGGGTCGCGATGCTCGCCATCACCGTGGTGCACATCCGGCGGCAGGCCGCCCGGGAGGTCTCCGCGCAGCAGGTCGAGACGGCCGTGGAGCGGGACCGGCGGACCCTGCTGGAGGAGCGGACCACCATCGCGCGGGAGCTGCACGACGTGGTCGCCCACCACATGTCGGTGGTCGCCATCCAGGCCGAGGCCGCGCCCTACCGGGTGGAGCACACCCCGCCGGAGCTGGAGGCGGCGTTCGCGACCATCCGGGAGAACGCGGTGGCGGCGCTGACCGAGCTGCGCCGGGTGCTGGGCGTGGTCCGGTCGGCGGACTACGAGGCGCCCGAGGCCCCGCAGCCCACGCTGGCCTCGCTGGACGGCCTGCTGGCGAACGTGCGCGAGGCCGGGCTGCCGGTGGTGAAGACCGTCACGGGGGCGGTGCGCGAACTCCCGCAGGGGGTGGAGCTGTCGGCGTACCGGATCATCCAGGAGGCGCTGAGCAACACCCTGCGGCACGCCCCGGGGGCCGGGGCCCGGGTGGAGGTGTCGTACGTTCTGGGCGGGCTCGGACTGCGGGTCCACAACGATCCGCCGACCGGCGACGTGCGGCCCTCGCCGGGGGCCGGGCACGGGATCACGGGGATGCGCGAGCGGGTGGCCATGCTGGAGGGCGAGATGACGACGGGGCCGACGGCGGACGGCGGGTACGAGGTCGCGGTGTTCCTGCCGGTGCGCGCGGCGGCGGGCGGGGACCCGGCATGAGCATCAGGGTGCTCATCGTGGACGACCAGATGATGGTCCGCGAGGGCTTCTCCGTCCTGCTGAACGCGATGCCGGACATCGAGGTGGTCGGCGAGGCCGTGGACGGGCGGCAGGCCGTCGAGCGGGTGGCGGAGCTGCGGCCGGACGTGGTGCTGATGGACATCCGGATGCCGGTGCTCAACGGGCTGGAGGCCACCCGGGAGATCGTGGCCGCCGACGGGTCGGCCAAGGTGCTCGTCCTGACCACCTTCGACCTCGACGAGTACGTGTACCAGGCGCTGCGCGCGGGGGCCTCCGGGTTCCTGCTCAAGGACGCGTCGGCGCGGCAGCTCGCGGACGGGGTGCGGGTGGTCGCGGCCGGGGAGGCCCTGCTCGCGCCCTCCGTCACGAAGCGGCTGATCTCGGAGTTCTCCAAGCTGTCCGAGCCGGGGCGGCCGGTGGCGGCCCCGGCCGCGGTGGGCGAGCTGACGGAACGGGAGACGGAGGTGCTGGTCCTGATCGCGCAGGGGCTGTCCAACGCGGAGATCGCGGAGCGGCTGGTGGTGGCGGAGTCCACGATCAAGACGCACGTCAGCCGGGTGCTGGTGAAGCTGGGGCTGCGGGACCGGACCCAGGCGGCGGTGTTCGCGTACGAGGCGCGGCTCGTGACCCCGTCCTGAAGCGGGGGCCGCTCCGCTAGCGTCTGCGGCATGGACGATGGCGTGACGGGCGGCGGGGCGGGCGGCGCGGCGGACGGCGGGGCGGACGGCGGGGCCGGTCGCTCGGCGGACGGATCCGGTTTCGATCCCTGGTCGGCCGCCTTCGTGGCCGATCCCTATCCCGTCTACCGGGAGCTGCGCAGGCGCGGGCGGGTCCTGTGGTGCGAGGCGACCGGGCAGTGGCTGGTCCCGCACCACGCGGACGTCGCCGCGCTGCTGCGGGACCGGCGGCTGGGGCGGACGTACCTGCACCGCTTCGGGCACGAGGAGTTCGGCCGGACCCCGCCGCCGCCGGAGCACGAGCCCTTCCACGTGCTCAACGGGAACGGGCTGCTCGACCTGGAGGAACCCGACCACGGGCGGGTCCGGCGGCTGGTCTCCAAGGCCTTCACCCCGCGGACGGTGGAACGGCTCGCGCCGGCCGTGCACCGGATGGCCGGGGAACTCGCGGACCGGCTCTTCGCGGAGGGCGGCGGGGACCTGCTGAAGGCGGTCGCCGAGCCGCTGCCGGTGGCCGTGATCGCCGAGCTGCTGGGGGTGCCGGAGGCGGACCGGGGGCTGCTGCGGCCCTGGTCGGCGGACATCTGCGGGATGTTCGAGCTGAAGCCGGACGCGGAGACGGCGGCGCGGGCGGTACGGGCGAGCGTGGAGTTCGACGCGTACCTGCGGGGGCTGATCGCCGAGCGGCGGCGGGACCCCGGGGAGGACCTGATCTCGGCGCTGATCGCGGCGCACGACGAGGGC
Organism: Streptomyces sp. NPDC030809; assembly: GCF_055572195.1. NCBI lineage: Bacteria > Bacillati > Actinomycetota > Actinomycetes > Kitasatosporales > Streptomycetaceae > Streptomyces > Streptomyces sp. NPDC030809. Next base: position 30,869 of record NZ_JBVIDV010000003.1, read on the forward strand.
GGGCGGCTGAGCGAGCAGGAGATGGTGTCCACGTGCGTGCTGCTGCTGAACGCGGGGCACGAGGCGACGGTGAACACCACGGCCAACGGGTGGTGGACCCTTTTCCGGCATCCCGGGCAGCTGGCCGCCCTGCGGGCGGATCCGGCGGGCATGTTGTCCACAGCTGTGGAAGAACTCATGCGCTTCGACACGCCGCTGCAGATGTTCGAGCGGTGGGTGCTCGACGAGGTGGAGATCGGCGGGACGGTGCTGCCGCGGGGGGCCGAGGTGGCGCTGCTGTTCGGCTCGGCGAACCGGGATCCTGCGCGGTTCGCGCGGCCCGACGAGCTGGATCTCCTCCGCAGCGACAACCCCCACATCACCTTCGGTGCGGGCATCCACTACTGCCTCGGGGCGCCGCTGGCGCGCCTTGAACTGAACGCCTCCTTCGCGGCCCTCCTTGCGCCGGGGCGGCCCGCGCTTCGCCTCTGCTCCGAGCCGCAGTGGCAGGACGGCTACGTCATCCGCGGCCTCCGCGAACTCCTGGTCGAGCCCTGACGGGGCTCCGCCCCGCACCCCGCGCCTCCAACGCCGGCGAGGCTGGATGTGGCCCCACTGGCCCTGCGCCCGCACCCCGCGGGTGGGTTTCGGGGGCTCCGCCCCCGGACCCCCGCGCCTCAATCGCCGGCGGGGCTTGATTCGCCCCCCGTCCGCGGTTCGCCTCCGGGCCGGGGGGCACAATCCAGCCCGTCCGGCGTTTGAGGACCGGGGTCCGGGGCGGAGCCCCGAAACCCATCCGCGGGGCGCGGGTGCAGGGCCGGCTGGGCCACATCCAGCCTCGCCGGCGCTTGAGGCGCGGGGGTCCGGGGGCGGAGCCCCCGAAAGCGGGCGGCGGGGCGCAGCTTCCGGGACCGGGCCGAGGGAAAACAAGCCCCGCCGGCGATTGAGGCGCGGGGGTCCGGGGGCGGAGTCCCCGTTAGTGGGGGACGGTGAGGGACCAGGCGGAGGGGTGGAGGGTCCACGTGCGGCGGCGGACCGGCCCCGCGAGGTGGTGGTGGTCCGCCCGGTAGCGGAAGTCCGCACCGGAGACGGTGACCGTGCGGGCCCGGGCCGTGAGCGGCCGGGCGGCCGCGCCGTCGGGGCGGACCACGACCTCGGCCACCCCGGCGCGCGCGAAGACGGAGACCTCGCGGACCGGACGGTCCACGTCGGTCAGGACCACCCCGTCCGCCTCCACGCGCAGGCGATGGCCCGGCCCCAGCCCCACCGGGGGCCGGACCAGGGTCCGCACGAGGGAGCGGCACGCGCTCCACACGGAGCCGGGGGCCGCAGCCGCCACCGCCCCGCCCGCCGGCGCCAGCCGCAGCCCGCCGAGCACGACCCCGTCGGAGTCGTCGACCAGCAGGTCGTGCATCCGTACCCGCCCGTCCAGGACGGCCCGCGCCCCGGCCACCGCCCCCGTGGGCACGCCCAGCGCGCGGGCCAGGGACAGCGCGCCCAGCGGACCGACCGGGACCAGGGAGAGCGCCCCGCCGGCCGCCCCGCGCTCCCGGTGCAGCAGGCCCACCGCCCGCACCAGCGCCCGGTCGTCGCCCACGATCACCGGGCGGCGATGACCCCGGCGGGCGAGGGCCCGCGCGAACTCCTCAGGTCCGTCGGGGAGGCAGATCTTCGCCGCCGCCCCGGCACACAGCACGTCCTTCGCGATCCGCACGGACTCGCCGTCGAGGCGGCGGGCGACCGGGTCGACGAGCACCAGCAGCGCGGTCTCCGCCGCGCCCGCGGGGCTCATGGTGGGCTCTGGAGCCGACACCTCGGTCCTTCCTCGGGTAGCATCTTTGTGCAAGAGCCCCTTGCGCTATTGCGCCAGGGGCTTCGTCTATTCCGGGGCACCGGTCCGACGGCTCAGCCTGCGGTGTACATCGTCGTACGCCCCCTGACCTTGGACATGCCCCATCCGGAAGAGGTGTACGCCTGTGCCCGCTCTTGTGCTGCTCGGAGCCCAGTGGGGAGACGAGGGCAAGGGAAAGGCCACCGACCTCCTCGGTGGCTCCGTTGACTATGTGGTGCGCTACCAGGGCGGCAACAACGCCGGCCACACGGTGGTCGTCGGCGACCAGAAGTACGCCCTGCACCTGCTCCCTTCCGGCATCCTCACCCCTGAGTGCACCCCGGTGATCGGCAACGGCGTGGTCGTGGACCCGGCCGTCCTGCTGTCCGAGCTGCGCGGCCTGAACGAGCGCGGGGTGGACACCTCCAAGCTGCTCATCAGCGGCAATGCGCACCTGATCACGCCGTACAACGTCACCCTCGACAAGGTCGGCGAGCGCTTCCTCGGCAAGCGCAAGATCGGCACCACGGGCCGCGGCATCGGCCCGACCTACGCGGACAAGATCAACCGCGTCGGCATCCGCGTACAGGACCTGTACGACGAGTCGATCCTCATCCAGAAGGTCGAGGCGGCGCTGGAGAACAAGAACCAGCTGCTCGCCAAGCTGTACAACCGCCGCGCGATCGAGGCCGGCGCGATCGTCGAGGAGATGCTCCAGTACGCGGAGCAGATCAAGCCGTTCGTCGCCGACACCACCCTGATCCTGAACAACGCGCTCGACGAGGACAAGGTCGTGCTGTTCGAGGGCGGCCAGGGCACCCTGCTCGACGTGGACCACGGCACGTACCCCTTCGTGACCTCGTCGAACCCGACCGCGGGCGGCGCCTGCACCGGCACCGGCGTGGGCCCGACCAAGATCACCCGCGTGATCGGCATCCTCAAGGCGTACACGACCCGCGTCGGCGCCGGCCCGTTCCCGACCGAGCTGTTCGACCAGGACGGCGAGGACCTGCGCCGCATCGGCGGCGAGCGCGGTGTCACCACCGGCCGTGACCGCCGCTGCGGCTGGTTCGACGCGGTGATCGCCCGCTACGCCACCCGCGTGAACGGCCTGACCGACTTCTTCCTCACCAAGCTGGACGTGCTGACCGGCTGGGAGCAGATCCCGGTCTGCGTCGCGTACGAGATCGACGGCAAGCGCGTCGAGGAGCTGCCCTACTCGCAGACGGACTTCCACCACGCGAAGCCGGTCTACGAGTACCTGCCGGGCTGGTCCGAGGACATCACCAAGGCCAAGACCTTCGCCGACCTGCCGAAGAACGCGCAGGCGTACGTGAAGGCCCTGGAGGAGATGTCGGGCGCCCCGATCTCCGCGATCGGCGTGGGCCCCGGCCGCACCGAGACGATCGAGATCAACTCGTTCATCTAGTCCTGCACGCCCGGAGGGGTGGATCCGCCGTCGGCGGGTCCACCCCTCCGGTCATTCCGCGGTCCCCGCCGGGACAACCCGTTGCATCGGCCGGCCCGTAACCGCGCCGGTCATGTCGTAGTCGCCGTCATGGTGCAGTACGGCCGCGCCATGCCGTTCGGCCGTGGCCGCGATGCAAGAGAGGTCACCAGGCCAGCTGGGCCAGTTCCTCCGCGACCACGGCGCAGGCGTCGGCGGAGGGGTCGATCAGGGGGAAGTGGCCGACCTCGTCGAGGAGGGTGAGGCCGACCATCTCGCCGGCGCGGGCGGCGGCGGCCACGTAGGACTCGGCGACCTTCGGGGGGACGACGATGTCCTCGCGGCCGTGCACGATCGCCGTGGCGATGCCCGTGGGCAGCAGGGCGGCCGGGTCGGCGTGCGGGAGGCGGGCCGGGAAGTGGGCGGGGCCGCCGAGGAGCTGCTCCGAGGCGCCGCCGCAGACGCCGAGCTGCTCGGCGACGGTGAAGTCCGCGATGGGGGCCAGCGCCACCACCCCGCGCAGCGTCGGGGCGGCCGGCAGCCGCCACGGGGAGCCGGCGGGCAGGACGTGCCGGGCGGCGGCCCACAGGGCGAGGTGGCCGCCCGCGGAGTGCCCGGTGACCACGGTGCGGCGCAGGTCGGCCTGCGGGAGGGCGGCCGCGGCCAGGGCCGGCAGGGCGTCCATCGCGGCGGCCACGTCGTCGAAGGTCTCCGGCCAGCGGCCCGCGACCGGGCCGCCCGCGCCCTGGTGCGGTACGGAGCTGCCCCGCCGGTACTCGATGTTCGCCACGGCGAAACCGCGCCGGGCCAGGAAGTCGGCGAGCGGGGTGACGTGCTGCCGGTCGTAGGGCGCCCGCCAGGCGCCGCCGTGCAGGAGGGCCACCAGCGGGGCCGGGCCCGGGCCGGGCCCGCGGGGCGCGTAGAAGTCCACGACCTGGTCGGGGTGCCCGCCGTACGAAGCGGTGGCGTCCGGAGCGACGGGCGGGTGCGAGAAGGCCGATTCGGCTTCGGCTGCGTCCCGTTCCACTGCGGGGTCAGTCAAGCGGCTCAACCTCTCGTACGGCGCTCGACGCGGAGATCGAACGGATCCGGGCAGCGGGACCGTACCAGCCCCCGGGGCGGCGGATCGTGGCGCACCGGGGGCGGACGGGAGCACCGGCCCCCGCCCGCCCCTGGGGCGCATCGTTTCAGCGGACCGGCCCCGGGGACCGGTCATGATCACCCGTATATGTGACCCAGGGTCCGGGCCGCACGCTCCGCGTCGGCGAATCCGACGTAGAGGGGCGTGAAGCCGAAGCGCAGCACGTCCGGGCTGCGGAAGTCGCCGATCACGCCCCGGCCGATCAGCTCGCGCATGACCTGCGCGGCGTTGCCGGTGCGCAGCGAGACCTGGCTCCCGCGCTCCTCGTGCGCCTCCGGGGTCACGGAGGTCACGGATCCGGCCGGCAGGTACGCCTCCACGCACTCCAGGAAGAAGTCCGTCAGGGCGAGGGACTTGGCGCGCACGTCCTCGATGCGCACCCCGTCCCAGACGTCGAGGGCGGCCTCCAGCGCGAGCATGGACAGGATGTCCGGGGTGCCCACGCGGCCGCGGACGGCGCCCTCGGCGGGAACGTAGCCGGGGGTCATGGCGAAGGGCTCGGCGTGCGAGTTCCAGCCGGGCAGCGGGGTGTCGAAGGCCCCCTGGTGCCGCTCGTTGACGTACAGGTAGGCCGGCGAGCCGGGGCCGCCGTTGAGGTACTTGTACGTGCAGCCCACCGCGAGGTCCACGGCGTGCGCGTCCAGGCCGACCGGCAGGGCGCCCGCACTGTGGCACAGGTCCCAGACCACCAGCGCGCCCGCGGCGTGCGCGGCCGCGGTGAGGGCGGGCAGGTCGTGCAGCCGGCCGGTCTTGTAGTCGACGTGGTTGACGAGGGCCACGGCGGTACGGGGGCCCAGCGCGGAGCGCAGGGCGCCCGGCTCCACGGGGACCACCCGCAGGCCGGTCATCCGGGCCGCGGACTCGGCGATGTAGCCGTCGGTCGGGAAGGTGGTGGCGTCCACGAGGAGTTCGTCGCGGCCCTCGGGGGCCAGCCGGGCCGCGCCGACCAGTGCCTTGAAGAGGTTCACACTGGTGGAGTCGCCGACGACGATGCGCCCGGCGGCCGCGCCGACGAGCGGGGCGATCCGGTCGCCGATCCGCTCGGGCGCCGTCCACCAGCCGCTCTCGTCCCAGGAGCGGATCAGCAGCTCGCCCCACTCGCGCGCAACCACGTCCGCGAGGCGGCCGGGCACGGCGGAGGGGAGGGCGCCGAGGGAGTTGCCGTCGAGGTAGACCACCCCGTCGGGGAGGGTGAAGCGCTCGCGCAGCTTGCCGAGTTCGTCGGCGGCGTCGAGTGCGGCGGCCCGCTCGGCGAGCCGCCCGTCGGGTATCCCGCGGGTCTCAGACATGGCTGCGGGCCGTCCAGAGCTCGGGGAACACGTTCTTGGCGGCCCGCTTCTCCAGCCAGGCCACGCCGGCCGAGCCGCCGGTGCCGACCTTGGAGCCCATCGCGCGGCGGGTGGCGACCAGGTGGTCGTTGCGCCAGCGCCAGACCAGCTCGCCCACGTCGGTCAACACCTCGCCGAGGCGGACGAGTTCGGCGTTCTGGTCGGCCGCGTAGAGCTCCGCCCAGATGGTCTCGACCTCGGGCGAGGGCTCGTACTTCTGCGTGAGGTCGCGGGTGAGGACGGCCTCCGGGACGGGCAGGCCGCGGCGGGCCAGCAGCCGCAGCACCTCGTCGTAGAGGCTGGGCTCGCAGAGCGCCTTCTCCAGCTCGGCGTGCACGCGCGGAGCGCCGCGGTGCGGGACGAGCATGGACGAGGACTTCTCGCCCAGCAGGAACTCCATGCGGCGGTACATCGCGGACTGGAAGCCGGACCCCTCGCCGAGGGCACTGCGGTACGAGTTGAACTGGGCGGGGGTGAGCTGGGCGAGCGGGCGCCAGGAGGCGTTGAGGGCCTCCAGCTCGCGGAGGGATCGTTTCAGCGCGTCCATCGCCACGGGGATGCGGTCCTCGCGCAGCGCCCGGGCCGCGGTCTCCCACTCGTGCACGATCACGGTGAACCACAGCTCCATGACCTGGGTGGTCACCAGGAACACCATCTCGCCGGGATCGTCCGAGCGGGGGTGCTGGAGGTGGGTGAGGACGTCCGCCTGGACGTAGTCCTCGTAGGGGGTGGTGCCGGCGAAGTCGAGGTTCGGGGTGTCCGAACCGGCTCCGGAGGCATCAAGGGAATGCGTCGACATTTCTGTCTCCTCGACACGAACTTCCGGGTAGCGGTCCGCTCCTTCCTGCAGGGTGTGGAGCCCCGGTCCCCTGCGGGCATCATAAACCGGCCCCCACGGGTCGGCTCTAGGGTGATCTGGCGCACTCGCACCGACTTCCGCAAGTCCCCGCGGGCCGGTCCGGGGCCCCGGACGGCTCCCGGCCGGCGCCCGCTACGGGGCCTCCGGGCCGTCCACGTAGCGGCCCTGCGCGTCGTACGGCCAGGCGTTCGAGCGGCAGCCGTCCAGGCCCTTGATCTGCTGCATCATCGCGGGCGCGGGGCGGCCGGGTCCGGAGCAGCCCAGGTGGCGCTTGATGCCGATCTCGTGGCCCACCTCGTGGTTGATGATCAGGTGGCGGTACTCGGCGGGCGGGCCGTCGTACTTCGGGGAGCCGGTGAGCCAGCGCTTGAGGTTCACGACCACCCCGAAGGAGGTCTCGCAGTTCAGCTCCCCGCCGGTGTCCATGTTCTCGGCCGCGCAGAGCCGGTCGGCGGTGTCCGCAGTGGCGATCTTGATGGTGAAGTCGGGCCGCTCCCCCGCGCCCACCAGCCGGAAGCTCGCCCGGCCGTGCGCGGCCCAGCTCTGCCGGTGCCCGAGGATCGTGCGGATCTCCCCCGCCGCCCGGTCCGCGTCGAGGCCGGAACCGTCCTCGACCTCGACCGCGTACCGGCGCAGCGCCCCCGTGCCGGTGGCCCCGCCCGCCGCCCGGGCCGCCGTGAAGGTGCCGGGGCCCTGGCGGGGCACGGAGCGCGCGGCGCGGTCGCTCGCCGTGGGCCGGGGCTCCGCGGGCGGCTGCGGGGCGGGCACCTCGTACGTACCGGCCCGGTGTGCGGCGGCGGGCGGCGGGCCGGCCGGGCCGCGGTCGGCGGGGGCGTGCAGGGCGGCGCCGCCGATCACGAGGAGGCCGAGGGCGCCGACGCCGAGGGTCCCCTTGCCGAGGAGGGTCGTACGGGGCGGTCCCCCGCCCTGCCGTGCCCTGCGTTTCGCACCGCGCCCCGCGCCGCGTTTCCCCATGCGCCCGCCCCTTCGCCGTCCCTGCCGGCGGCCGGCCGGGATCCGGGTGGTTCCGGGCGGCCGCCCGCGCGTTCGAAGGGGAAGAGGGGATCTGCGCCTCCGCGGTTCACCGGGGAGGCGCAGCGGGGCGGACCGGGCCGGTCAGCTGCGGTGGGCGCGCCGGCGGCCGAAGGCGAACCACAGTCCGATCGCGACTCCGCCGATCACGGCGAAACCGCCTGCGATCTTGCCGGAGCCGAAGGCCGCGAGCAGGGCGACGACCGCCGCATAGCCCACGGGAATCAGGACGTTGAGGTTGGTGTAGGCCGCCCTGGGCTGGCTCATGGTTCCCCCTGATCGGTGAATCGGGTCTGCTCTGACGCGAGTTGGGTGGCGCGGCGGAGCCTGGTGGTCGTGGAACGGGTGGAGCGTATCGTTCCGGCCCGATCATCTCACCCGTCACGCGCTGCCGGGACGGACCGGAACCGGCCGACTCAACTCCCGCTGCCCGCACCGGACATCTGCGGCCCGGCCAGCCGCGCGAACAGCCCGTCCGCGTCCGCCATGAGCTGCTCGTACGTGCCCTGCTGGACGATCCGCCCGCGGTCCATCACCACGATCCGGTCGGCGTCGACCACCGTGGACAGCCGGTGCGCGATGACGATCCGGGTGGCGTTCAGCCGGTGCGTGCTCTCGGCCACCAGCCCCTGGGTGGGGTTGTCGAGGGCGCTGGTCGCCTCGTCGAAGAAGACCAGGCGGGGCCGGGCCACCAGGGCCCGGGCGATCATGAGGCGCTGGCGCTGCCCGCCGGAGAGGGTGTTGGTGCCCTCCGAGATCATGGTGTCCATGCCCATCGGCATGGCCCGGACGTCCTCGGCCAGGCCCGTCATCTCGGCGGCCGCCCAGGCGTCGTCCACCGTGTGCCCGCCGGAGCCGATGATGTTGGCGAAGATGGTGCCGGCCTGGAGCGAGCCGTTCTGGAGCACCACCCCGCACTGCCTGCGGACCGCCGAGACGTCCAGCTCGGCCAGGTCCTGGCCGTCGTACAGCAGGCTGCCCGACAGCGGGGTCTCGAAGCCCAGCAGCAGGCGCAGCAGGGTGGACTTGCCGCTGCCGGAGGCGCCCACGACGGCGATGAACTCGCCGGGCTGCACGGTGAGGCTGACGTCGTCCAGGACGAGCGGGCCCTCCTGGCCGTAGCGGAACGACACGTGCGAGACGGCGAGGCGGCCGGAGAGGTCGCCGGGGTCCACCTTGGTGCCGTCGGTCTCCGGCTCCGCTTCGAGGATGGGCTGCAGCCGCTCCAGCATCGGGACCGTGCCGACGGCCGAGACGACGGAGGCGGTGAACTGCAGGCCCGCCGCGAGCAGCAGGTTGAAGGCCGCGTAGAACGGCAGGAAGGTGGCGATCGGCACCTCACCGTGCAGGGGGCCGGCGGTCACCCCGAAGACGACCGCCGAACACACCAGCGGGAAACCGGCGTTGAAGGTGGTGACGCTGTTCTGCACCCGGCGGACCCGGGCGGACAGGGCGTGCCCGCGGGCGGCCAGCCGGGTCCACTCGGCGAAGGCCCGCTCCTCGGCGGCGGCCACCCGCAGCTTGGGCATGGCGGTGAGCATCTGGAAGACCATCGCGGACATGGCCTGCTCGTGCGTGTACTCGCGGCGGGCCCAGCGCAGCTGGAGGCGTCCGGCCACCGCGGCGAACAGCACGCCGACGGCCGTGAGTCCGGTGGCGACCAGGGCCAGGGTCAGGTCGTACCAGAAGACCAGTGCCAGGTTGGCCAGGCCCGTCAGCAGGGCCAGCGTGGCCGTGGTGAGCATGCCGGACAGGAGCTCCTGGGCGGCCGTGACACCGAGCACGGTGGTGCCCAGCTCGCCGGTGGAGTAGCGGCTGAAGAACCCGGCCGGCAGGGACAGCAGCCGGTTCCACAGTCCGGCCTGCATGGCCGCGCCGGACCGGCTCTCCAGCCGCAGCACGGCGAGGTTCTGCACGACGGACAGCGCGGCGGTCACCAGGCCGGAGCCGATGACGACCAGGGCCCCCTGCACGATCAGGTTCCGGTCGGCCTCCGCCACGAACTCGCCGAGCACCTTGCCGGTCATCACCGGGATGATCAGGCCGATCAGGGCGACGAGCGCGCCGGTGAGGGCGAGCCGGGCCAGGTCGCGGCCGTGGCCGAGGGACGGGGAGAGGCCGAACTTCAGCAGGGCGGGGACGCTGCGCACGCCCGTGGGCAGCGGCCGGTACAGCACGACGGCGCCGGGCCGCAGCCGGGCGGCGGTCTCGGCGTCGACGGTGGTGATCCTGCCGTCGTCGACGAGGACGTAGCCCTGGCCGAGGGGCAGCAGGGCCACGGGCCGGCCGGTGACGTGGTAGCCGACCACCGGCCCCAGGTCACGGGTCCACCAGCGGTCCTCCAGCCGGATGGTGCGGGTGCGGAACCCGGAGGCGAGGGCGATGGCGCGCAGGTCCTGGGCGGGGGTGCGGGGGCCGGGCCCGGTGCGGACCGGGGGGCGGACCGAGAAGCCCTGCCGGGAGGCGACCAGCCGCACGGCCGCGAGCATCGGCGCGTCGTCGGCCACGTCCGCGAGCTTCACGCGGGTGCCGGTGTCGTGCAGGACCGCGTCGAACGCGCGGACGGCGGAGGAGAGCACCCGGCCGTCCTGGGCCTGCCGCGCGGCGAGTTCGGCGCGCTCGCGGACCAGTTGGACGGCGATCCGGTGGTCGATGGCGGCGCGCAGCCGGGCGGCGTGCTCGGTCAGCGCGGCCGTCAGCCGGCCCTCCCGGTAGACGGTGAGGAGGGAGGCGGTGGTCAGGAGGGCCGGGCCGCGGGCCCTGACCCAGTCCTGTTCGGTCAGGACCAGCTCGGCACCGGGCCCGACGGGCTCCAGGGCGCTGAGGTCCTCCTCCCCGTCGAGGCCGGCGCCGCCCTCGGTGGCGGGGTCGCCGGGGTCGAGCAGGCCGGAGACCACGCGGACGAACTGCACGCCGTCCACCGAGCGGGCCACGTCGCCCTTGTCGAGTTCGGTGGCCACGGAGGTGCTGAGGGAGGTGAACTGGCGGGGCGCGAGGGCGCCGGGCAGCGCCTCGGCGAGGGCGCTGAGCCCCGCGGTGAGGCCGTCGAGGACCCGGGCGTGGTCGAGCACGGCGCGGCGTTCGCCGGGGGGCCGGGGCAGCGTGGCCCGGCCGAGGCGGACCCCGTTGAGCAGGGCCAGCGGCAGGCGGGTCAGCCGGGCGTCGAGCACGGGCCGGGCGACGACGGTGTGGCGGCTCTCGGCGGCCGTGCCGCACACCACGATCATGCCCGCCTCGGCGCGGCACAGGAAGTGGCGCCGGCCGTGCTCCCCGCCGTCACCGCCGTCCGCCCCGCGTTCCACGGCGAACAGGTCGGCCGCGCCGGATTCCACGTACAGCAGGCTCCCGGGGTCGTCGAGGCAGACGGTCCGGGCGGGGGCGGCGGCGGGACTGCTCACAGCGTGTCCTTCTCGTCGGAGCGGCTGGAGTCGAACAGGGCGGCGTAGCGGCCCCGGGCGGCCAGCAGTTCGTCGTGGGTGCCGCGCTCGGCGATGACGCCCCGGTCGAGCACGATGATCTCGTCGGCGTCGCGCACGGTCGACAGCCGGTGGGCGATGATCAGGCAGGCGCAGCCGCGGCGGCGCAGGTTGTCCATGACGGTGCGCTCGGTGGCCGGGTCGAGGGCGCTGGTGGCCTCGTCGAGGACGAGCAGGGTGGGGCGGGCGGAGAGCGCGCGGGCGAGTTCCAGGCGCTGGCGCTGGCCGCCGCTGAAGTTGCTGCCCTGTTCGCTCACCTTGGCGTTGAGGCCGCCGGGCCGGGACATGACCTCGTCGAAGACGGCGGCGTCCTGGAGGGCGGCGAGGACGACCTCGTCGGGCACGGTGTCGTCCCACAGGGTGAGGTTGTCGCGCACCGTCCCGGCGAACAGGGCCACGTCCTGGTCCACGTACGCCATCGAGGCCGCGAGCACCGTGCGGGGGACCTCCTCGCGGGGCCGGCCGCTGATCCGGATCTGCCCCGAGCGCGGCTCGTACAGGCCGGTCACGAGGCGGCCCACGGTGGACTTGCCGCTGCCGGAGCCGCCGACGATCGCGGTGCGGGAGCCGGGGGCGACGGTGAGGGTGAGCCCGGTGACCACGGGGGCGGCGAGCGGGCCGTAGCCGAACGTGACGTCTTCCAGGGTGAGTTCGCCGTCGAGCCGGTTGGCCGGGACGCCCCGCCCGTCGGCCGCTGCCTCGTCCGTGCCGGGTGCGCCCTCCTGGAACCCGCGGGCCTGCGGGTACTTCTCCACGTCGTGGATGCGCTTGAGGTCGGCGTTCATCTCCTGGAGCCGGCTGCCCAGGTTGGTGAGCTGGGTGACGGGGCGGCTGAGGGCCGCCAGCAGGGTCTGGAAGGTGACGAGGATGCCGACGCTGAGGGTGCCGTCGGCCACCCGCAGGCCGCCGACGAGCAGCATGAGGCCGATGTTGACGACGGCCAGCAGGGGCGGCAGGACGGTGAGCACCGCCGTGGTCTGGCCGAGCCGCTGCTGGGCGGTGGTGACCTTGGCGAGGAAGCCGGCCCAGCGGGTGAAGGCGTCGGGCTCGGCGCCGGTGGCCTTGACGGACTCGATGGTGGAGAGGGTCGCGAAGGTGGTGCCGACCAGGTTGCCGCGGTCGGCGCGCAGGGCGTCCACGGCGTCCTTGCGGGACCGGGACACCAGTTGCAGCACCACGACGTTGAGGGCGGCGGTGCCCAGGCCGACCGCGCCGAGCAGCACGTCGTAGCGGATCATCAGGCCGCCGTAGAAGACCACGAGGGCGAGGTTGATCGTGGTGGCGGCCACGTCGCGGGAGAGGATCATCGCGACGGTGTCGTTGCTCGCCACGCGCTTGGCCACCTCGGCCGGGCGGCGCTGGAGGAAGAACTCGATGGGCAGCCGCAGCAGGTGGCGGAAGAAGCGGGCCGAGGCCACCAGGCCGGTGCGGATCTCCATGCGCAGCAGGTAGTGCTGCTGCACGGACGTGAGGACGAAGACCATCAGGGCGGTGACGGCCATGGCCAGGAGCAGCGGCAGCACGGCCGTGGGCGAGTCCGAGCCGAGCACCCGGTCGAGGAAGACCCGGGAGTAGGCGGCGCCGACGATGCCCGGCACCACCAGGAGCAGGCTGGCGAGCAGGACCAGGGGCAGGGCGCGCCCGGAGGGCAGCCGGCGGTCGAGGAGGGCGGCGGCGGTGCTGCTGCGCTTGCCGCCCGGGGTGAACTCGGGGCCGGGCTCGAAGGTGAGGACGATGCCGGTGTAGCCGGAGTCGAACTCGGACCACTCCATCAGCCGGGGCCCGCTCGCCGGGTCGTTGACGGCGACCTGGGTGCGGCCGAACCGGGTGGTGATGCCCTCGATCACCAGGAAGTGCTGGAAGGCCCAGAAGATGATGACCGGCCCGGTGCGGAGCTTCTCCTGCAGCTGGTCGGTCTCGGCCTGGAAGCCCTTGGCGACCAGCCCGAACGACCGGGCCGCGGCCAGCACGGCGCTGGCCCGGGCGCCGTCCCGGGAGACCCCGCACAGGCCGCGCAGCTCCTCCAGCGGGACGTGCCGCCCGTAGTGGGCGAGGATCATCGACAGGCTGGCCGCGCCGCACTCCACCGCCTCCATCTGGAGGACGGTGGGCACCCGGTGGGCGCGCCGCCGTGCCCAGCGGCGGTTGCGGGACGCGGTGCGCCGGGTGCGGCGGGCGTCCCGACGGGAGGGGGCCACGGGGGGTCGGGTCTTCGTGTCACTCACGGCCGTTTCCTCGGCTTCTCGTCGGGTGTCTCGGCACCGGCGGCGCTCAGCGCCCGAGCACCAGGTCGAACGGCGACTGGGTACGCAGCTCGATGGAGGCGGACACCGAGGTCTGCGAGCTGAGCCGGACCGGCGGGGGCTTGGCGGCGCTCCATGCGTAGCCGGAGGCGGAGCCGGGTTCGGGGACCAGATCGACGGTGACCAGGCGCGGTGCCTGGTCCTGCTGGAAGCTGCGGGCCGCCAGCTCCCCGCCGGCGATCGCCGCGAGGCCCTCGCGGGTCAGCGGGTACGGGTCCACCCGGGTGACCGTGCCGCGCAGCAGGCCGAAGACGGCCGGGGGCGCGGTGGACACGGACAGGTCGACGGGGCGGCCGGGGACCAGCCGGGCGGCCCGGTCGGCGGGCACGAAGACGAGCGCGACGAGGCGGTCGCCGGGCAGGTCGGTGCGCTCGACCGTGGCGACGGTGGTGCCGGCCGGGACGAACTGCCCGGCGGTGAGCGCGGCGCTGATGACCTTGCCCGCGAAGGGGCTGGTGATCGTACGGACCTTCCCGTCCCGGTCGGCGAGGCGGGCCACGGGCTGTCCGGCCCGGACCAGGTCCGCGGGGCGGACCAGCAGGTCCTGCGCCATGCCGGTGTACGGGCTCTGGACCTGGCTGGTGCCGCCGGGGTGGGTCAGGACGCCCGGGGCGTCGACGGTGACGTCGAGCCGGGCGAGCGCCGCCCACACGCAGGCGCCGACCATGACGATGAGCACGACGAAGACGGCGATCCAGCCGCGCGGGGCCGCGAGCATGACGGCCGCGTCGAGCTCGTCCGGCTGCCGCTTGCGCTGGAGCGCCTGGTAGCGGAACTTCACGGCGTGTCCCCCTCCCCGGGTCAGGAGCCCGCGGGGGCGGGGTCGGTGGCGGCGGCGGGGGCCTCGACGGCGGCTGCGGTGGCGGCGGTGGCGGCGGTGGCGGCCGCGGCCCGTCCGCCTGCGGCCCCGCCGACCGGGCGGCTGCCGAGGACGAGTTCGCCGACGGTGCCCTCCAGCAGCGGGTCGCGGCCGGTGGCGGCGGCGAACGCGGAGGTGTCCCCGCCGCCGAGGCCGCACACGGCCAGCCCCATGGCGGTGGCCACCAGGTAGACGGTCTGGTAGAGCACGCCGACGTGCTTGAGGATCAGCGGGTAGGCGACCGTCTCGTACTTCCACATCACGCGGCCGAAGCGGGCCGCGACCAGCAGGACCACGTGCGGGTCGGACGCCATCATGGTGCCGCCGCGGGCCTCCTTGACCAGGGAGGCGGTGGCCGGGCCGGGCGGGCAGACGAGCTCCAGCTCGTGCCGGTCGGCGACGTACCGGTACAGCCCCGGCTCCAGGCCCTCGCAGCGGGTGACCAGAGGGTAGACCTCCAGCTCGTGCACGGCGCCGCCGCTGGGCATCGGGCGGTCGGCGAGCTCCTGGCCGTCGCTGCCGGTGGAGGTGCCGCGGATCCGGACGGTCCGGTAGAGCAGCTCGGCGAGCTGGGCGGCGGTCAGCGGGGCGGCGTCGTCGTGCGCGCGGGTGGAGGTGCGCTGCTCGATGGCCTCGGTGAGGGTCAGGTCCCGGGCGGTGACCGCGGCGAGGTCGGGTACGGGCAGGGCGATCCGCATGCCGCCGTCCCCGGGGGCCACGGCCGGCTCGGGGCCGAAGCGGTCCGCGTGGCGGTAGGTGCCGCCGTATCCGGGGGCGGACGCCGGGGTCCTGGTGCGGGCGTGGAAGGCGAGGTCCACCGGGTCCCACTGGATGCTGCCGCGCTCCTCGGCCTGCGGGTCCGCGCCGGGGCCGCCGGGGGCCAGCGCGCCGGCGGTGGCGAGCAGCCGCAGCAGCGGGGCCGGGACCTCCTCGGTCCAGGTCGTCAGGAGCGGGAGCAGGGCGGTGGCGCCCGCGCCGAGCTCGACGGCCAGCGGGCTGCCGGGGGCGCGCAGCGACAGGGCGCCCTCGGCGGGGGTCAGCAGGGCGTGCCGGCTGAGCCGGACCGGGCCGCGGGGGGCGGGCGCCAGGGCGGTGCTGCCGCGGCCCACGGGCACCAGGCGGGCCACCGGGGTCCCGTCGGGGCCGGTCACCGCGTGCTCGAACAGGCCGCCGGCTTCCAGCCGGGCGCGCAGCAACTGCCAGCGCAGCAGACCGGTTTCGCCGTCGTGGGCGATGACGAGCGCGCCGACCGCGGCCTCGTCGCGGTCGGCCTCGCCGAGGGCGGTCAGCGCGGCCGCGGCCCCGGGGGTGAGGGTGCCCAGGCGCACGGTGCCGCTGCGGGTGGTGAGCTTTCCGTCCGCGAAGGCCCCGCCCCGGGCCAGCCGGCTGGTCAGGGTGTACGCGGCCGTGGCCGGCACCCCGCTCGTCAGTGTGCTCGTAAGGGTCATGGCTCCAGCCCTGGGGAGGCGCGGGCCGGGGCGTGCCCCGGCCGCGGCGGGTGTGGCGGGTGAGCGGTGCCGGCCCCGGGCGGGGCCGGCACGGAAGGAGCGTGGGCGTCTAGAAGAAGACGTTCCAGCTGTTGAGGTCGGCCTCGGCGGTGGGCCGGGCGAGCCGGCCCATGCGGACGGGGGCGTCGTAGAGGCGGCCGGGGCCCAGCCGGCGCCAGAAGTGCCGCAGGCCGGGGGCGATCACCTTGACCACGTTGAGTTCGAGGTCGGGGCGGGTCTGGTCGACGACGATGACCTCGGAGCCGGCCTCCTTGATGCGCTCGACCTGGTCGCGGATGCGGTCGGCGAGGTCGAACCCGGCCTGCGGTCCGACCTTGGTGGCGGGCAGCTCCGGGTCGGGCAGCAGCCAGGGCTCCGAGGCGACGGTGGCCGTCTTCAGCCAGTTCAGCGTCTCCAGGTCGCTGACGAGGTACGCGGTGTCCCCGTTCTCGTCGCGCTTGTCGATCATCGGCAGGAACTGGTTGAGCTCGGTGAGCGCCCGGAAGGCGGCGACGCGCGGGTCCGGGTGGGCGCCGAAGCCGACCATGACGTCCTCGACGCTGTGGCGGCGGCGCGAGGCGGCCGCGTACACCGGCATGCCGAGGTCGGTGGTGATGTCGAGCATCCACAGGTCGCGGTCCATGGCGTCGTAGAAGGAGCGCAGCCGGTCCACGTACGGGTCGTCGAGCGAGTCCATGTCGAAGGCCGGGACGCGCAGCCGGTTGTACCACCAGATGGCGACGGCGTCGCGCTCGGTCAGCTCGCACAGGCCCTGGAGGATCGCTTCTTCGAGGGAGTTGCCCGCGGCGCTGCCGTTGGAGTCGGCGATGCAGAAGAAGTGGTCCTTGAGGTCCGGGTGGCCGTACCAGGAGTAGGCGGCGGGGATCAGCCGCTCCTCGTCGTGGGTGAGGGACCAGCCGGTGGTCCAGTCGATCGGGGTGTCCTCGGGGAACGGGTCCGGCACCTTGTGGAGGCGGTTGGCGGGGTCCTGGTTCCACGCCTTGCGGCCGGCGACCTGCGCCTCGGAGAAGTGCAGCAGGCTGCGGGGGTGGACGGCGGTGGCCGGGTCGAGGTCGCGGTAGGCGGCGCGCTGCACGGGCTCGTCCCCGCGCCAGACGCCGACGTAGCGCTCGACGGCCTCGCAGACGGCGCTGACCTTGGCCTGGATCTCGGAGCGGCCCTTGCCGCCGCTCTGGCCGCGCAGGTTGCGGCGCAGCAGGTCCATGCTGTCGTTGACCATCGCGAAGTTGTGGCCCGCGGCGTAGCTGTAGGTCAGGGTGTTGGACTCGGGCGTGTGGGAGACCAGCTTGGTGATGGCGCCGAGGTGCTGGCTGATGTGCCGCTCCAGGCGGGCGAGGGTGGCCTCGGGGCTGTTGACGCGGTAGCCGCCGTCGCTGGTGTGGACGGCGTCTCCGGAGGCCAGCACGATCTTGGGGCTGCGCCCGCTGTAGACGGCCGGGTCCCCGCAGGAGCGGCACTGGGGCTGGCGGACCAGCGGGTGGTACTCGGTCTTCAGGGTGGCCAGGTCGAGGGTGACCATCTGCCCGCACAGGGCGCCGGGTTCGCCGGTGGCGGTGATCCGGGCGGCCTCGGCGGCGATCAGGCCCGCGGCGGCCAGCGGTCCGGCGGCGATGCCCGCGCGGACCGGGTGGCGGGGCACCGCTTCGCCGCGCTTGTCGGCGAGGTAGCGCTCCAGCTGGCGGTTGCCGGCCAGGCGCTGGGCCAGGCAGGTCCAGCAGCCGGTGTGGTCGGGGTCGAGGAACGGGCCGATCCAGGGCGCCACGCCGCCGGTGCGGGCCAGCAGCCACGGCCGGCCGGCGGCCAGCTGGCGCTCGTTGCGGGTTTCGAGGGCCGGGTCGAGGTAGTCGTCGACGAGGACGACGGAGATGCCCTCCTCCGGCACGGTGTCGAACGCGCCGGTGCGGGCGGCCAGTCCGAGCGCGCGCAGCGCGTCGAGGACCGGGCCGGGGTCGACGCCTTCGGCCGCGGAGACCGTGACGGGGGCGGCGGACACCGTGCGGGCGGGGTCGATGCCCAGGGCGTCCCAGTACGCGAGGGTGGCGTCCGGGAGGTCGGGCCGGCCCTCGGCCAGGTGCCCGGCGGCGCGGAAGCGGGTGATCGCCGAGAACACGGCGGGGACGGGCAGCGTGCCGGCGAGGGCCTGCACGATCTCGGTGACCGTCTTTCGGCCGTCCAGGTGCGGCAGCACGGCCGCGGCGGCCTTGCCGGGCACCAGGTAGTTCTGGCCCTCGGCGTAGAGGAAGACCCGCTCGCCCTCCAGCACTTCGGCGTGGAAATGGGCCTTGAGCCGCGGCTTTTCCATCGGTACCCCCCTGGTTCTCGCGATCGGGCCTGACGTGGCATCGCACCGGCTACACAAACACGAGGCCGACCGCGGGTAAATGCTTCACCTGATACGCAGGAAGGGCCCTCGGATACGTAGCCCCGGAGGCGTTCCATACGTACCGGGACGGGCGCTGCGGAGATCACCGGGGGATGCGCGGCCGCGCACGGAATTCGGCCATCCGCTTGCGCTGCGGGAATCGGGTCCAACTGGGCTGATCCGACTGCCCTTTGCCTTGCCCTGGACCGTACGGAATGCGACATTGACCCAATGCATTCACCCACCGGGGACCTCTACCACCGTGAGCGCGAGATGGACCTCCTCCAGGGGGCCATCGCCGAACTCGCCCTGGGCCGCCCGACCGTGGCCACCATTCACGGGTCCCACGGAATCGGGAAGTCCGCACTGCTCAACGCCGTGCCCCGGATGCTGCCGCCCGGGGCCCTGGTGCTGCGGGCCCGCTGCCATCCGAGCGAGAGCGAGTTCCCGTACAGCATGGTGAGCCAGCTGTTCGACCCGGTCCTCGGGGGCGCCGGCGGCCCGGACACGCCCGTGCCCGCCCTCGGCGGGACCGGGCCCACCCACCAGGACCTGCTGGGCCTGCTGCGCACCACCCGGGCCCTGGCCGTGGACCGGCCGCTGGCCATCCTCGTCGACGACCTGACCAACGCCGACCCGCACTCGATGCGCTGGTTCTCGTACATCGCCCGGCGGCTCGACGACCTGCCGGTGCTGATGGCGGCCACCCTGCCCGCCTCGGCCGCCGCGCAGGTGGCCGAGGAGCTCGGCCCGCTGCCGTACCTGCTGCGGCTGTGGCCGGAGCCGCTGTGTCCGACCTGTACGACCGAGCTGGTCGACCGCGCCTTCGACAGCCCCGTCGACCAGGAGCTGGCGGCGCTCTGCCACACCCTCGCGCACGGGAACCCGCTCGTGCTGCACGACCTGGTGACCCGGCTCAGACGCACCCACGTGCCGGCCGGCTCGCCCGACCCCGAGCAGGTGCTGCCGATCGGGGCGCAGGCCCTCTCGGAGACCGTGCTGGCCTGGCTGGACGAGGACGACCCCTGCGCGAGCGAACTGCTGCGCCAGCTGGCCGTCCTGGGGCCCGAGACCGACCCCGCGGTGTGCGCCGCGCTGTCGGGCCACGGCGAGGTCCACGACCAGCAGGCCCGCGAAACCCTCGTACGGGCCGGGCTCCTGGAGCCCGGTGCGCCCGGCCGCTTCACGCACGCGGCGGTCCGGCCCGCGGTCCTCTCCCGGGTGCCGGCGCACGACCGGCTGCTGCTGCACGGACGGGCCGCGGCCGTCCTCGCACGGCTCGGCGCCCCGGCCCGGCAGACCGCGGAGCACCTGATCCTCGGGGGCTGCGACTGGGGGATCGAGGTGCTGCGCGGCGCGGGCACCCAGGCCTCCGGGACCGGCGACCACGAGTCGGCGGCCCGCTACCTTCGGCGCGCGCTCGCCCTGCTGGAGGGGCGGGACACGCCTGCGGCCGAGGGCGACGAGAGCGCGGCCAAACTCGCACGGGAACGCGAAGAAACCTTTCTGGACCTGACGGTCCGGCTGGGCGCCGCCGAACTCCACCGCGACCTCGACGCCTGCGCGCGGCAGGCCGCGGCCGCCGCCGACAGCCCGCTGGGCCCGGTCCGGCGCGCCGAGGCCCTGGCCCGGCTCGCCTCCCCCGCGCTCGTCTCCCGGGCCGAAGGGGCCCAGCCCTTCGTCCGGGTCGGCGCGGAACTCGCCGCGCTGCCCGCACCCCCGCGCGACCACCTGCTGCGGCTGACCGCCCAGACCCTCCTCACCGGGCACCGCTCCGGCCTGCGCCGGGCGGCCCGGCTGGCCGCCGCGGGGCCCTGGGACCCGGCCGCGCACGTCTTCGCCGGGGCCCTCGCCGCGGCCGCCGCCGCCGGCGGACGCCTCGGCACGGCACGCCGGATGGCCCTGCGCGTCGCGGGCGGCCCGACCGGCACGGCCCAGGGAACGGCGGCCGGTTCGCTGGGCGCCGCCCTGGCCCTGACCTGGTCCGGCGACCTCCCCGGCGCCGCGGACCTCGCCGACCGGCTGATCACCCTGGCGCGCGCGTCGGACGACCGCGCCACCGCACTCCTCGCGCACCTCGTCCGCAGCGAGGTCCGCCACCGCCGCGGCGAACACGGCCCCGCGCTCGCCGACGCCGAGACCGCCCTGCACCTCGCCCGCCGGCTGAACGCCCCCGCCCTGGCCGGCGCGGCCGCCGCGGCCGCCGCCCGCGCCCTCGTGGGCCTGGGCCGGGTCGCCGAGGCGGCCGCCGTGCTGACCGAGGAGACGGCGGCCGGGGACGCGCACCCGTTCATCAAGGCCCTGTCCCTCCAGGCCCAGGGCACGGTCGCCGCGGCCCGCGGCGACCACGCCACCGCCGTCCTGCTGTTCCTCGACTGCGGGCACCGGCTCGCGCTGCGCGGCATCACCAACCCCGCCTGCGTGACCTGGCGCGCCCAGGCGGCCGCCTCGTACCGGGCCCTGGGCGAGGAAACCGCCGCGGCCACGATCCTCGACGGCGTGCCCCGGCAGCCCTCCCCGGCGGCGCCGCGGTCCCAGCCGGGGCGCGAGCGCACCCTGCTCAGCCCCGCGGAGCAGCGGGTGGCGGAGCTGGTGGTGCGCGGCAGCTCCAGCCTGGAGGTCGCGGAGAAGCTGTTCCTCAGCAAGCGCACCGTCGACACCCACCTGGGCCGCATCTACCGCAAGCTCGGCATCCACAGCCGCCGGGAGCTGGCCGGCGCGATCGGCGAGGAGATGCCGCTGTGAGGACGGGAGGCGGGCGGCGCCGGCAACCGGCCCCGCCACCCGCTCGCGCCCACGGCCCCGGCCACGGCCCCGGGGATCAGGCGCGGGCCGCCTCCGCGGACCGGCCGGACCGGCCGATGCCCAGCCGGGGAGAGGTCCTCAGGTAGAGCCCGGTCGCCACGTCGTGGCCGACGAGGCCGCGCTTCGCGGACATCCGGTCGGCCAGGACCTCGGCGGGCAGCGGACCGGCGCCGCCCGCGCGCTGCGCGTCGTCCAGGTCCAGGGCCCCGGCGGTCAGCGCCGCGAAGGCCTCGCTGTCCGGTGCGGAGCGCAGCGGGGCCGCGTTCGCCTCGCGGTCCATCAGCTCCGGGTGGCGGCCGCGCGCGAGCCGCTGGGCGAGCCAGAAGTACGTGGCCTTGCCGCGGTACTGCTCGTAGAAGCCGGACACCATCGAGTACATGCGGGCGTACGCGTTGCGGTAGAGGGCCTCGTAGAACGACCGCGCCTCGTCCTCGGTCACCTCGCCCGCGTCGGCCGCCAGGATCGACGCGGCGGCCAGCATGCCGCTGTACATGCCGAGGTGGACACCGGTCGACAGCAGCGGGTCCAGGAAGCACGCGGAGTCGCCGGCGAGGAAGTAGCCGGGGCCGCAGAAGCTCTCCGCCGTGTACGAGAAGTCCTGCTCGACGCGCACGTCGTGCTGGAACGCGGCGTTCGCGACCAGCTCCCGCACCGACTCCGACTCCTGCACGGCGTCCAGGAACAGGGCCTCCATGCCCTCCGCGCCGGCGGCGTACCGCTGCTTGCGCTTGAGGAAGTGGTCCTGGTGGGTCACGAAGCCGACGCTGTACACGTCGCCCTTGAGCGGGATGACCCAGTACCAGCCCTCGGGGGCGGAGATGACGTTGATGCCGCCGCGGGGGGTGCGCGGCAGCAGCGCCGCGCCGCGGTAGTAGCCCCAGACGGCCACGTTGCGGAACACGTCGTGCGGGGTGCGGTTGTCCAGGTGCCGCACCGAGATCAGGCCCGCCCGGCCGGTGGCGTCGATGACGTGGTCGGCGCGGGAGGTGTGCTCCCGGCCCTCGTGGGTCCACTCGACGCCCGCCGCGCGGCCGTCCTCGAAGAGGACCTTGCGGGCCTGGGCGCCCTCGACCACCTCGACCCCCTGGGAGGCGGCGTGCCGCAGCAGGACCTCGTCGAAGTCGGCGCGGTCGACCTGCCAGGAGGTCTGGGCGTCGGTGCCGAAGATCTCGGGCCAGTCCACGACCCAGTCCCGCTCGGCGCCCCACCGCAGCAGCAGGCCCTCCTTGACCTGGTAGCCGCGCTCCTCCACCTTCTCCAGCGCGCCGGCCAGCTCGATGATGGACCGGCAGGACGTCGCCACGGATTCCCCGATGTGGTACCGCGGGAAATGGGCGCGCTCCAGCAGTTTCACCCGCGCGCCCGCGCGGGCCAGCAGCGTCGCGGCGATGGAGCCGGCCGGCCCACCACCCATGACCACGATCTCGGATGCCATCGCTTTACCTTCCCCCATTCCCCCGACGCAATTCCGCCGTATTCCGCTACGCCGGAAGGCGCAGCGGATAATGCCTGCGGCGGACGCCTCGCATCGGCTTTTCCTCGGCCGCAACGACCTTCGCACGGCCCGGGGCCCAAATGAACAGGAGCCGATGCGCAGCGGGTGATTAAGTACCGTGCGGATTGCGTAATCGGGGGAACGGGGGAACGGGGGAACGGGGATTCAGCGCCGGGCCGGGCCGAAGTCCTGCGTCACGCCGAACACCGCGCCCCAGGGATCGCTCAGCAGCCCCGGGGCGAGGACGCGGGCGCCCGCGGCACGCGCGAGGTCCTCGAAAGCGCGGATGTCGGCCACCGCGAACCGCGGCACCCAGCGCGTGTCCGCCGCCTCCTCGGTCTCCGGCCGGGCGCCGCAGACCTCCCGGTAGAAGTCGCCCGACTCCACCGGCCGCGGCGTGTGCAGGGCCGCGCCGGCCATCGCGCCGGGCTCGTCGACGAGCACCACTCCCTCCTCGTGGGCGCCCTGCCACAGCCCGAAGGCCGCGCCCGCCGGGTCCACGGCGAGGCTGAGGCGGCCGTTGCCGCCGGCCGGGAAGCCCGCCACCACCACCTGGGCGCCGTGCCGCTCGGCCCGCTGCCGCGCGGCGTCGAGGTCCTTCGCGGCGAGGTAGACGGTCCACGCCGAGCCGAAGCGCGGCCCGGCCGGACTGGGCCCGAGGCCGCCGACGATCTCGCCGCCGAGCAGCACCAGGTGGTAGCCGTGGCCGCCCTCGGGCCGGAACTCCCAGCCGAAGAGGGCCGCGTAGAAGTCCTTGGCCCCGGTGGGATCGACCCCTACGTGGTCGATCCAGCAAGGAGTTCCGTCAGCGTACGAGGTGCGGCGGGGCACGGCACGAGTCCCTTCGGGGCGGTCGCGGTCAGTCGTTCGTCGAGCAGGTCGGCGGCCTCTTCGGCGCCGCCGGACTCCGGCAGCAGCAGGCGCATCCGGGGGGTGGCCGCGAAGGCGGGGTCGGCGGCGGCCTCCGGGGGCCACACCGAGGCGGCGAAGTCCCAGTCCTCCAGCCGGGTCCGCTGCGCACCCGCGCTGCAGAGCCGTACGAGCGTGGCCGGGCCCAGCCGTTCGCCGATGTCCGCCGTGGCGATCAGCCGCTCCGGGCGGACCATGACGGACGGGCCGGACAGCGGGGAGCAGACCGGCCGCACGTCGCTGCCGGGACGGTCGGCGAGGCCCGCGGCCCGGGCCGCCTCCAGGGCGGGGCCCCGCAGTTCGAGGGGCAGCTGGTAGGGCAGCGTCTCCCCGGTGACCCGGTCGACGACCAGGTACTGGCCGGAAACCATGCGCCAGCCGCGCGCGCCGAGGGCGAGCGCCACCGAGTTCCGCGGCGAGCCGAGTCCGCCGACCAGGGCGACCACGCCGGTGCCCTTGGCCAGCACGGCGGCCTGCACGACCGCGTACGGGTGCTCCAGGACGGCGAAGGGCGGCAAGACTGGCGGGATTCCGCCTATGCCGTGATAGGCCCAACGGCGTAGGAGGCGCCCCTCCGGGTCGAGCACGCGCACTTCGCGACCCGTCTGCCCCGCCCCGCTGTTCGGAGCGAAATGCAGGGTCAGTGCGTTGCCCGCAGGCCTCGACCGTTCCTCGATCAGATGTCGGCCGAAGTAAAAGCCGAGGTCAGGGCCCTCCACCAAGCCGATCACTTGGAGGATCGCCCCAAAGAACTCAAGCGCAAAAATCGGCATGTCCCCCCAGACCCCCAATTTGCTTCCCTTGATCACTTTAGACGGGCGCCGCCGCGCCCATTAAGCGACTAACAGGCCAACAGGTGCTCCCGGAGCAGCGGCGCCACCGTCCACGGCTGTTCGAGAAGCGGCAGGTGACCGGCGCCGGGCACCACGTGGGTGCGGCAGTCCGGCACCACCCGGGACAGCAGGGCGGCATTGTCGTGGAATACCGGCATGTCCTCGCTTCCGGTCAGTGCGAACGTACGAGCCGTGATCCGCGCCAGGTCCGCCGCGCCGTGCACGTGGGCGCCGAGCCCCGCCATCGCCCCGTCGTCCAGCTCCGCCCAGGAGTGCCGGGACACCACGGACCGCAGCTCGGCGCGGAGCACCGGATGGGCCTCGGTGCCCTTGAAGATGTCCGGGGGCGCCGCCATCCACAGGTCGGCCAGCTGCCCGGCCGCCTCCGCCCCCCGCATCCGGCGCAGCATCAGCAGCTCGATGTACCGCTTGCGGGCCGCCGGGTCGGGCGGGCCCCCGGCGGGGGTCGGCGCGCCGACGACGAGCCGGTCCACCTCGTCCGGGTGGGCGAGCGCCGCCTCCAGCGCGACGGTCGAGCCGAAGGACAGGCCCACCCACCGCCGGGCCCCCTCCGCACGGGCCAACCCCATGACCCGGGCCGCGAGTTGGGGCATGGTCACCCCCGGGCGCAGCGCCTCGGAGCCGCCGTGCCCGGGCAGGTCCACGCCGACGTGGCGCAGCCCGGGGAGCAGCCGCCACAGGGGCCGCCACAGGGTGGCGTCCATGGTGTAGCCGTGCACCCACAGCACGGTGGGGCCGCTGCCGTACTCCAGCGTGCGCAGCCCGTCGTACGCGCCTTCCCGCTCGCCGGGCAACGGCGTGCGGGAGACGTGGTGTTCGGCCCCGGCGGCGGTCGCGGCTGCGGTTCCGGTTGCGGTTCCGGCTGCGGTTCCGGCTGCGGGTGCGGCCCCGGCCGCGGTCCCACTCCCGGCCCCGGCAGCGGTCCCGGTTCCCGCGGCGGTCACAGCTCCTCTCCGCCCACGGGCAGGTCGCCCAGCTCGGCGAACCCGGCGCAGAACTCCCGGTAGGCGACCACGGCCGCGTCGGCCGCGTCGAAGCGCGGGGCCATCCGCGGGTTGAGGTTCTCCCACACCACCACGTCCTCCTCCACGGCCCGTTCGCTGCCGGCGACCAGGTGGGGCAGCTGGTCCTCGCGGCCCGCGCGCACCCCGAGGGCCACCCGGACCACACAGCCCCCCTGCCCGTCGGGCACGGCGCCGGTGACGATGACGTGCACCTCGTCGGCCGGGCCGAACTCGGTGACGACGACGCCGGGGCTGTACGCGCGGCCGTGGAAGCGCGGCACGTACGGCCCGGCATCCGGAGCCGACTCGCCGCGGTCGGCCCGCCAGGGCGACGAGGGCATCGGGAACTCCCCGTCCATCACCAACTCGCCGCTGGCACCGGTGGAATGCTTCATCCCGCAGATCCGGTAGACCTTGTGCACGGCCTGGAAGTGCTCGATGTCGAAGACGTTCTCGACGATGATGTCCACCGGCGCGTTCACCGGCCGCTCCACCGCCTTGACCAGCGGCATCGAGTCGGCGAGCTCCTTGAGCAGGGTGCGCAGCCCGCGGTCGTCGTCCGGGCCGTCGGTGAGGCGTACGAAGACGGCCTCGCCGCACTCCACGACCTCGTGCTCCCGCACCCAGGGCCGGCTGCCCCCGCCCGAGGGCTGCCCCATCCCGATGCGCCGGCCGTGGAACGGGCAGACCAGGCAGCCGCCGTCCACCCGGCCCCCGTAGCCGAGATGGGCGCCGCGGTGCGGGCAGTCGGCGTCGTAGACCCGCAGCCGGCCCTCCCTGCGCACCGCCACCAGACGGCGGTTGCCGAGGGCCAGCGGGACCACCTCGCCGTCCAGGTCGGATGCGAACGCGGCCAGGTACCACCCCGAGTGGATCTTCACTGTCACTGCTTCCCCGCCTCCAGAACTTCCTGTGCGGCGCGCCGCCCGTCGGCGTACGCACCCTGCAGCCACGGCAGCGCGCGCCCGGCCACCGCGGCCTCCCCCGCGAAGAACACCCGTCCCCCGCGCCCGCCCAGCGGACGGGCCCAGTCCCGGGCCGCCCGGTCCGAGCCCGGTCCCGGCGCGCAGAACGCCCCGCCGCTGTACGGGTCGGCGGCCCAGTCGGCGGTCGCCACGTCCACGACCCCGACGCCCGCGGTCCACGGCAGCGCCACGGCCAGCAGCGCGGCGAGGCGGACCGCGGACCCGGCCGCCTCCCGGACGCAGGCGGCCGCCGCGGCCTTGGCCACGATCAGCACCTCGGGCCGGCCCTGCCGGCACGAGACGAACCCGCCGACCCCGTCCGCGTCGAAGGCGCAGGCCGTCTCCGGGGCCGGACCCGCCAGGGTGACCACCGCGCAGAACCCGTCGCCGGGTGCCAGCGTCCGCGCCGCGGCCGTCTTCTCCGGGCCGAGCCCGTCGACGGTGAGCAGGCCGCCGGCGACCACGGCGGGCGGGACCGCGAGGACCGCCCGGTCGGCGGTCAGCTCCCCGTCACCGGTGACGACGCGCACCCCGCCCCCGGGCAGCGTTTCGATCCGGCGGACGGGGGTGCCCGTGCGCACGTCCAGGCCCTCGGCGAGGGCGCGGGGCAGCAGGTCCATGCCCTCGGGGACGGTGAACTCCCCGCGGCCGCCGCCGTCCCGGCGCACCGCGGCCGCCACCCCGGCGGCGTCGAGGCGGTCGGGGTCCGCGGCCCAGGTCTGGCGCACCCACTCGCGGGCCGTGGCCGCCTCGGCGGGGGTGGCACCGCTCGCCGCCAGCCAGCCGCCGACGCTGAGGCCGCCGCCCTGCTCCGGGGCGCGGCCGGGCTCCGGGGCGTACCCGGCGAGCCGGCCCTCCAGCACCCACGGCGGGTTCGCCCCGCGGGCGAGGAGGCCCATGGGGCGGGCGACGCGGCCGGACACGACGTACGCGGCCGCCGGGCGGGGCGCGGCGGGCAGCGGGCCGAGGAGGGTGTGGGCCGGGTTCCGGTCCCCGTGCACGATCTGCGCCCCGAGTTCCAGGGCGGGCCCGCCGTCGGCCGGGCGGAAGGTGCGGATGCGTCCGCCGATCCGGGGCCGGGCCTCCAGGACCAGGGCGGAGACCCCGGCCTGGGCGAGGCGCTGGGCGCAGGCCAGTCCGGCGATGCCGGCTCCGATCACGACCACCTCAGGCATGCGCGCCCTCCAGCCCGGCCGCGTCCCGTACGCCTGCACCCCGTACGCCTGCATCCCGTACGTCCGCCCCGTCCGCGTCCGCCCCCAGCGCGACCGGGAGGGCCGTGAGGCGGCGCGGGATCAGGGACGGCGCCCAGCGCGGGTCCGGGCCCGCGATGACGGCCTGGGGGAAGCGGCGGACGATCCTGCCCAGCAGCACCGCACCGGACTGCTTCACCAGGCGGGCGGCCAGGCAGAAGTGCGGGCCGCCGCCGAAGGCCAGGTGCGGGTTGGGCCGCCGGTCCCACACCAGCTCGTCCGGGTCGGCGAAGACGGCCGGGTCCCGGTTGGCGGCGGCGACGACCGCGAGGACCCGCTGCCCCGCGGGGATCCGGCCGCCGGCCAGCTCGGCCTCGCGGACGGTGACGCGGGCGGTGAAGGGGATCGGTGCCTCGAGCCGCAGCAGTTCGTCCACGGCCGTCTCGGCCGCGTCCTGGCCGCCCGCGCGCAGGGCGGCCCGTACCTCGGGCCGCGGCAGCAGCCAGTAGAGGGCGTTGCCGACGGCCTCCGCGAGCGGCTGCCAGCCGCCCACGACGGCGAGGCCGAGGACGCCCAGCATCTCCTGCCGGGTCAGCCGGGGGTCGGCGGCCAGCCGGCCCAGCGGGCAGGCCGGATCGGCCTCCCCGGCGTGCGCGTCGAGGAAGCGGGTCAGCTCGCCCATGGCGGCCCGGCCCAGCCGGGCGACGTGCGGCGGGGCGAGGGGGTCGAGGTTGACGGACGCGGCACGGGCCAGCTGCGCGAGGGTGCCGTGCTGCTCCCCGGGCAGCCCGAACAGCCGGGCCAGCACCGCCGTGGCCAGCGGGGCGCCGAGCTCTTCCACGGCGTCCACGGGCGTGCCGCGCTCCACGGCCCGGTCGAGCAGGGCGTCGGCGTCCGCGGCAATGGCGTCCGCCACCGAGGCGAGGGCGGCCGGGCCGAGCAGCAGGGCGCCGGGAGCCCGCAGCCGGGCGTGGTCGGCGCCGTCGGTGGTCAGCATGGAGACCGGCAGGTCGTCGTCCCGGGTCCGCTCGCGCTGGCCCGCGGCCGCGGAGAACGCCGGGTCCTTGAGCAGCGCCGCGCAGTCGGCGTACCCGGTGACCAGCCACACGCCGGTCATCGGGTCGCGGTGCACGGGCTCGTGGGCCCGCAGCCAGGCGTACGCCGGGTACGGATCGGTGCGCCCGGCGGGGCTGAAGGGATGGGCCAGGTGGGCGGGCAGCCCGGCGGTCTCGGTCATCTACGCGTTCTCCTGTTCACGGCACTGTTCTCTCGCCCGGCCGCCGTCGTGGATCGTGGCCGCTCAGCGCACCCGCGGGCCGCGCCAGCCGAACGTCAGGCCGGTCGCCAGCAGGCCGCCGGCCGCCCACAGCGCCAGGACCAGGGCGATGCGGCCCAGTTCCCAGGAGCCGGCGGGCTCGACGGCGGCGAAGGAGTCCGGCAGGAACACCGAACGGAAGCCCTGCGCCATCCACTTGACGGGAAACAGCGCGGCCGTGTTCTGCATCCACAGCGGCAGCCTCTCGAACGGGTAGAACACGCCCGAGATGAACTGGAGGACCATGAACACGGGAGTCACCACGGCCGGGGCCGAGCGGCTGTTGGGGATCAGCGCGCTGTAGGCGGTGCCGGCCAGCGCGCAGGCGGCGGTGCCGAGCGCGAGGCACCAGCCGAGGGTGCTCCACCGCTCGGCGGTCTGCGGCAGCGGCAGTCCGAACGCGGCCACGGCGATGCCGATCAGCAGGACCGTTTCGAGGACCGTGGTCACCACCACCCGCACCAGCTTGCCCACGAAGTAGGCCGACTTGGGCATCGGGGTCAGGGCCAGCCGGCGGATCGTGCCGGTGTCCCGCTCGATGGCCACGCTGATGGCGAGCCCGGAGAACGCGGTGCTCATCACGCCCGCCGCGATCACCCCGGCCATGAAGACCTGCCGGAAGTCGGTGTCGGTGCCCTCGACCTTCCCCTCGAAGATCGAGCCGAAGACCACGAGCAGGATCACCGGGAAGAACAGGGTGAACACCAGCGACTGCTTGTTGCGGAAGAAGGCTCTGAGCTCGACGGACGAACGCGCCGCGCAGGCCCGCGCGTACCCTCTGGCCCCGCGCGTCGCCGGGCGGGCGGGCACGGCGGTGCCCTCCGCTCCGGCGTACCGGGGCGGGTGCGCGGTCACGGACCTGGATTCGGGCACGGTCGCGGTCATGCGGCGTTCTCCCTGCTCTCCCTGTCGATCAAGCTCAGGTAGATCTCTTCGAGGGTGGGGCGGTGCACGCGCAGGTCCGCGAGTTCGAGCGCGCCCGCGGCGCGCGCCCAGGGCAGCAGCACGCCCAGCGCGTGCGAGGGCGCGGAGGTGCGCAGGGTCACGGTGTCCGGCCCGGACGCCGCCACCTCGGTGTCCGGCGGCAGCGGGGGCAGGGGGACGCCTGCCAGCGCCTCGCCGCGGCGGAAGGACACGGTGGCGGGGGTCTGGTCGCGGCCGCCGAGCGAGGACGGCGGCCCGCACGCGACGAGGCGGCCTCCGACGACGACGCCCGCCCGCTGCGCCAGTTGCTCC
Organism: Streptomyces sp. NPDC030809; assembly: GCF_055572195.1. Taxonomy (NCBI): domain Bacteria; kingdom Bacillati; phylum Actinomycetota; class Actinomycetes; order Kitasatosporales; family Streptomycetaceae; genus Streptomyces; species Streptomyces sp. NPDC030809. The sequence continues at coordinate 60,770 of NZ_JBVIDV010000003.1, forward strand.
GCCTCGTCGAGGTAGTGCGTGGTCAGCACGGTCGTCCGGCCGCGGTCGGCGAACCAGCGGACGAGCTCCCAGGCCTCGCGGCGGGCCACCGGGTCCAGGCCGGTGGTCGGCTCGTCGAGGAAGATCAGTTCGGGGTCTCCGACGACCCCGACCGCGACGTCCAGGCGGCGCTGCTGGCCGCCGGACAGGGCAGTGGCCTGGCGGGAGTGGAAGGGGCCGAGCCCCACCCGCTCCAGCACCTCGCCGACCGGCAGCGGGGCCGGATACATCGCGGCGAAATGCGTGACGACTTCTTTCACGGTCAGATCGGACCAGGCGCCCGTCGTCTGGGGCACCACGCCGATTCTCGCCCGCCATTCCCGCGGGTCCTCGGCCGGATCACGGCCGAGGACCCGCACGTCTCCACCGGTGCGCCTCTGCACTCCCGTCAGAATGTCGACGGTCGTGGACTTTCCCGCGCCATTCGGCCCGAGCAGTGCGAACACTTCACCGCGAACAATGTCGAGGCTGATGTCGCGAACGGCCTGGACCTCACCGTAGCGCTTGGAAAGTCCGCGTACGGAAACAGGGTGTTCCGTCAGCGCAGTGGGCATGCGACGCTCCAGCGAAGGGGGAAGGGATGCGAGCGCCTGTCAGGTGCAGCAGCAGCAGGGGCAGCAGCAGTAGGTGCACTCGGACATGTCGTCGACACCGCCGGCGACGTCCGACAGCTCGCCCTCGCTGAGCTCGACCGGGTCGACGGTCGGGGTCGCGGGGATGTGGAACTCGTAGCGGCCGGTGGCCAGGCCCGCCTCCCACAGGTCCACCTGGACGTCCAGGTTGCCCTGCTCGTGGCCCTCGGGGGCCTGGGTGACGATGACGATCTCGGCGTCGGCCGGAAGCTCCAGGCCGGCCTCGGCGAGCGCGGTCCGCGGCTCGGAGGCGAGCTTGGCGGAGAACGCCTCGTCCGACCAGGCGCTGATGAGAACCCGGGTGTAACAGTTCACGAACTCGGCGCGCTGCTGCGGGTCGAGAGCCATGTGAACTCTCCCTTCCTTACGTTTGCTGCGGATTCGGTTCAGTCGTTGTGCCGGCGACGAAGAAAGATTCACACGGCGAGAACCGCCCCGCCAAGACGCAAAGAAACGTAATCCGAGAACCCCGGGCCAATGAGTATCGGGCCGTTTTCACTAAGCATTGAGCCGTTTCCCGCCGGCGGTTAATGTGACCCAACCACCCGCGCCCGCAGGCCCGGTTGCCCTGTCCTGCGCGTACGCATGCTCTCACGCCGGAAGCCGCCCGCGGCACGTCCGGAGCACCACCGGAGGAATTCCCCCGGCGATTACGGAATTACCGACAGCCGGTACGTATCGCAGGGCCGGATTGCGCAGGGGGCGTACGTACATCGGATCCAGCCATCCACGGAGGTTCACGTGACAGCCACCACCGCACCGGCGGGCACCGTCCCACCGGGGCCCGAAACCCCCGTGGACATGGCCCTCATGCGGGCCGACCCGCTGGCCTTCGTGACCGGAATGCAGCGCACGTACGGCGACATCACCAGCCATGTCGCCGAAGGGGAGCGGGTGTTCATGCTGCACCGGCCCGACCTGGTGCGGCACGTGCTGAAGGACAACACCGCCAACTACACGAAGGCGAACACCCCCGACGACGCGATGCTGCGCCCGCTGCTCGGCAACGGACTGCTCACCAGCAACGGCGAGGACTGGGCCCGCCAGCGCAAGCAGTGCGCACCGGCCTTCCGCCGCACCGCCGTCACCACGTTCGACGGGATCATCACCGAGGAGACCGAGGCGCTCGTGGAGCGCTGGCGCACCGCGATGGCGGACGGCACCCCGCTGCCCGTCGAGCACCACCTGACCTCGCTCACCCTGGCCATCCTCACCCGCGCCGTCCTGGGCGTGGACCTGGGCACCGCCGGGGACGGCTTCGGCCGCGCGGTGGACGCCGCCAACCGCTTCATGGGCCACTACGTACCGACCCCCGACCCGGACCCCGAGGACACGGCGCTGCGCCGCAAGGGATACGTACAGGCCCGCATGTTCCTCCAGCTGATCGCCCGTACGGTCATCGCCTCGCGGCGGGCGGCCGGCGGCGGACAGCCCCCGGAGCAGGCGGCCGCCTCCCTGCTGGACGCGATGATCGGCGAGCTGGACGACGAGGAGCTGCGCGACCAGGTCCTCACCCTGGTCATGGCCGGCCACGAGACCACCGCCAAGGCCCTGACCTGGACCCTGTACCTGCTCGACCGGCACCCGGAGGAGGCCGCGCGGGTGCGGGCCGAGGTGGACGCGGTCCTCGGCGACCGCACCCCCACCGCAGCCGACCTGCCCGACCTGGTGCACTGCCGCCGCGCGATCGAGGAGGCCATGCGCCTCTACCCGCCGGTCTGGCTGATCTCCCGGCGCGCCAAGGGCCCCGACACCATCGGCGGCTACGAGATCCCGGCCGGCGCGCTGGTGTGCATCAGCCAGTGGGTGCTGCACCGCCACCCCGGCCACTGGGACCGGCCCGATGCGTACGTACCGGACCGGTTCGCGGACGCCGAGCTGCCCAGCCACCTCTACCTGCCCTTCGGCGGGGGCGAGCGCATCTGCATCGGGCAGCACCTGGCCCTGGTCGAGGCGACCCTCGTGCTGGCCGTCCTGATGCGCGCGGCCCGCCTCGAACTGGAACCCGGCTTCCCGGTGGAGCCGGAGGCGCTGGTGACCCTGCGACCCAAGCACGGCATGCGGATGACTGCGAGGCCCCGATGACCACCGCCCCCCTGACCAACCCGCCCGCCGGCGCCCCCGGCGGCGGCCCCGTCGGCGGTTCGTACGATCCCGCCGCCACCACCGCGGGCGGGCTCGCCGGCGAACTCGCCCGGCTGGAGGCGCAGGCCGAGCTCTCCTTCGAGGCCGAGCTGCGCATCCTGCGCGAGGCCGGGCTCCGCGAGGACGGCGGGCCGCTCGTCGAGATCGGCGCCGGCTCGGGCGCCGTCACCCGCAGGCTCCGCGCCGCCCTGCCCGGACTCCCCCTCACCGCCGTGGACATCGACGGCGCCCTGCTCGCGCACGCCGGGGGCTGCGGGGCCGAACTGGTCGTCGCCGACGGCGCGGCCCTGCCCCTGCCGGACCACTCGGCCGGGTTCGTGCTGCTGCGCTACGTACTCCAGCACCTGGCCGATCCGCAGGCCGTGCTCGCCGAGGCGCTGCGCGTCCTGCGGCCCGGCGGGCGGATCGCGGTCACCGAGGTGGACGCCTCCTGCTGGGGCCTGGCCGAACCCTCCTTCCCCGAACTCGCCGGCATCCACGGCAAGCTGTCCCGGGCCCAGGCCGCCGCGGGCGGGGACCGCACCGTCGGCCGCCGCCTGACCCGGCTGCTGCGCGCCGCGGGCTACGAGTCCGTGGCCCTGCGCCCCTTCGCCAGCACCAACGACGAGCACCCCACCGAGGCCTTCGCCCCGCACCTCGGCCCCGGCCGGCTCCAGCCGCTCGTGGCCTCCGGCCTGGTCAGCCTGGGCGAGTTCGCCCTGGCGGCCGACCGGTGGAACCGCTTCCGCACCGACCCGGAGGCGTACGTGATGCTCCTCGGCTTCACCGCCGTCGGCACCGCACCCCTCGGCACCCCGCCCCTCGGCACCTCACCCCACTGAGGGCCGCGCACCACCCGTCACGACCGATTGGATCCCCCCGCATGAACCCCAACCTCAAGATCTTCCTGACCATCTTCTGCTGGATCAGCGGCGTGATGGGTGTCGTCACCGCCGTCCTGCACGCCAGCGCCAAGCCTCCGCAGACCACCTCGGCCGTCGTCGCCGGCGCCCTCGGCGTGGTCTTCCTCTTCGCCGGAATGGCCCTCGGCCGCCGTCCCCGCCACTGATCCGCGGGTACGCACCGGCACACTGCGGCGGGCCGGCCCGTCAGGGTCCGGCCCCCCGCCGTCCTCGCACCCGGCGGAACCACGGCAGAACGGACGCAGCATGTTCCCCCTCGACACCATCGGCCACTTCTTCCTCGGCGCGGCCCTGGTCCTCGCCCTGTCGCGGGCCGCCGGAGTGCTCGCCGTACGCCTGGGCCAGCCGCGCGTCATGGGCGAGGTCCTCGCGGGCATCGCCCTCGGCCCCTCCCTGCTGGGCTCGGTCGCGCCCGAGGTGACCTCCTGGCTGTTCCCGAAGGCAGTGCTGCCCATGTTCTCGGGGCTGGCGCAGCTCGGGCTGGCCGTCTTCATGTTCGGCGCCGGGCAGGAGCTGTGCGCGATGCGCGTGCGCGGCACCGCCCGCCAGGGCCTGCTGATCAGCCAGGCCTCGCTGTTCGTGCCCTTCGCGGCCGGCTCCCTGGCCGCGCTGCCGCTGGCCGGCCGGTACGCACCCGAAGGGATGCCGCGTTCCGTGTTCGTCCTGTTCATCGGCTGCGCCGTGAGCATCACCGCGTTCCCGGTGCTGGCCCGCATGCTGGAGGACCTGGGGATCTCGCGCACCCGGCCCGGGCGGCTGAGCCTGTTCGCCGCGGCCGTCGGGGACGGCGGCTGCTGGCTGGTGCTCTCGGCGATCCTCGCCCTGTCCCAGGGCTCCGGTGCGGGGGACGCCGCCGTGCGCGCCCTGGCCGTGGTGGCCGTGGTGGCCCTCTACCTGGGCCCGCTGCGGCGGGCCGCGGCCGGCTGGTTCGAGCGCCGCGGCGCGGGCACGGACCCGGCCACCCTGCGGGTGGTCCTCGTCGCCGCCATCGGGGCCTCCGCGGCCCTGACCGCGGCCCTGGGGATGCACCAGCTGATCGGGCCCTTCCTGGTGGGCCTGGTGTGGCCCGCGGGCAACCCGTTCGCCGACGCGGCCGCGGCCCCGCTGGCCACCACCGCCAAGACGGTCCTGCTGCCCTTCTTCTTCCTGGGCTTCGGGCTGGGCGTGGACCTGTCCGCCCTGGACCTGGCCTCGGGCGGCGCCTTCGTCCTGGCGGGCCTGCTGGCCGTGGCCGTCCTCGCGAAGATCGGCGGCGCGGGGCTCGGCGCCCGCCGCGCGGGCCTGCCCTGGCGGGAAGCGCTCGCCCTGGGCGTGCTGATGAACACCCGGGGGCTGACCGAGCTGGTCGTCCTCCAGATCGGCCACGAGGCGGGGATCGTCGACGGGCCGCTGTTCGCGATGCTCACCGTCATCGCCCTGGTCACCACGCTCATGACCGGCCCGCTGCTCAAGCTCGCCGCACCGCCCGCCGCGGCCCCGGACACCCGCGCTCCGGAGCCCGCGGCGGCGGGCGGCTGATCACACGGCCGGCGTACCAGCCGTACGGGGGGGGCTAGCCGAGGGTCTCGGCGGCCGTCTCGGAGGAGTCGCGCAGGAAGGTGGAGCAGCGCTCGTACTCCTCCTGCTCGCCGATGGCCTGGGCGGCCCGGGCCAGGGCGTGCAGCGCGCGCAGGAAGCCGCGGTTCGGCTCGTGCTCCCACGGCACCGGGCCGTGGCCCTTCCAGCCCGCCCGGCGCAGGGCGTCCAGCCCGCGGTGGTAGCCCGTACGGGCGTACGCGTACGACTCGACGGCGCGGCCGCCCTCGAACGCGTCGTCCGCGAGGCGGGCCCAGGCCAGGGAGGAGGAGGGGTACTTCGCGGCGACCTCGGCCGGTTCGGTGCCGGCGGCGAGCAGCTCGCGGGGCTCCGGGTCGTCGGGCAGGTGGGTCGGGGCGGGTCCCCCGAGCAGGTTCTCGTGAATGGCCATGGCCCCAGTCTGCCCCGTCCCCGCTCCGGAGGACGCACCGCGGGTGCGGCCCGGGCCCGCCGGGAACCCTCGCACCCGGCGGGCGCCGGCGCTCCCGCCCGGACCCGACAGGGGGTCCGGAACGTGCTCCGGGGCGCGCCGCGCCCTCCCCTGGACAGGCGCCCCCCGGGTCACACCGAGAACGATCCCCGCAGAGGCCCCCGGTTCGCCACATCGGGCACGGACTCCGTCAAGTCGGCAGAAAAAGGTCGCAAAAACGCCTGTGCCGGAAGCCGGGCGCGGCCGCAGACGCAGACGCAGACGCAGACGCGGAAAAGGCCGCCCCGCCGTCGTGACGACGGCGGGGCGGCCCCGGTACGCGGTGCTTACTTCAGGCGGGTGCCCGTGGAGCGCAGGTCCGCGCAGGCCTCGGTGACGCGCTTGGCCATGCTCGCCTCGGCCAGCTTGCCCCAGGTGCGCGGGTCGTAGGTGGACTTCTTGCCGACCTCGCCGTCCACCTTCAGGACACCGTCGTAGTTGCGGAACATGTGGTCCGCGACCGGGCGGGTGAAGGCGTACTGGGTGTCGGTGTCGAGGTTCATCTTCACGACGCCGTTCTCCAGCGCGGTGGCGATCTCCTCCTGGGTGGAGCCGGAGCCGCCGTGGAAGACGAAGTCGAACGGGCTGGTCTTGCCGTACTTCTCGCCGACGCCCTGCTGGAGCTCCTTGAGCAGCTCGGGACGCAGGACCACGTTGCCCGGCTTGTAGACGCCGTGCACGTTGCCGAAGGAGGCGGCGAGCAGGTAGCGGCCCTTCTCGCCCAGGCCCAGGGCCTCGGCGGTGCGGAGCGCGTCCTCGACCGTGGTGTACAGCTCGTCGTTGATCTCGTGGCTGACGCCGTCCTCCTCGCCGCCGGTCGGGGTGATCTCGACCTCAAGGATGATCTTGGCGGCGGCGGCCTTGGCGAGCAGCTCCTGGCCGATGGCCAGGTTGTCGGCCAGGGTCTCGGCGGAGCCGTCCCACATGTGCGACTGGAACAGCGGGTTCTGACCCTTGGCCACGCGCGCGGCGGAGACCTCGAGCAGCGGGCGGACGTAGCCGTCCAGCTTGTCCTTGGGGCAGTGGTCGGTGTGCAGGGCGACCGTGATGTCGTACTTGGCGGCGACCACGTGCGCGAACTCGGCCAGGGCGACCGCACCGGTCACCATGTCCTTGTTGTACTGACCGCCCAGGAACTCGGCACCACCGGTGGAAATCTGGATGATGCCGTCGCTCTCGGCCTCCGCGAAGCCGCGCAGCGCAGCGTGCAGGGTCTGGGTCGAGGTCACGTTGATGGCCGGGTAGGCGAACTTGCCTGCCTTCGCCCGGTCGAGCATCTCGTTGTAGACCTCGGGGGTTGCGATGGGCATCTGTCCGCTCCTTGGATGTGCGGGGAGTGTGCGATTGCTGGCCCTGACCTGGGTGCGACGGCACCTTCGGGCCTATCTTTCCAGACTCCGCGCAGCACTCCACCCGTCCCCGGCGGACCGTTTCACGTGAAACACTCCGCCCGCCCGGAAAAGAGCAGGTCAGGCCTTGCCCCCGGCAGCCCGGGGACCTAAGTCCCCTGTTCCGGTATCCGGGATCCGGGCCTCCGCATCCGCCTTCCGGCCCCGTCCGGAAGCGGCCCCGGGGCGGCCCGGGCACCCGGCGGGCGCCCGGACCGGACCGCGTCAGGACAGGCCGAGCTCGGGCAGCTGGTAGCCGGTCAGGTAGGGCAGGCCGGCGGCCGCGATGGCCTCCGCCGCACCGCGGTCCACGATGGTCGCCACGGCCACCACCTCGCCGCCGGCCTCGCGGACCGCCTCGACGGCGGTCAGCGGGGAGCCGCCGGTGGTCGAGGTGTCCTCGACGACCAGGCAGCGGCGGCCCTTCACGTCGGTGCCCTCGATCCGGCGCTGCATGCCGTGCGCCTTCTGCGCCTTGCGGACGACGAACGCGTCCAGGCGGGCCCCGCGCGCGGCGGAGGCGTGCAGCATCGCGGTGGCGACCGGGTCGGCGCCCAGGGTCAGGCCGCCGACGCAGTCGAAGTCGAGGTCGGCGGTGAGGTCCAGCATCACCTGGCCGACGAGGGGGGCGGCCACCCCGTCCAGGGTGATGCGGCGCAGGTCGATGTACCAGTCCGCCTCGCGCCCGGAGGAGAGGGTCACCTTGCCGTGCACGACGGCCTTGTCCTTGATCTGCTGGAGCAGCTCACCACGTACGTCAGTCATGCCCATGAGCTTAGGCGCTGCCGCCGCGCCCGCAGCCGGGCTCACCGCCGCCGGTTCACAGCCGCCGCCAGCTCCAGGTGGTCGCGACCTCCAGCGGATCGACCGGGGTGACCAGCCGCGGCAGGGTGTTGAGGCCGTTGGGCGGGCCGGACTGCGGCTCCACGCAGACGGCCTCGGCCTGTTCGTCGTACACGACCACCCATTCGGCCCGGCTGGTGACCTTCAGCTCCAGCTGCTCCGGCCAGGTCAGCGTCACGTCCACCCCGTACGGCATGCCGAAGCAGTCGTCCCACGGCCCGGGCAGCGGGTCGATGCGGCGCCCGGTCGGCAGGTGGTCGAGCCCGCGCTCCTCCTGCCAGGCGGGCTCGAAGGCCAGCTGCACGTCCTGCCCGCCGTCCAGGTTCCGCAGGAACCACGGGTGCCAGCCGGCCTGCGCCGGGAAGGAGTCCTGGTACGTCTCGATGCCCAGGGCCAGCGTCAGCGCGTCCTCGGTCAGCTCCACGGTCTGGGTGACCCGGCCCGGCCACGGCCACGGCTCGGCCAGGTCGTACGTGAAGGCCGCCTCGGCCTTGTCCACGCGCACCGGCCGCCAGGCGGCGTCGCGCCCGAAGCCGTGGATGGCGTGCGGCGGGGAGTTGAGGGGCAGCGTGTGCAGGGCCCCGCCGCTGCGGAACTCCCCGTCCCGGGTGCGCCCGCACCACGGGACCATCGGGAACGCCCCGTACTTGGGCCCCTGCCGCAGCAGTTCCAGTCCGTCGATGCGCAGGCTCGCGATCCGGCAGCCGTTCGCCTCGTCCACGACCACTTCGGCGCCGCCCGCCGTCAGTTGCGTACTCATGCCCCCGACCCTACGGCCGTACGGACCGGTCAGCCCCGGCGGCGCAGCACCCGGGCGGCGACCACCGCGGAGGCGACCGCCAGCGCGGCGGCCGGGGCGAGCCAGCGCAACTGGCCGCCGGACGCGCCCGCGTCGGGGCCGGGCACCGGTGCGTACCGGCCGCGCGGCGGGGCGTGGTCCACCTCTTCGGCGCTGCGGCCGATCATCGTGCGGCGGGCGTGCGCGGCCTCGGCGGGCGGCCGGACGGCATCGGTGAACTCGTCGTCGAGGAAGGGGTCGAGGGAGGGCGGCGGGACCTCGCTGTCGAACACCGAGGAGGCGCCGTCGAGCAGGTCCGCATCGGCTCCGGCCGGCCGGTCCTCGTCCTCGCGGCCGGCCCCGGGCCCGTCCGCCGCGTCGCCGGGTCCGGGATGCTCCTGGAAGTCGGCCGCGGCCAGCGCGGACAGGTGCCCGGCGGCCCGGTCCAGGGCCCGCCGGGCGGCCGTGGCCACGGCGTCCGGTTCGAAGGCGGCGGCGCGGCCGTCGGCCCGGGCGCCGGCCGTCAGCTCCAGCTGGGTGCCGCCCTCCACGGGACGCAGGAACACGGTCAGGCTGAGCTTCACCGTGCCGGTGCCGCGGGCCTCGGTGCCCTCGCCGGTCAGCTCGAAGGTGTCGGGGTCGCGTTCCACGAGGTGCAGGGCCCCGCGGTAGGTGACCGTGCTGTTGCCGACGCGGATCTTCAGCCGGCCCGCCATCGGACCGGACCCGGCGCCGGACCCGCGCGGCGCCTGCGGCTCGGAGGCCGCCTCCGCGTCCCGCTGGAGGCCGGGCACGCACCGCGCGACGCGCGCGGGATCCCGGAGCACTGCACGGAGGTTCTCTGCCGGTACCGGAACGAACACCTGATGCTCCATGGGAGCGAGCCTACCGACGCAGCCCGCTCCTGTACCCGTTCCCGCACCGGCTCACGTGTAGCGCGGGTGCGGCAGGGTCGAGGGCGGCAGGCCCCGCATGCGCAGCCGGCCGGCGTCGCGGGCGGCCGCGCGCAGGGACTCCGTGGTCAGGGTGCGCAGCCAGGTCGCCTCCTGGCTCACGCCGAGCTGCGGGGCCCGGCGGCCGGGGGCGGCGAGCAGGAAGCCCCAGTCCTGCGGGGCCCCGGCCCGGCCGCTGGACCGGTCGGGCCCGGCGTCGAAGCCGGACAGCCGGCCGCCGGCCGTGTAGGGGACGGCGGCCAGGCCCGCGGCCCGCAGGGTGGCTTCGACCGTCCAGTAGCTGCGGGGCCGCGCCGAGAGGGAGCCGGCGTGGACGGCGATCCGGCCGCCGGGGCGCAGGGCGCGGGCGGCGAGCCCGTAGAACTCCTGGGAGTAGAGCTTGGTGCTGGGGGTGATGCCGGGGTCGGGCAGGTCCGAGAGGATCACGTCGTACGGGGTCCGGCCGCCGGGGCCGCGCAGCCAGTGGAAGGCGTCGGCGGTGACCACGCGGACCCGCGGGTCGGCGTACACGTGCCCGTTGAGCGCGGAGAGCATCGGGTCGGTGCGGGCCAGCCGGACCACCCCGGGGTCGAGGTCGACCACGGTGACCGAGCGGACCCCCGGGTGCCGCAGCACCTCGCGGGCGGCGAGCCCGTCCCCGCCGCCGAGCACCAGGACCCGGCCGTGCGGCCCGGCCATCGCGGGGTGCACCAGCGCCTCGTGGTAGCGGTGCTCGTCGTAGCCGCTGACCCGGAGCCGGCCGTCGAGGTAGAGGTCGAGGGAGCGGGGGGAGCCCCGGCCGGGGCCGGTGAGCACCAGTTCCTGCACGTCGGTCTGCACCGCCACCCGCACCTCGTCCCCGTACACGGCCTGTCTGGCCACCTGCTCGAAGTCCTCGGCGAGGGCGGTGGCGCAGCCGAGGACGGCGAGGACGGTGAGGTTCCCGGCCAGCAGCAGCCAGCGGGCGCGCCGGCTGAGGTCGCGGCGGAAGAGCCACAGGACGAGTGTGCCGCCGACCGCCGCGTTGACGGTGCCGGTGAGCATGGCCCCGGTCAGCTGGCCGAGGACCGGCAGCAGCAGGAAGGGGAAGGCGAGCCCGCCGACGAGGGCGCCCACGTAGTCCGCGGCGAACAGGTCGGCCACCGCCCCGCCCGCGTCCTGCCGCCGGACCCGCTGGATGAGGGTCATCAGCAGGGGGATCTCCGCGCCGATGAGGACGCCGATGGCGAAGGAGAAGGCGACGAGGGCGGGCCGGGACTCGCCCAGCCAGGCGAAGCTCGCGTACAGGGTGGTCGCGGACAGCCCCCCGACCAGGGCGAGGGCCGCTTCGACGGCGCCGAACCCGGCGGCGGCGCGCTCCCGCAGCCGCTTGGCGAGCAGGGAGCCCACGCCCATGGCGAAGACCATGACCGAGAGCACCACGGAGGCCTGGGTGACCGAATCCCCGATCAGGTACGAGCCCAGCGCCAGGAGTTCCAGCTCGTACACCAGCCCGCAGGCCGCGCACACGAACACCGTGGCCAGCACGAGCAGGCGCGCGGTGTTCGGCCGTACGGGGAGGGACCGGTCGGCCCCTCCCCGGCCGGGCGCGGCGGCGGGCGGCGGGGCGGGGGCCGTGGCGGGCCCGCCGGGGGCGCCGCGGCCGCCGGGAGCCTGCCCGGCGTAGCGAGAGGAACGGTCGATCATGGTGCGAACCGTACGTCACGGCACGCTTGCACCCCGTCACCCACATGGGTGCAACTGGCGCACCGCTGCGCCCGGTTGGCGGAACCTTTGTGCCGGGGCGCAGCCGCTGCCGCACCCGCCCGGAACTCAGACCGCGGCGGCCATCCGCACCCCGACCCGGGTGCGCGTCGCCACGAGCTGGCCCTCCTGCGGGTACGCGTGCCAGGTGCGCCAGCGCACCTGGCCGTCGATCCGGTGGGCGAGCATCGCGGTGAACGCGTACGGACTACCCGGAAAGGTCCCCGCAAGGCCGTTCGGGTGATCCGCGACGAGAGCCAGCAGCTCCTGCGCGCGCCCGGCGAACTGCCCCTGCGAGAGGGTCTCGACCCGGGCGGCGAACTCGTACTCCCAGTCGCCCACCCGCTTGGCCACGCCGAGCGGCAGCGGGGTGCTGCTGCCGGGGATGCAGGCGACCGTCTCCGAACAGAGCACCTCGCCCTCCTCCAGGAGCACTTGGTGGGAGGCCCCCAGGAGGCGCAACTGCACCTTCGCTCCCGCCAGTTCGAGGTCGAGTACCGCCAGTGCGGGCAGCGGGTCGCGCCCCAGGGCCCAGGCGAGGTCGGCGGCACGCGTGTCGGTGTACGTGGTCTTGAGGGTCGTGAGCATGAGTCGGCTCCGCAAACGCGCAAGGGAGGTGGGCCGGACTCGCCCCGGCCGGAATCAGTCGGGTGGGGGTCTCGCCGGCTCGGATCCAGCAGGAAAGTCCAGGAGGTCCGAGGACTGGTCTACTCAACCGAGGGAATCATGAAAGGCACGGCGCTCACAGCGTTTTTACCCAACTTGACGGGGTTTACATCCCCTCGGGGGCTATCCAGTTCACCTGTTCAACGCGAGGACGTCCGGCAGAAGTTGATCCCGCCGGACGTCACCCTCCGTACGCGGTGCCCGCCGCCCCCCGGGCCGCCCCCGTACCGGCCCCGGCGCGCCGACCGCCGGTCAGCTGGATCCGCACCCTCCGCCGCCGCCGCAGGAGGAGCCGGAGGAACCGCAGGAGGAGGAAGATCCGCACGAGGAGGACGATCCGCAGGACGAGGAGGACGATCCGCAGGACGACGAGGAGCCGGAGGACCCCCCGTCGCTCCACCAGCTGCGCTGCCCCCGCCGGCGGGACGGCGAGGACGATCCGCCCGACCCGGCGGCCACCCGCCCGACCGCCAGGGCGATGCCGAGCACCAGAAGCACGATCACGACGACCCAGGCCAGGACCACGGTCGCCACCCCCTTCCGTGAGGCCCCGGTCCCCCGGGGCGGCGGGCCCCGTGTCCCGCGTGCCAGGGGGATTCCCGGGCCCGCTGCGGCCCAAAGCACACTTGAGGAAGTCCAGAGCTTCGGCCCAGGATGGCGCCCATGACCGCACCGAGCCCCGCCTCGCAGGCGAGCAGCCGCCCCTTCCTCAACCGCCGCCTCGCCGCCTTCGGCACGACGATCTTCGCGGAGATGTCGGCCCTGGCCGCGTCCACCGGCGCCCTCAACCTCGGCCAGGGCTTCCCCGACACCGACGGACCCGCCGAGATCGCCGAGGCGGCCGCCCGCGCCGTCCGCACGGGCCGGGGCAACCAGTACCCGCCCGGCCCCGGCGTCCCCGAGCTGCGCACCGCGATCGCCGCCCACCAGCGGCGGTTCTACGGGCTCGACCACGACCCCGACACCGAGGTCCTGGTGACGGCCGGCGCCACCGAGGCCATCGCCGCCGCCCTGCTCGCCCTCCTCGAACCCGGGGACGAGGTCATCGCCCTGGAGCCGTACTACGACTCGTACGCGGCCTGCATCGCCCTGGCGGGTGCCACCCGGGTGCCGGTCACCCTGCGCCCCCACGAGGGGGCCTTCCGGCTGGACCTGGACGAGCTGCGGGCCGCCGTCACCCCGCGCACCCGGCTGCTCCTGCTCAACACCCCGCACAACCCCACCGGCACCGTGCTCACCCCCGCCGAACTCCAGGCGGTCGCCGACCTCGCGATCGAGCGGGACCTGCTGGTCGTCACCGACGAGGTCTACGAGCACCTGGTCTTCGACGGCGCCGCGCACGTGCCGCTGGCCTCGCTGCCCGGCATGCACGAGCGCACCGTCACCATCTCCTCGGCCGGCAAGACCTTCTCCTTCACCGGCTGGAAGGTCGGCTGGGCGCTGGGCTCCCCGGCCCTGGTCTCCGCGGTCCGCTCCGCCAAGCAGTTCCTCACGTACGTCTCCTCCGGCCCCTTCCAGTACGCGGTGGCCGAGGCCCTGGCCCTGCCGGACGCGTACTACGCGGACTTCCTCGCCGACATGTCCCGCAAGCGCGAGATCCTCTCGGCGGGCCTGGCCGCCGCCGGGTTCGAGGTCTACGCCCCGGCGGGCACGTACTTCATCACCACCGACATCTCCCCCCTCGGCGAGAGCGACGGCATCGAGTTCTGCCGCCGCCTCCCGGAGCGCTGCGGCCTGGTCGCCATCCCGAACGCGGTCTTCTACGACGACAAGGAAGCCGGCCGCACCCAGGTCCGCTGGGCCTTCTGCAAGAAGGACGAGGTCCTGCACGAGGCCGCCACCCGCCTCCGCCGCCTGTAACCGCCCCGGCAACTCCGGAAGCCCGGCCGCGCAGGCGGCCGGGCTTCCGGGTGGTGCGTGGGGGCGGGGAGGCTCAGGCCTCGCCGGCCTCCGGCTCGTCGCCCTCGGGGGCGTCGAGCTGCTGCTCCAGGCCGAGGGTCTCGACGAGCCACTTGTCGAACTCGATCGAGGCGCGGACCCAGCTGACCGTGGAGGACACGAAGTGCTCCAGGGAGACACCGGTGCCGATCAGCATCTGGGCCTCGCCGATGAGGCGGACCGAGCCGTCGTCGTGGGTGTGGGTGTAGACCTTGGGCCACAGGGTGCGGCGGTTCCAGTCGTCGATGGACTCCAGCAGCTGGTGCTTCTCGTCGATCTTGTGCGGACGGTCGTAGAACGTCCGGACCGAGAAGACCTGCTGCTCGTCCTCGCCGCGGAACATGAAGTACGTGCGGAATTCCTCCCACGGCGCCGCGAGGTCGCCCTCGTCGTCGACGACGTACTTCAGCTCCATCTGCTCAAGGAGCTGCTTGACGAGGTCCTGGTCGGGGAGGACGGGACCCGCCGGTCCAGAGGCCTGCGGCTCGGGCTGCTGCCCTCCGAAGTTCGGAATCGAGGCCGGGTCGATGCTCACCGTGTTTTCCCTTCGTGCGGATAACGCCATCCTCCCCCATCCCGCCTGCCCCGTGGCAACCCCCGCCACCCCCGATCCGCTGCAGGCGGACAGGATCCGGCCCGGAAAGGGCCGGATCCGGTCCGCGGGCGGGTCCGCGGTGACCCGCCGGTGAGCGGTCGTGACCGTCCGGTCAACGGTCACCGGTCACCGGTCACCGGAGCCGGAACCGCAGCCGGGCCCGCACCTCACAGCGCGCGGCCGACCAGCAGCCCGTCGCCGGCCACGTCCACGCGGACCGTGTCCCCGTCGCGGACCTCGCCCGCGAGGATCTCCCGGGCCAGCCGGTCGCCCACCGCCGTCTGGATCAGACGCCGCAGCGGCCGCGCGCCGTACGCCGGGTCGTGGCCCTCCTCGGCCAGCCAGGCCAGGGCCTCCGGGGTCACCTCCAGGGTCAGCCGCCGCTGGGCCAGCCGGGCCGACAGCGCGCTGATCTGGAGCTCCGCGATGTGCGCCAGCTGCTCCCGGCTCAGCGCCGAGAAGACCACGAGGTCGTCCAGCCGGTTGAGGAACTCCGGCTTGAAGGAGGCCCGCACCACCTCGAGGACCTGCGCCCGCTTCTCGTCCTCACCGGTCAGCGGGTCGACCAGGAACTGCGAACCGAGGTTCGAGGTCAGGATCAGGATGGTGTTGCGGAAATCCACCGTCCGGCCCTGCCCGTCGGTGAGGCGCCCGTCGTCCAGCACCTGGAGCAGGATGTCGAAGACCTCCGGGTGCGCCTTCTCCACCTCGTCCAGCAGCACCACGCTGTACGGGCGCCGCCGGACCGCCTCGGTGAGCTGGCCGCCCTCCTCGTAGCCGACGTACCCGGGCGGGGCGCCGACCAGCCGGGCCACGCTGTGCTTCTCCGAGTACTCCGACATGTCGATGCGGACCATGGCCCGCTCGTCGTCGAAGAGGAAGTCGGCGAGCGCCTTGGCCAGCTCGGTCTTGCCCACGCCCGTCGGGCCCAGGAAGAGGAACGAGCCGGTGGGCCGGTCGGGGTCGGCGATGCCCGCGCGGGTGCGCCGGACCGCGTCCGACACCGCCCGTACGGCCTCCTCCTGGCCGATCAGCCGGCGGCCGAGCTCCTGCTCCATGCGCAGCAGCTTCTGGGTCTCGCCCTCCAGCAGCCGGCCGGCCGGGATGCCGGTCCAGGCGCCGACCACGTCCGCGATGTCGTCCGGGCCGACCTCCTCCTTGACCATCGTGTCCTTCGCGGCCTCGGCCTCCGCCTCGGAGGCCTCCGCCAGCTCCCGCTCCAGCGCCGGGATCTCCCCGTACAGCAGCTTGGAGGCGGCGTCGAAGTCCCCGTCGCGCTGGGCGCGCTCGGCCTGTCCGCGCAGGGCGTCCAGCCGCTCCTTCAGCTCGCCGACCCGGTTGAGGGACTGCTTCTCCTTCTCCCAGCGTGCCGTCAGGCCGCGCAGCTCCTCCTCCTTGTCGGCGAGGTCCTTGCGCAGCCGCTCCAGGCGCTCGCGGGAGGCCGGGTCGGACTCGTTCTTGAGCGCCAGCTCCTCCATCCGCAGCCGGTCCACCGACCGCTGGAGCTCGTCGATCTCCAGCGGGGAGGAGTCGATCTCCATGCGCAGCCGGGAGGCCGCCTCGTCCACGAGGTCGATGGCCTTGTCGGGCAGGAAGCGGGAGGTGATGTACCGGTCGGACAGGGTCGCGGCCGCGACCAGCGCGCTGTCGTTGATCTGCACCTTGTGGTGCGCCTCGTAGCGCCCCTTGAGCCCGCGCAGGATCGCGATGGTGTCCTCGACGGACGGCTCGGCCACCAGCACCTGCTGGAAGCGCCGCTCCAGCGCCGGGTCCTTCTCGATCCGCTCGCGGTACTCGTCCAGGGTGGTCGCGCCGACCATCCGCAGCTCGCCGCGGGCCAGCATCGGCTTGAGCATGTTGCCCGCGTCCATCGCGGAGTCCCCGCCGGCGCCCGCGCCGACGACGGTGTGCAGCTCGTCGATGAAGGTGATGATCTGCCCGTCGCTGGACTTGATCTCCGCCAGGACGGTCTTCAGCCGCTCCTCGAACTCGCCGCGGTACTTGGCGCCCGCGACCATCGCGCCCAGGTCCAGGGAGACCAGCCGCTTGTTCTTCAGCGACTCGGGGACGTCCCCCTTCACGATCCGCTGGGCGAGGCCCTCGACCACGGCCGTCTTGCCGACGCCGGGCTCGCCGATGAGCACCGGGTTGTTCTTGGTGCGGCGGGACAGGACCTGCACGACCCGGCGGATCTCGTGGTCCCGGCCGATGACCGGGTCGAGCTTGCCCTCGCGGGCCGCGGCCGTGAAGTCCGTGCCGAACTTCTCCAGGGCCTTGTACTGGCCCTCCGGGTCGGGGGTGGTCACCCGCCGTCCTCCTCGTACCGATTCGAATGCTTCCAGCAGCTTCGGCGCGGTGGCCCCGCGCCGTTCCAGCAGCTCACCGGCCGGGCCGCCCTTGGCGGCGAGGGCGATGAGCAGGTGCTCGGTGGAGAGGTACTCGTCGCCGAGCACCCCGGCCTGCCGGTCGGCCTCGGCGAGCACCGCCAGCAGGTCGCGGCTCGCCTGCGGCGGGGCCACGGTGGAGCCGGTGACGCTGGGCAGCGCGGAGAGCAGCTGCTCGGCCCCGGCCCTCAGCTCGGCCTGGTCCACGCCCACGGCGGCCAGCAGGTCGGTGATGTTCTCGTTGTCGGCGCCCGTGAGCAGGGCCAGCAGCAGATGGGCCGGGGTCAGGTCGGCGTGCCCGTCCTTCACGGCCCTGCTGGTGGCTGCGTTCAGTGCGTCCCGGCTCCTGTTGGTCAGCTCGGCGTCCACGTGCGGCGTCTCCTCTCCCGTCCCTGCAACTCTGACTCAGTCAACGTGCACAAAGTTGAGTCTATTCCACTCAAGGCGGTCTGGGGACCCGTACCCCTCTAGGCTCGGGCCATGGCCCTGGACCCACTCAACCCGACGCCCGAGTACCTCGCCTTCTGGCGGGAACGGCACGTGTGCACCCTGACCACCCCCCGCCCGGACGGCACCCCGCACGTGGTCCCGGTGGGCGTGACGTACGACCCCGAGGCGGGAGTGGCCCGGGTGATCAGCAACAAGAACAGCAAGAAGGTCCGCAACATCCTGGCGGCGCAGCCCGGGCCGGCCCGGGTCGCGGTCTGCCAGATGGAGGGTCGCCGCTGGGCCACCCTGGAGGGGCGCGCGGTGATCCGTACGGACGAGGCCTCGGTGGCCGAGGCGGTGGCGCGCTACGCCGAGCGGTACGGGCGCACCCCGACGCCGAACCCGGACCGGGTGGTCATGGAGATCACGCTCGACCGCGCGATGGGCCGCGCGTAGCGGTACGCACGGGAACCGGCGGTACGCACGGGAGGCGACGGCGCGTACGGAGCGGGCTGCTCGTACGGAGCCGGTAGCGCGGGCGGCGCGGCCGGGCCGGGCGGCCCGGCGGGGTCGCGGACCGGCCGCGGCATCTGCCCGAGATTGGCCGGTCCCCGCATGGACGCGGACATCACAACGGCGCCATCGTGTTCAGGTCCACGATGGCGCCGTTGTGTGGGGGAAGCGCCTGGGCGATCTGTAACGACGGGGGGATCGCGTCAGGCACTGCGGGGGGTGGCGGTGGTGATATCGGGTTCGAAGAGCTGGTGGTCGCGCTGATCCAGATTGACGAAGACCATGCCGTAGCGGATTTCGCAGCGGACGGGCTGCGGCGCGCCCCGGGGCCGGCGCAGGCACCGGTAGGCGCGGACGTCCTCGTCCTCCTCGCGGACGACGACGATCGGCTGGCCGAACAGGGTCACCATCAGGGAGTCGCCGGCGTGGGGGATCGCCGTGACCAGGTCCACGAACTGCCAGCCGGAGCGGTAAGCGGAGGCCATTTCCCTGCGGAAGGAGCGGTCGTCCGGAGTCATGCCGACACCTCGCCGGCGGGAGCAGCCGCATCCCCGTCCACCACGGGACCGGAACCGTCCACGACGGGACGCCAACCGCTGTCCAGAGGGCTCGCATGCCACCCGCTGTCCGGGGGGCCGCCTGCCTGGAGCGTTCCAGCCACACTCAGGGTGGTTGCCTCGACAACCCCCCCGCAGGCCACAGCCGAGAAGATGACAGTGGCAAGCGCCGAGCGAAGCATTCTCTTGTTCATGGTCGGCTTCGTCCTCACTTGAATGAAATCCTCTCCCCCGCGAGACAAGACGATGGCTCATTCGGGCACGTCAATGCCACAGGGACGATGCATCATGTTCTTGCATGTTCAGGACCCTGGGGGGTGGAGTTTTGCCAATAAACAGCACAAAGCCGACACATCCCCACTCGGTCACTGCCATGTGCGGCGAGGGGACGCGCCTGTACGCCAGCGCTCTGCGCACGGGCCGCATCGCACGTGCGGACGTGAAAAACGCCCCGTGCCTGCTCGAGTTCGCCCTACTGCAGCCTGACCCGGATGACGTTAACTCTCTCCGTCCGGTTCCACCGAGCGTCGCACTCGCACAGCGTCTTCACCCGATCGAGCGAGAGATCCAGGACCGCCGGCGGGATTCCCTGGAGCTCTCCGACGCGTTCGAACCCTTCCTGGCCATCAGCGCCCAGAATCCGGCCAGTACGCACGCCATCACCGTCCTGGAGGGCATCGACCGGATCAACGCGGCCCTCAACCTGGCCACGGCCGACTGCCACACCGAGATGCTGACGATCCAGCCCGGCGGGGCCCGGCCCGTCATCGCCCTCACCGAGGCCCTGGAGCGCGACCAGCCGCTCACCGACCGCGGGGTCAGCATCCGGACCCTGTACCAGCACACGGCCCGCCACAGCCGCGGCACCCTCGCCTACGTGGAGCGCATCTCGGCCGGAAAGGTCGAGGTCCGCACCCTGGAGGAGCTGTTCGAACGGCTCATCATCTTCGACACCACGGTCGCCTTCATCCCCGCCAGCGACGACCGGCAGGTGGCCCTGGAACTGCGCCACCCGGGCCTGGTCGCCTACCTCATCAAGGTGTTCGAGCAGCTCTGGGCGCGGGCCGTGCCGCTGCGCGAGCAGATCCCGTACAGCACCACCCGTTCGGGCATCTCCGGGGTCCAGCGCTCCATCGCCCACCTGCTCGTCGAGGGGCACGTGGACGAGGCCATCGCGCGCCGGCTCGGCATGAACGTCCGCACCTGCCGGGCGCACATCGCCAAGCTCGCCACCCACCTCGGCAGCGGCAGCCGCGCCCAACTCGGCTACCTGATCGCCCAGTCGGGCATCCTGGACGCCCCGGGGCACGAGCTCGCGGACGACCCGCTGGACGACTGAGGCGCGCGGCGCGGAGCTCCACGCGCGAAGGCCCCGTCCGGGCCTGCCGGGCGGGGCCTTCACGCGTACGAGAGGGGCCGTACGGGCCCCCGTCAGTCGGCGGACCGCTTGGGCCGCCAGACGACCAGCGCGCTGGTCTGCTGGACGTCCTGGTACGGCACCAGGTCGCGCCGGTACGAGGCGTGCACCTGGGCCTCGCGCTGCTTCATGGCCACGGCGGCCCCGTCCACGGCCGCCGCGAGTTCGGCGACGCGCTGCTGGAGCGCGGCCACCTGGTTCTCCAGCTCGATGATCCGCTTGATCCCGGCCAGGTTGATGCCCTCGTCCTGCGACAACTGCTGCACCGTGCGGAGCAGTTCGATGTCACGGGCCGAATAGCGGCGGCCCCGGCCGGCCGTGCGGTCCGGGGAGACCAGGCCGAGCCGGTCGTACTGGCGCAGGGTCTGCGGGTGCAGACCGGAGAGCTGGGCCGCGACGGAGATGACGTACACCGGCGACTCGTCGGTGAGTTCGTACGGATTGCGCCGACGGCCGTCCATGTTTCCGGGGGTGCCGGGGGGACCGGGATTGCCGTGGTTCATCGCGTCAAGCTCCCTTCGCGGCCTGGAACAGCTCTTCCCTCGGATCCTCGCCCGCGGTGGCGGCGCGGAAGTTCTCCAGCGCCTCGCGGGCGTTGTCCGAAAGCTCGGTGGGCACGGCCACTTCCACGGTGACCAGCAGGTCCCCGCGGGTGCCGTCCTTGCGGACCGCCCCCTTGCCGCGGGCCCGCATCGTCCGCCCGTTCGGCGTGCCCGGGGGCAGCTTCAGGGTGACCGAGGGGCCGCCCAGGGTGGGCACCTTCACCTCGGCGCCGAGCGCGGCCTCCACGAAGGAGACCGGCACGGTGACGGTCAGGTTGTCGCCCTTGCGGCCGAAGACCGGGTGGCTGCCCACGTGGACCACCACGTACAGGTCCCCGGCCGGACCGCCGCGCTCGCCGGGCGCGCCCTTGCCGCGCAGCCGGATCCGCTGCCCGTCGGAGACGCCCGCCGGGATGCGGACCTGCATGGTGCGCGAGGAACGGGCCCGGCCGCTGCCCTTGCAGACCTCGCAGGGGGTTTCCGCGATCAGGCCGCGGCCCTTGCACTCCACGCACGGGTCGGTGAGGGAGAACCCGCCACCGCCGCCGCGGGAGACCTGGCCGGTGCCCACGCAGGTCGGGCACACCCGCGGGGTGCCGTTCTGGTCGCCGGTGCCGGCGCAGGCCTTGCAGGGTGCCTGGGAGGACATGCGGAGCGGGACCGTGGCCCCGTCCACCGCCTCGGTGAAGCTCAGGGTGACCTCGGACTCGATGTCCTGGCCCCGGCGCGGCTGGGTCCGGGTGCCCGCACCCGCGCCGCCCCGGTTGAACAGGCCGCCGAAGACGTCGCCCAGTCCGCCGCCGAACCCGCCGGCCCCGCCCTGGGCGCCCCCGAAGAGGTCGCCCAGGTCGAAGTTGAAGGATCCGCCGGCGCCCGGGCCGGGACGGAACCCGCCGTTGCCGAACAGTGCGCGGGCCTCGTCGTACTCCTTGCGCTTCTTGGGGTCCGCGAGGACGTCGTTCGCCTCGGAGATCTCCTTGAAGCGCTCCTCGGCCTCGGCGTTGCCCTTGTTGGCGTCCGGGTGGAACTCGCGGGCGAGCTTCCGGTACGCCTTCTTGATCTCGGCCTCGGTGGCGTCCTTGGGGACGCCGAGGACCTTGTAGTAGTCCTTCTCGACGAAGTCCTTCGTGCTCATCGACGTCCCTCCTCCCGCTTCCGGGGCTGGCTCGGTACTGCCACTTGTACTGGGGGGGGGGGGGTGGGGGGGGGGAGGGGGGGGGGGGGGGGGCGACGTCCCTCTTTTTGGATGGCGCATGGGAGCCACACCCTGCTTCCCTTCCCTGCTGTTAGTAC
>NZ_JBVIDV010000003.1:82559-107599 GCF_055572195.1 Streptomyces sp. NPDC030809
GAGGGGTTCTTTTTTCCCCCCCCCCTCCCCCCCCCCTTTTTTTGTTCCCCCCCCCCCCCCCCCCCCTCCCCTCCCTCCCCCCCCCCCCCCCCCCCCCCACGCCGTCCGGCTACTCGCCGTCCTTGTCGGATGACTCCTCGGAGCCCTCCCCCTTGGCCGCGCCCGGCTGGGGCTCGGCCACGGCGACCCGCGCGGGGCGGATCGTACGCTCGCCGATCCGGTACCCGGGCTGCAGGATCGCCACGCAGGTCGTCTCCGTGACGTCCGGCGCGTACGAGTGCATCAGGGCCTCGTGGATCGTCGGGTCGAAGGGCTCGCCCTCCTTGCCGAACTGCTGCAGGCCCATCTTGGCGGCGACCGTCTCCAGGGACTCGGCCACCGACTTGAACCCGCCGACCAGCTCCCCGTGTTCCCGGGCGCGGCCGATGTCGTCGAGGGTCGGGAGCAGCTCGGTCAGGAGGCTCGCCACGGCGATCTCCTTGACCGTGACGCGGTCCCGCTCCACCCGGCGGCGGTAGTTCTGGTACTCCGCCTGGAGCCGCTGGAGGTCCGCGGTGCGCTCGCCGAGCGCGGTGCGGGCCTGGTCCAGCTGCGCCAGGAGGGCCACGTCCTGTGCGTCCCCGGCCGGGGCCGCCTTCTCCTCGGAGTCGGCGGCCTTCGGCTCTTCGGGCGTCGTGCCGTCGGCGGGGACTTCGGGCTTCTCCTCGAAGCCCGGGGTCTCCTCCGACATCAGACCTGGCCGCCCTTCGGCTTGTCCTCGTCGATGATCTCGGCGTCGACGACGTCGTCGTCGGCGTGGGCACCGGCGTCACCGGCAGCGGCGCCGGCGGCACCCTGCGCGGCCTGGGCGTCGGCGTAGATGGCCTGGCCCAGCTTCTGGCTGACCGCGGCGACCTTCTCGGTCGCGGTGCGGATCTCGGCGGTGTCCTCGCCCTTGAGCTTCTCCTTCAGCTCGGCGACGGCGGCCTCGACCTCGGTCTTGACCTCGCCCGGGACCTTGTCCTCGTTGTCCTTGAGGAACTTCTCGGTCTGGTAGACGAGCTGCTCGCCCTGGTTGCGGGACTCGGCGGCCTCCTTGCGGCGGAGGTCCTCCTCCGCGTACTGCTCGGCCTCCTGGCGCATCCGGTCGACCTCGTCCTTGGCGAGCGAAGAGCCGCCGGTGACGGTCATCTTCTGCTCCTTGCCCGTGCCCAGGTCCTTCGCGGTCACGTGCATGATGCCGTTCGCGTCGATGTCGAAGGAGACCTCGATCTGCGGGACGCCGCGCGGGGCCGGCGGGAGGCCGGTCAGCTCGAACATGCCGAGCTTCTTGTTGTACGCCGCGATCTCGCGCTCGCCCTGGTAGACCTGGATCTGCACGGACGGCTGGTTGTCCTCGGCCGTGGTGAAGATCTCGGACCGCTTGGTCGGGATCGTGGTGTTGCGCTCGATGAGCTTGGTCATGATGCCGCCCTTGGTCTCGATGCCGAGGGACAGCGGGGTGACGTCGAGGAGCAGGACGTCCTTGACCTCGCCCTTGAGGACACCGGCCTGGAGGGTGGCGCCGATGGCGACGACCTCGTCCGGGTTCACACCCTTGTTGGCCTCCTTGCCGCCGGTCAGCTCCTTGACGAGCTCGGCGACGGCGGGCATGCGGGTGGAACCGCCGACCAGGACCACGTGGTCGATCTCGGACAGCGCGATGCCGGCGTCCTTGATGACGTTGTGGAACGGGGTCTTGCAGCGCTCCAGGAGGTCCGCGGTCAGCTGCTGGAACTGGGCGCGGGTGAGCTTCTCGTCCAGGTGCAGCGGGCCCTCGGCGGAAGCCGTGATGTAGGGCAGGTTGATCGTGGTCTCGGTCGAGGACGAGAGCTCGATCTTCGCCTTCTCGGCGGCCTCGCGCAGGCGCTGGAGGGCCATCTTGTCCTTGGACAGGTCCACGCCGTGGCCGTTGGCGAACTGCTTCACCAGGTAGTCGACGACGCGCTGGTCCCAGTCGTCGCCACCGAGGTGGTTGTCACCGTTGGTGGCCTTCACCTCGACGACGCCGTCACCGATCTCCAGGAGGGACACGTCGAAGGTGCCGCCGCCGAGGTCGAAGACGAGAATGGTCTGGTCGTCCTTGTCGAGGCCGTAGGCCAGGGCGGCCGCGGTCGGCTCGTTGACAATACGCAGGACGTTCAGGCCCGCGATCTCGCCGGCCTCCTTGGTGGCCTGGCGCTCGGAGTCGTTGAAGTACGCCGGCACGGTGATGACCGCGTCGGTGACCTTCTCGCCGAGGTAGGCCTCCGCGTCGCGCTTGAGCTTCTGCAGGATGAAGGCGCTCATCTGCTGCGGGTTGAAGCTCTTGCCGTCGAGCTCGATCTTCCAGTCGGTGCCCATGTGGCGCTTGACCGAGCGGATGGTCCGGTCGACGTTGGTGACCGCCTGGCGCTTGGCGACCTCGCCGACGAGGACCTCGCCGTTCTTGGCGAAGGCGACGACGGACGGCGTGGTCCTGGCGCCCTCTGCGTTGGTGATGACGGTGGGCTCGCCGCCTTCGAGAACGCTGACGACGGAGTTAGTCGTGCCCAGGTCGATGCCGACCGCACGTGCCATTTCAATTCCTCCATGACTTGAGTGGAACAGGCTCAAGGATGCCCCACCTCCGCCCCCGCGTCAACAGAGCTGAGCCGACCCGACTCAACTCTTATGCGGCACTTACGCTCCGGCTCCAGCGGAGATCAAGCCCGCGCGGCGGCCGAGGGCCTTGAGCGCCGGGGCCCGGGGCGGCGGCGCCCCGGTTTCGGGAAGGGCGCGGCGGGCGGGGCGGGGGCGCGGCGAGGCGCGGAAAACGGGGGGCGGGGCGGGGAAACGGGGGCGGGGCGGGGGAGAAAAGCCGTCCGAGCGGGGGACCGGGACCGCGCGGCACCCCGCCCCCACCGGACGCACGCCGCATCGTTCCGCCATGCCCCCGAGACTCCGCCCGCCCTCCGCCAAGCGCGTGTGCGACACCGCCGCGGCCGCCCTCCTGCTCCTGGCCGCCACCGCCCCCCTCCTGCTCCTGGCCGCCGCCCTCGCCCTGACCGCCCCCGGCGCCCCCCGCACCCCCCTCGTCCGCCGCGAGGCCGCCGGCCTCGGGGGCCGCCCGTACCGCCGCTGGCTGTTCCGGACCGACGGCCCCGTGGGGACCTGGCTGCGGGAGCGCCGGCTCCAGGGGGTCCCGCAGCTGCTGAACGTGCTGCGCGGGGAGATGTCCCTGGTCGGCCCGCGCCCCGACCCGCGCCCCGAACCCCGCGGCCGGCTCCTCGTACGGCCCGGGATGACGGGCCTGTGGCAGGTGAGCGCGCGCTCCGACCTACCCTGGGAGGAGATGGCCCTGCTCGACCTGCACTACGTCGAGCACCACTGGCTGGGCATGGACCTGGCGATCCTGGCCCAGACCCCGCGCGCCGCCCTGCGCCCGCGCACCTGCACCCCCGACGCGGCCGCCGCCGCACCGGCCGCCCCGCCCGCCACCGCGGCGAAGGGTGGCCTGAGCGACACAGATCACCGCGTGCACAACTACAGTGCGGCTCTATAAGTGGGTAACCTCAGGCTTGACTGAATAAGTTACTGCTTAGTAATCCGCAGTAATCCGCCTCGCAGGCCCGCCCGAGGAGCCCCCAATGCAACTCGCCGCGATCATCGTGTCGCTGGTCCTGACCGTGGTCGGCGTCGCGCTGCTCGCCCGAGCCGTGGCGCAGATCTACCGTTTCGTGAAGCTCGGCCAGCCGGTCCCGGCGGGCAGCCGCACGGACCGGCCCAAGGAGCGAACGCTCACCCTGGTCAGGGAGTTCCTCGGCCACAGCCGCATGAACCGCTGGGGCATCGTCGGCTTCGCCCACTGGTTCGTCGCGATCGGCTTCCTGACCCTGCCGCCCACCCTGGCCCAGGCGTACGGCCAGCTCTTCCAGGCGGACTGGACCCTGCCCGTCATCGGCGGGTTCCTGCCGTTCGAGCTCTACATCGAGTTCATCGGCCTGATGACGGTCCTCGGCATCGTCGTGCTCATCGCGATCCGCTTGCTGTCGCTGCCCTCCCGGGCCGGCCGCAAGTCCCGCTTCGCGGGCTCCAAGGCCTGGCAGGCGTACTTCGTCGAGTACGTGATCCTCACGATCGGCCTGGCGATCCTGGCGCTGCGCGGCCTCGAGGGCGCGATCCACCACGTGGACTCGTACGAGCCGGCGTACTTCGTCTCGTACCCGCTGGTCCTGCTCTTCAAGGGCATGTCCCTGCCGGCCCTGCAGAACGCGATCTACTTCACCGCGATGATCAAGATCGGCACCTCGCTGATCTGGATGATCACGGTCTCGCTGAACACCAACATGGGTGTGGCCTGGCACCGCTTCCTGGGCTTCCCGAACATCTGGTTCAAGCGGAACGCCACCGGCGAGACCGCCCTCGGCGCCCTCCAGCCGATGACCAGCGGCGGCAAGGCCATCGACTTCGAGGACCCGGGCGAGGACGACGTCTTCGGCGTCTCCCAGGTCGAGCAGTTCTCCTGGAAGGGCATCCTCGACTTCTCCACCTGCACCGAGTGCGGCCGCTGCCAGTCGCAGTGCCCCGCCTGGAACACCGGCAAGCCGCTCTCCCCGAAGCTCCTGATCATGTCGCTGCGCGACCACGCGCACGCCAAGGCCCCGTACCTGCTGGCCGGCGGCGGCAAGACCATGGAGGGCGAGGAGAAGGCCTCCGAGGAGCAGCTGAAGGACGTGCCCGCGGCCGCGCTGGCCGAGGCCGAGCGCCCGCTGATCGGCACCGTCGAGGAGAACGGCGTCATCGACCCGGACGTGCTGTGGTCCTGCACCACCTGCGGTGCGTGCGTGGAGCAGTGCCCGGTCGACATCGAGCACATCGACCACATCGTCGACATGCGCCGCTACCAGGTGATGATCGAGTCCGCGTTCCCGTCCGAGGCGGGCACGATGCTCAAGAACCTGGAGAAGAAGGGCAACCCCTGGGGCCTGGCCAAGAAGCAGCGGGTGGAGTGGACCAAGGAGGTCGACTTCGAGGTCCCGATCGTCGGCAAGGACGTCGAGGACCTGTCCGAGGTGGACTACCTCTACTGGGTCGGCTGCGCCGGCGCCCTGGAGGACCGCGCCAAGAAGACCACCAAGGCCTTCGCGGAGCTGCTGCACATCGCGGGCGTCAAGTTCGCGATCATGGGCGGCGAGGAGAAGTGCACCGGCGACTCCCCGCGCCGCCTCGGCAACGAGCCGCTGTTCCAGCAGTTGGGCCAGGAGAACGTCGCGATGCTGAACATGGCGTTCGGCGAGGACGACGAGGACCCGGAGACCCGGAAGCCGAAGTCGGCCAAGAAGATCGTCTCGACCTGCCCGCACTGCTTCAACACCATCGCGAACGAGTACCCGCAGCTCGGCGGCGACTACGAGGTCATCCACCACACCCAGCTGCTCCAGCACCTCATCGACGAGGGCAAGCTGATCCCGGTGACCCCGGTGGACGGCCTGATCACGTACCACGACCCGTGCTACCTGGGCCGCCACAACAAGGTCTACACGCCGCCGCGCGAGATCATGTCCGCCGTCCCGGGCCTGCGCCAGCAGGAGATGCACCGCCACAAGGAGCGCGGCTTCTGCTGCGGCGCCGGCGGTGCCCGCATGTGGATGGAGGAGCGGATCGGCAAGCGCATCAACACCGAGCGCGTGGACGAGGCCCTGTCCCTCAACCCGGACATCGTCTCCACCGCCTGCCCGTTCTGCCTGGTCATGCTGACGGACTCGGTCAACGGCAAGAAGAACGACGGCAAGGCGAAGGAGTCGCTCCAGGTCGTGGACGTGGCGCAGCTCCTGCTGGACTCGGTGAAGACTCCGGTGGACCCGGAGCCCGAGGCCGCCGAGCCGGAGCCGGAGCCGGCCGCCTGAGCCGCGCCGCCTGAGCCGCGCCGCCGCCGTCCGAGGACGAGGCGAACGGCCGGTCCTGCCCCCCGTGGCAAGGACCGGCCGTTCGCCGTTCCGGGACCCCCTCGGGGGGTGCGGCGTCAGCTCTTGCGGCCGCGGCGCAGCAGGGTGAAACCGAGGCCCGCGGCGCCCGCCGCCGCCATGCCGCCGCCCGCGGCCAGCAGCACCGGGCCGTCGGCGCCCTTGTTCTCCTGGACGCCCTCGGCACCTGCCTTCACCCCGCCCTTGGGCAGGACGCGCTGCTCGGCGGAGGTGGCGGGCTCGGCGTGCCGGTCCTTGCGGTGGGTCCGGCGCTCGGCGGTGTGCTTCTCGATCAGGCGGCCCTCGAAGTCGTAGACCCAGCTGGAGCCGCCGTTCCTGCCGTCGATCACGACGAACTTGACGGTCTTGCCGTCCTTGACCAGCTTGTACGTCCAGCCGTCGTTGACGGTGCTGGGGCGCTTGAGGTCGATCGCGCCGAGGAAGTTGCCGTTCGGCATGGAGATCTCGACGCGCGGGCCGCCGGCGGCGCCCTTGACCAGCTTCGCGATCCTGCCGTCGGGCATGGTGATGCGCTTGGCGGAGACCTGCGTACGGGTCTCGTCCTTCTTGTGGTGCGGCTTCTTCGCGTCGTCCTTCTTGGCGCCGCCCTCGACCCACGAGGTCACGGTGCCGTTGGGGTGCAGGACCACGTGCAGGCCGTTGTTCTGGCCGTACGCGGCCTTGCCGCCCTTGCTGACCAGGGTGTCCAGCTTGACCCCGCCCGCGAAGACGTCGGCCTCGAAGTGGCCGTCGCCGAAGGAGTAGACCTTGGCCACGGAGCCGTCGGCGAGCCGCACCGAGGTCACGTAGGCACGGAGCTTGGACTCGTCCTTCTCGGACTCGTCCTCCTTGGCCTCCTCCTTCTTCGTCTCGTCCTTCTCGGCCTCGTCCTTCTTGGCCTCGTCCTTCTGGGCCTCGTCCTTCTTGCCGTCGGGCCGGGCCGGCTGCTCCACGCCGGGCAGCACCTGCGCCTCCGGGGCCTCGGGCGAGTCGGCGAAGGCGGAGCCCACGGGGAAGGCCAGGACCGAAAGGGCGCCTGCGGAGACGGCGGCGGTGCGGATGGTGCGGCGGGTGACGCGCATGGCTGTGTCCTCTGGCTTCGTTCCGGGGTCTTCGTGCGGATCGCTCCGGCCCGGCGGGGTTTCCGTCCGGCGGCGACGGATACGAAGCTACGCAGGTCATATGTGGGTAAGCCGTAGGCAATGTAACGACCATCAGCAGACTCCCGTACAACCGAGTAAACAGCCACAAACCGGACAGTAGGGCAGGCCCCCCGGGGTTCCCCTAGGGGATGTCACAGGTCAGCCGCAATGCCCGCCTGTTCCGGCTGCCCGCCCACCGGCCCCCGCCCGACCAGGTACGTTCGATCACGTGGCTGGATTCAGGATCGGACGCGGCCGGGACAACCGCACCCCCCAACAACCCCCGCGGCAGCAGCCGTACGGACAGCAGCAGACGCCGCAGCCGTACGGACAGCAGCCCTACCCCCCGCAGCAGCAGTGGCCCCAGCAGGCCGCGAACGGCGGCGGGCACGGCGAGCCGGAGTACCTCGGCGACCCGTATCCGCAGCAGCACGGGCACCCGCAGCAGCACCCCCGGCACCCGCAGCCGGGCGGCTACCCGCAGCAGCAGCCGTACGGCGGCCAGGGCGGCGGCTACGACCCGTACGGGGGCGGTCAGGCGAACAACCCGGGGCACACCCAGGCCTTCGCCATCGGCGAGGACCCCTACGGAGACGGCGCCACCTACCGGGCCGGGGCCCCCGCCGCCCCGCCCGCAGGCCCGCGGCTGCCCTGGAAGCAGCTCCTCAACGGCATCGTCATGCGACCGGGCCCCACCTTCCAGCAGATGCGCGACTACCCCGTCTGGGGGACCGCGCTCGCCGTCACCTTCCTCTACGGCCTGCTGGCGGTCTTCGGCCTGGACGAGCCGCGCGAGGACGCCATCAACGCGACCCTCGCCAAGGCCGTCCCGATCGTGCTGTCGGCCGGCGTGGCCTTCGTGATCTGCGGACTGATCCTGGGCGCCGTCACCCACACCCTGGCCCGCCAGCTGGGCGGCGACGGGGCCTGGCAGCCCACCGTGGGCCTCTCCATGCTGGTCATGTCCATCACGGACGCCCCCCGCCTGCTCTTCGCGGTCTTCCTGGGCGGCGAGAACGGCCTGGTGCAGGTCCTCGGCTGGGTCACCTGGCTGGCCGCCGGCGCCCTGTTCACCTCGCTGATCAGCAAGGCCCACGACCTGCCGTGGCCGAAGGCCCTGGGCGCCTCCGCCATCCAGCTGGTCGCCCTGCTCTCGATCATCAAACTGGGCACGGTCTGACGGCAGCCGCCGCACGTCGGTCCGAGAGACGGACCGACGTGCGGCGGCTGAGAGACCGGCCGAGAGACGGACCGGGCGACCGACCGGGCGACCGGCCGGCAGACGGGCAACCGAAAGGGGCCCCGGCGCGGACAACGCGCCGGGGCCCTTCTCATCCGTCTGCCACCCGCAGGTCAGGCGTCGAGCACCTGGCCGGCCCGCTTCACCACGGGCGGCTCGACGCTCCACGGGAACTCGATCCAGTCGTCCGTGCGCTTCCACACGTACTCGCACTGCACGAGCGAGTGGGACTTCTCGTAGATGACCGCGGACCGCACCTCGGCGACCGTGCCCAGGCAGAAGTCGTGCACCAGCTTCAGCGTCTTGCCGGTGTCGGCGACGTCGTCGGCGATCAGCACCTTCTTGTCGGAGAAGTCGATCGCGTCCGGCACCGGGGCCAGCATGACCGGCATCTCCAGCGTGGTGCCCACACCGGTGTAGAACTCCACGTTCACCAGGTGGATGTTCTTGCAGTCCAGCGCGTACGCCAGACCGCCCGCGACGAAGACGCCGCCGCGCGCGATGCTGAGCACGATGTCGGGCTCGTAGCCGTCGTCGGCGATCGTCTGCGCGAGCTCGCGGACGGCCCGCCCGAAGCCGTCGTACGTCAGGGATTCGCGTACCTGGGTCATTCCGGCCTTCCCACCTGGGTGCGGTGGAAGTTCACGAAGGACCGCGAGGCCGTCGGGCCGCGCTGGCCCTGGTACCGCGATCCGTACCGCTCACTTCCGTAGGGGAACTCGGCGGGCGAGCTGAGACGGAACATGCACAGCTGCCCGATCTTCATGCCCGGCCACAGCTTGATCGGGAGCGTGGCGAGGTTCGACAGCTCCAGGGTCACGTGCCCGGAGAACCCCGGGTCGATGAACCCGGCGGTCGAATGCGTCACCAGCCCCAGCCGGCCGAGGCTGGACTTCCCCTCCAGTCTGGACGCGATGTCCTCGGGGAGCGAGATGACCTCGTACGTCGAGGCGAGCACGAACTCGCCCGGGTGGAGGATGAAGGCCTCGTCCCCCTCCGGCTCGACCAACCGGGTCAGATCCGGCTGCTCGATGGCGGGGTCGATGTGCGCGTAGCGGTGATTCTCGAACACCCGGAAGAACCGGTCGAGCCGTACGTCGATGCTGGAGGGCTGCACCATCGATTCCTCGAACGGGTCGATGCGCACCCGTCCGCTGTCGATCTCGGCCCGGATGTCCTTGTCTGAGAGAAGCACGTCCCGAGGATACGCAGAGCGCGCGGGCCACCCCCAATCGAAGCCGCCCGCGCGCCCGGCCGCCCGGCGGCGCTACCGCTTCACGGCCCCCACCGGCACGGCATGCCGCAGCCGCGCGCACCGCGGGCACCGGAGCAGCCGGCCCGGCCCGATGCGGCGGGCCCCGAGCTGCTGCAGCGGGAACGAAGCGGTGCTGAAAACGTGCCCCTCGGCACAACGGACGACGGTGCGCTCCATCGAGTCCCTTTCCCCAATGACCAGGTTGCGAGAAATCGCCACATTAGGGGATGAACCGGATCCGGCTCCATCCGCCGCTCCGATCCCCCACGCTACGCCTCAACTCCCGCCCGCCGCACACGGATCACCCCCGCAAAAACAACGAAGCCCCGCGGCGGCAACACCGGGGGCGGATCATGAGGTACAGTGTGAGCGCTGCAGCAGTTTGGTCTGTTTGCCGCAATGCGGATGTAGTTTAATGGTAGAACATGAGCTTCCCAAGCTTATAGCGCGGGTTCGATTCCCGTCATCCGCTCTTGAACGAAGGCCCAGGTCAGAGACCTGGGCCTTCGCCGTTGTCTAGACCTCCTCAGGCACCGCGCACCACCTGCGCACCACCTGCCCTCCGCTCGCAGCCAGGCATCGCCACCCGGCGGCTTGGCTGTCCGCCCATTTCCAGGGCGCGGTGTCAGATGCGTGGTGCAAGGTGACGGAATGGCGGTGCTGTCACGGTCCGCCGGGGCAAACGAGGGACCTCTCGAGAAGGTGGCAATGCCGAAGATCCCCAAAGGGCGGCGCGTAGGCCAGGCCGCGGTGAACGCGCTGCGCACGCTGCTTGAGGAGCACGACCACATCGTTCAGGAGATATCCGGGCAAAACGACTTCGGCGAGGATTTCTACGTCACCTTCACCGAGGGCATGGACGTCACGAGCGACACGATCAAGGTCCAGGTCAAGGGCGGAGAGAGCTGGCGCCGAGGAAACGGCTACGCGGTGCCTGTCGATCGACACGGCGACACCTGGGCAGACGGCAACGTCCCTGTCTACTGCGTGGTGTACGACCCCGACTCCAAGAGCCTGTACTGGGCGAATGCCACCCAGCAACTCCGTCGCTTCGGCCCCTACAACCCACCCCGCTACATCGGCATCAGCCCCAATGCGGTGCTGGACGACACCACAATGGACTCCTTCGTCACCCAAGCACGCCGCTATGTCGGGCGCTATCGGGGCCGGCAGGCCTTCCTCACCCACCTCGGGGAAATGTCCGGAACGGAATTCGACCAAGCAGATCACGTCCTGCACTTCGTCAACGGCGATGACGACGACCTCATCTTCTGGAAGCGTCCGGGTGATGCAGTGGCGACGCTGCTGCTCAGCGCTCAGGATTGGGAGCCGGCCTGGGTCACCCTGGAGTCACTGATGCGCACCGAGCTTTCGATGCCAGAGGAATGGAACAGCGGCGAACTCCCGGACCCCGATCTGTGGACCGCAGAGGACCTCGAGTTGGACCGGTCCGAGATCATGTGGGTGGCTGCGTGCTTCATGTCCACCCGGCAGGCTGACCAGGGTCCGGAGGATGACCTCGTCGAACCCGTCGAGTGCAAAGGGTGCTCCAGCTGCACAGGGGAGGAACCCGAGGAGCACGGCAGGATCGAAGCAGACGTCATCCATGCGCACGTGCTCACCTGCATCCTCGACCGCATCGACGCCGAACCAGACCGCGTGCAGCGCTCGATCCTGGCGATGCGAGAGGAAACCGATCTGGAACCGAGCATCGTCGCCGAGCTCGGCTCCCTCGAAACGGATCCGCGTGTCGTCCGCCAGGTGAACAGGCTCAGCCGGGCGACCGTCGAGGCGGTCGAGGACATTGAGCCGGAGGCGTACCGGCTGGCCATCCTCTATCTCATCGATCGCATCTACGTCGGCGGCCCTTCGCTTCCCCTCGAGGAACAGGTCCGAATCGTCTGGCGCATTCCCGAGCCCGCCACCTCCATGTCACAAGAGCGTGCCCAGTAGCCCGTACCCGCTCAGCCGAGAGACGGACCCATCCGGATCGTCGCCGTGGGCATGCGCGCCTGATGTCGATGCCGGAGGCCGCACCGGTCCCGTGCCACAACGTGCCAGTTGCAGTGGTCAACAGCGGTCAGCAACGGGTTCCAGGCGGCTTGCCGAACGTTGCCCGCGCCAGACGTTTCCCCAGGCCAGCCGCCATGCAGGCACCCAAGTGCGGGGTGATTCCCAAGCTTATAGCGCGGGTTCGATTCCCGTCATCCGCTCTTCCGCGAAGGCCCAGGTCAACGACCTGGGCCTTCGCCGTTGTCCGCGGCTCGGTTGTGCAGTCCGGCCTCGGCGCATCCGTGGCCACGAGCCGACTGCGGACAGCCGATCCGCGTCAGCCCAGTCGCTTGAGTTCACGCACGGCCGCGGGCAGTGCGAGGCAGAGGCCGAAGGAGGTCGTGAAGCCGCCTCCCCCAGCCAACACGACACCGGTCGTGTCGACGCCGGATCGCAGCATGAGCAGGCTCACGACGAGGGCGACCACCATGGAGCAGGCAACGTACAGCGCAAGCCACAGTCTCCACGTGCGTCCGGTAGGGACTGTCGGTTCGGACATGAACTCAATCCTTTCCGGGTTCGCGGCTGAAGAGAGGGGAGAACGGTCGCGGGGATCGGCTAACGGGACGCCGTCACAGCGGTTCGACCGAGCCATGCAGCAGATGCTCAGCGAGTTCAGCCCGCAGCCGGCCGACTGCCGAGGCTCAAGCGGCGTACGCCTCGGCACGTCGGCCGAGGTCGCCGAGGAGTCAACGCACCGGCGCTGCTGCTCGATGGGCGGAAAACGCAGCGGAAGGTGCCCCAGAGCAGCAGAGCTGAGCGAGGGGCTGCCGTGGCTGCGGCACGGTGCGACATCCACTCCCTCGCGTGCTGGAGGCCGAGATAGGCGTGGAGGTACAGAGGATCGATCTCGGCCGTCGGGCGTACCCGCAGACGCGTTACGTTCGGACTGAGCAGCCAGTCGGCTTGCGACGCGGAAACCAGAGCCGGTTGCTGCTGCGCCCCCGTGCGAACACAAACGATGCCGTCCATGCGCAGCACAAACTTCTTGACCGGACCTCTGCCATCGCTTCCGGCCATCCACACCTCACGAGTGAGGCGTGGATGCGGGTCTCCGGTGCACGGTCAGTCAGCGATGAGCATCTGGATCGGGCGAGGCATTTTCTCCCCCTTTTGCAGGCGCAGCGATTTGACAGGCCTGCCAGCCACCCATGCATTCCACGCCTTGATATAGAGACCGATTTGGCCACGCGTATCAGTTCGCCGCCGCTGAGACGCGCCGCCTCGGAGCATGTTGATGACTTTGATCAAGGCTAGTCGGGGATCCTCAGGCCCCAGATTGGCCTGAGTAGTGAGTCCGCGCATCCACTCATCCACCTGCGCAACCGGCGCCGATTCGACTGTCAGGAAGTATGCGCATGCCGCGGCAGTAGGAATTAGACCCAACTCCTTACCCAGCAGCCTTCCTTGTTTGACAGCCTCGCGGAACTCCGCGGATTGGGAGCGAAAAATGTCGAGAATCTCATTGTTCGTGACCCGAGAATTATGTCCCACCCAGCTCCCGGATGGAGACGTTCGGAACAGGTGCACATGCCTGATGGTCGCGGCGAGCAGGGTGGTGTCCCTTTCCCCGCGCAGGGCAAGTACGTCACCGCCACTCCTGCGCTTTCCGGTATCAAGGACCGAGAATGTCTCCGGGGGTACATTCTCAAAGAGGAGCACCTCCGTCGCAACGCCGGATTTGGCGATCGCACTCAGGCGATGTTGCCCATCCACGACATTCCCTGAAGAGATCGAGCCGTCCAGGGCAATCCCTTGATGAGTTACCTGCCAGCTCCCCCTGAGGATCTCTCCCACCATCTGCGCCACAACCGAGTTGTCTAGTGGACGGTTGTTCGCATTCCGCTTGAGCAGCTCCCCCGCCATGTCCGGGGTCACGGTGACGACACGGGGAATCGGAAAGCCGGCCTGGGAGGCAGTCTGAAAATCGTTCACGTGCATACATATACATGCCACGACACTTCAAAATACGCCAGGCGCACGAAACTGCCTTCATCTGATTCACCGAGAATAAAGAATGACTGATTCTGATCGATTAATACCTCTCTCCGACTAGTATCGGTAACCTCCGGGCGAGCAGCGACGCCTCCCAAACTCCCCAGTCCTGGGCCGCGAGCTCGGGCCACGCTGGGCAGCGCGATTTCCCGCTTGCCAA
Organism: Streptomyces sp. NPDC030809; assembly: GCF_055572195.1. Taxonomy (NCBI): domain Bacteria; kingdom Bacillati; phylum Actinomycetota; class Actinomycetes; order Kitasatosporales; family Streptomycetaceae; genus Streptomyces; species Streptomyces sp. NPDC030809. Next base: position 96,346 of record NZ_JBVIDV010000003.1, read on the forward strand.
CACGGGACTCGGGGTCTCCAATCGCCTTACCCAGGTCCGCGCTCAGCTCCGGGGTGGGCCTGCGTGGGCCGGCCGACCCGTTTCGGGGTCCACGAGCGCTCCGAACTGGCTCACGACGTGCGTGGGACTGCCTGGACCCCTACCACGGGAGCTGCCCCCAGGATGTATGTCCTGGGCACGTCAAGCCGGGACTGTAGTGGGTGCTGAAGCTGCTGTGCCGACTCCCTCGACCCTGCTACGTTCGGCGGCGCATAGGGCTACGGAAGGGCGAAACGCCGCCAGCGGCACCCGCTCCGTGCCACAGCGTGCCAGTAGGGGCGGTTAAGTGCGGTCAACACGGGTATTCCGGAAGCAGCCGAGACAGGTCAGCTGGCAAACATTCCGGCAGGTCATAGGGCATACGCGCGCCCAAGCGCCGGGGGATTCCCAAGCTTATAGGCGGGTTCGATTCCCGTCATCCGCTCCACTGCAAAGCCCCAGGTCAGCGACCCGGGGCTTTTGTGTTGTCCGGACCTCTCTATGGGTTTGCGTGCCAGATCCGTGCCAGACGGCTCCGAGCGCAGCGACTGCACGCGGGCGTGGATGCCGGCCGCCACTTCCTTCTGCCGCTCCAGGTTCGAGTGCTGGTAGATCATGGCCGCCGTCTCCGAGGACTGCCCGGGGCGGACCATCGTGTCCTTGAGGGTGGCGCCCGACTGCGTCGAGAGCGTATGCCCGGTGTGACGGAGGTCGTACAAGGTGAACGTCTCGGCCGACTGACTCCGACGAGCATCACCATGCGGATACTCGTCCCGGACATGTCCGTGCCGCAGGCCGCGCCTGTGCGCATGGCGGACGGCGCCGACGACAAGCGGCTCCGCGAGCGCATGCACGACATGATGGTCAGCTACACGCGCAGCATCCGGGACGCCATCGCGGAGCTGGGCCACCTCGAGCTCGTCGCGGAGACCCGGATCGAAGTCCGCGTCCACAGCGGGACGCAGTTCTTCAAGCTGTACGCGATCAACAACGAAGACTCGTTCTTCGGGTACTACCCGATCCGGGTCGTCGCCCAGGGCGAGACGATCGAGATCTACGACCTCGTCGGCAAGGACACCACGCTCTTCCACCACTCGGTCAACGACGGCGAATCCTCCAGCGGAGCCCAGCAGGTCAGGCAGGCCCGCATGTGGTTCGACGTGTGTGGGAAGACAATCGGAAGGGACTTCGACCTTGACGCACGATGACCGGCTGTCTGCGGTCCTGGCGAACGCTCGCGTCGTCTTCTTCGACTTCGACGGCCCCGTCTGCAACGTCTTCGCCGGACTGCCCGCACCACAGGTCGCGAAGGAATTGACCGCGCGGCTGTCCGCCGAGGACCAGGCCGCAGGCGCCAAGGCGTCCGAGACAGATGACCCGATCGAGGTCCTGCGCTTCGCGCACGAGGCAGGCACCGAGGCGGGCACCAAGGTGGAGCAGGCCCTCGTGGCAGCCGAGATCGAAGCCGTCGGAGTAGCAGGGCCGCCGACTCCGGGAGCAGTCGAAGCCCTCCGGGCAGCGCGTGATGCGGGTCGAGCCGTGGCCGTAGTGAGCAACAACTCCGCCGAGTGCGTCTGGGCGTTCCTCGAAGCCCACGGCCTCACCGAGTACGTCGCACGGGTCATCGGACGGCCAGCCGGACAGCCCCACCTGATGAAGCCGAACCCGTACCCGCTCATCACGGCGGCCGAGCAGATGCACGTGGACGTCACCCTCTGCACCCTGATCGGCGACTCCCTCACCGATGTCCAGGCAGCCCACGCAGCCAGAACCACGGTGATCGCCTACGCCAACAAGCCCCACAAGGCCGACCTCTTCGCCGAGGCCCAGGCCGGCACCATCACGGATGCGATGCAGGACATCGCGGACGCCCTCTCAGCGGCGTAGCCGGAGCTTGATCAGCGGGAACTGTTACTCATCAAGCACCCGGCTGCGCTCCGCTCCGCCGAGCGGGCTTCCCGGCTCCGCGCCGCCCGACGCTCCTGCCTCCCGCCCGCTCCGCGCCACGCTGCGCCGACGCCGGCCCCTGCAAGGTGGGTAGGCCCAAGGGCAAGAGTCCGAGCCCCATCCGGCCCGCAGGCACCTGTCCCTCACAGACATGCCTCCGGCGAGGGGCGCTCAGACTCTGGGATGCACGGGGCCCGTCCTGCGACTGCCGGCCGGTTCGTGGTTCGGGTGGGGAGCTGTCATCCCGTCTGCCGTCGACCCAGGCAAGCCGAGCAGACACGGGCCGTGGCATCCAGGTCGTTCGTACAGTGGCGCGCTCCACCTTGACGCCCGGCACCGCGACCGCTCCCCATACGTGTGGGTCGACGGCAGACGGGATGACAGCGAAGGCCGGGTGTGGGCAAAGCCCGGCGGAGGAGCGCCCCGTGGCAGGTCCACCCAAAGGCCATTCCAGCCACCACCGTTCGCCCTAACATGGCCGCGTGATCGAACGGGACGCGCAGACAGACGGCGGCCAGGAGCTAGCCGAGGTACCAGAGGATGATCAGCTATCGCGGGGCGCTCGAACAGGCGCCGGTGTTGTGGGCTCTCTCCTTCTGGGCGCGGGTGGCACAGCAGTCTTCCTCACGGACAACCAGGCGGGTTGCGCCGCTCTAATTCTCGCCGGAGCGATCTTCCTCCTTATGGTGTTCGGAGGGACGCCACTGCACAGTCTTGGCTTCGGTGAAGCCAACCTGCGCTTTGCCAGGCGACGTCGAGACCAGGTTGTGAGGGAGGCTCTTGAGTCTCCGCCGGAGCGAGCCCCTGAGGTCCTCACTGCCCTAGAGGCCGTCTCGTCACCTGCGAGGCCGGACCCGACGCTGCAGGTGCTCAGCGAGCGAGTTTATGGAGACGCGATCGCGCACCAAATCTCGGAGGCTCTACCACTTGGTAGCTCTCTCAAGACGGCGGTTCCGCTCGGGCCTCGGCGGTGGCGGGCAGACTTCGTCATCGAGAGAGAGGGACGAATTGATCTCGTAGTCGAGGCCCGCTACGGGAAGTATGGGAACCCCCTGCCCACCTCGGTTGTGGAACAGATGATGGCAGTTAACACGGTCTGTGGCGCCCCTGTGCTAATCGTGAGCAATGCCCGACTTTCCAACGCGGCACGACGCTACCTAGAAGCCCTAGGCGAGAGCGCTCCTGTCCGATTCGTTCGATGGTCGGACGCGGGTGATGATGACGACCTGCGGCGTGCCCTGTCGGAACTGATCTTTTCGAGCGGTTCCTGAAAGCTGTACAGCAGCGGCGTACTGCAACCACAGCAACCGACGCTGAACCGCAGGGCCTCTAGAGCCTGGGAAGCAGCCGGTATGACCATCGCTGACCGACCTCTGTAGAGCTACGGAGCGGAAGGCCCTCCGTGCCAGACCCGTGCCAGGTAGGGCGGGGAACCACGGTCAATGGCGGGCGTCGGGACGGGTCGGGAGGCTCGGGTCGGCGCCCGTTTTCGCAGGTCGCAGCGCGTTTTGGGGGTCGGGGATCGGTGATTCCCGAGCTTATGGCGCGGGTTCGATTCCCGTCGTTCGCTCCACTGCAAAGCCCCAGGTCAGCGGCCCGGGGCTTTTGTGTTGTCCGGACTTTCAGGGGGTGGGCGGGGCGAGGGTCCCGGTGTTGAGGGCGGTTCGCAGGACGTGGGTGATCTGCTCGGGCTTGAGGGCGATGCCGTCGAGTCCCTCCGCGGTCAGCGGGATCTCCTCCAGCGCGTACTGGCCGCGGCCCTCGGCGCTGAACTCCGGGCCGGTGCGGTCCTCGAAGGACCAGGTCGTGATGCGGGCGAGGTAGAAGAGCTGGCGTTCGTCGTCGGACTCCATGGTGTGGAGGAGTCGCACGATGTCGGCCTTCCCGGCGATCTCCTCGTGGATCTCCCGGTGGAGGGCTGCCTCCCGGGATGCGTCGCCGGGCTCGACGCCGCCGCCCGGGAGCACCCAGTACTCGGGGACGCCGGGCTTGGTGCGGCGGATGACCAGCATCGTGTCGTCGGCGGTGACGAGGACGGCGCGGACTCGTTCCTTCATGTCGTACTACCTCCTTGCTTGTTGGTGAAGCGGAGGGGCCCACGAGGAAGGACACCAGGGCCGCGACGCCCTCGGGCCGTGAGCGCCAACGGTCAACGGCGGGCGCCCGTTCAGTTCTTCGCGTCGATCTCGGCGATCAGGTCCTCGATGAGGCGCTTGATCTCGTCCCGGATGGGGCGTACGGCCTCCACGCCCTGGCCGGCCGGGTCGTCCAGCTGCCAGTCCAGGTAGGTCTTGCCGGGGAAGTACGGGCACGCGTCGCCGCAGCCCATGGTGATGACGTAGTCGGAGGCCTGGACGGCCTCGGGGGTCAGCACCTTCGGCTGCCGGTCGGAGATGTCGATGCCCAGCTCGGCCATGGCGGCGACGGCGGAGGGGTTGACCCGGTCGCCGGGGACGGAGCCGGCGGAGCGGACCTCGACCCGGTCGCCCGCGAGGTGGCGCAGGAAGCCGGCGGCCATCTGCGAGCGGCCTGCGTTGTGGATGCAGACGAACAGCACGGACGCGAGCGGGGTGGGGGACATGGTCTCTTCCTTCATCGGCAGGACGACTCAGCCCAGACTGGTATCAGCGCCGAGTGATGTGACACTATCAGCACATGCTGATGTCAGTCGACACTGATCTGCTCCGGGTGCTGGCCGACCCGCTCAGGCTCCGGATCGTGAACCTCTTGGCCGAGGAGACCCTCTGCACCACCCATCTCGTGGAGGAGACGGGTGCCAAGCAGACGAACCTCTCCAACCACCTGAAGGTGCTGCGCGAGGCCGGGATCGTGGAGACGGAGCCCTGCGGGCGCTTCACCTATTACCGCCTGCGCCCCGACGTCATCGAAACGCTCGCCGGCCAGTTCGCCGACCTGGCCCGGACCGCGCGCACCACCGCCGAAGCAGACCTCAAGCGGTCCTGTCCGTAGCCCTCCGCCCTGCCTCACCTGCCCGAGGAGAACCTGCCTTGACCGCCACCGAGCCCGCCGCGGGCACCGCCACGGCCACCGACGCGTCGCCGCAGCCCGCACCCGGCTCGACCCCGCCCCGTACGCCCCTGATCGCCCGGGCCGCCGCCGAACTCGTCGGGACCGCTGCCCTCGTGGCGATCGTCGTGGGCTCCGGCATCCAGGCCACCCGGCTCACCGACGACGTGGCCCTCCAACTGCTGGCCAACTCCACCGCGACCGTGTTCGGGCTCGGGGTGCTGATCGCGCTCCTCGGCCCGGTGTCCGGGGCCCACTTCAACCCGGCGGTCACGCTCGCCGAGTGGTGGACCGCCCGGCGCGGCGGCGGGGGCGTGACCGCGCGCGAGCTCGCCGGGTACGTGCCCTCCCAGATCGCCGGGGCCATAGCGGGGGCGGTGCTCGCCGACGCCATGTTCGGCGAGCCGCTGGTGAAGTGGTCCCAGCACGACCGCTCGGCGGGCAACCTCCTGCTGGGCGAGGTAGTGGCCACCGCCGGCCTGGTCTTCCTCATCTTCGGCCTGGCGCGCACCGACCGGCTGCGCTTCGCCCCGGTCGCGGTGGCCTCGTACATCGGCGCGGCCTACTGGTTCACCTCGTCCACCTCCTTCGCCAACCCGGCCGTCACCATCGGCCGGGCCTTCACCGACACCTTCGCGGGCATCGCCCCGGCCTCGGTCCCCGGTTTCGTCGCCGTGCAGCTGGTCGGTGCGGCGGTGGGCCTGGCCCTGGTGGCGCTCGTCTTCGTGCGCCCGAAGCCCGCGGCCTCATGACCCGGCACGCGGACGTGGTGGTGGTCGGCGGCGGCCAGGCCGGGCTCGCCGCCGGCTACCACCTGCGCCGGGCCGGCCTCGACTTCACGGTCCTCGACGCGCAGACCGCCCCCGGCGGCGCCTGGCAGCACGCCTGGGACTCCCTGCACCTCTTCTCACCCGCCGCGTACTCCTCCCTGCCCGGCCGGATGATGCCCGTCCAGGAGGGCAAGCCCTTCCCCGACGCCGGGCACGTACTCGGGTACCTCACCGACTACGAGAAGCGGTACGAGCTGCCGGTCGAGCGCGGTGTGAGAGTGGCGGCCGTCCACGACGAGTCCCCCCTCCTCCGCATCGAGACGGACGCCGGCAGCCGGACCGCCCGCGCCCTGGTCAGCGCCACCGGGACCTGGTGGCGCCCGTTCCTGCCCGCCGTCCCCGGCCGCGAGGTCTTCGAGGGCCGCCAGCACCACACGGTGGACTACCGCAGCCCGCAGGACCACGCAGGCCGGCGCGTGATCGTCGTCGGCGGCGGCAACTCCGGCGCCCAGATCGCCGCCGACCTCGCCCCGTACGCCGAGGTCCGCTGGGTCACCCGGCGCCCCGCCCGCCACCTGCCCGACGAGATCGACGGCAGCGCCCTCTTCACGCTCGCCACCCGCCGCGTGCAGTCGGGCGGCCCGCGCATCTCCGACCTGGGCGACATCGTGGCCGTCCCGCCGGTCCGCGCGGCCCGGGACGCGGGCCTCCTCCGGGACCACCGCATGTTCGAGGCGCTCACCCCGACCGGCGCGCGGTGGGCGGACGGCGAGGAATGGCCCTGCGACGAGGTCATCTGGTGCACGGGCTTCCGCCCGGCCCTCGACCACCTCCGCCCGCTCCGCCTCGGCGGGGAGAACGGAAGGATCGCCACCACCGGCACCCGGGCCGCGGCCGACCCCCGCATCCACCTCCTCGGCTACGGCGACTGGACGGGCCCGGCCTCGGCCACCCTGATCGGCGTCGGCCGCACGGCGCGCGAGGCGGTGCGGGAGATCGCCGGGCTGCTCAGCTGATCCGGGGGCTGCGGCGCTCCAGCAGGACCACGTCCCGCCAGACGCCGTGGTGGCGGCCGATGCGTTCGCGGGTGCCGATGACCCGGAATCCGGCCCGCTCGTGGAGGGCGAGACTGGCGGTGTTCTCGGGGAAGATCCCGGACTGGACGGTCCAGACGCCGGCCGCCTCGGTGGAAGCGATGAGGGCCTGGAGCAGGGCGCGGGCCACACCGCGGCCCCGGGCGGCGGGAGCCACGTACACGCTGTGCTCCACCACACCCGCGTACGCACAGCGGTCGGAGACCCGGCTCGCAGCCACCCAGCCGAGTACGGTGCCGCACGCGTCGGCGGCGACGTAGCGGTGGTCGGGCAGCCTGGCCCCGTCGAACGCCTCCCATGAGGGCGCGTCCGTCTCGAAGGTGGCGTTGCCCTCGTCGATGCCCGCCTGGTAGATCGCCAGCACCTGGCCGGCGTGCTCCGGCGCCATCGCCACGACCGCGAAGCCGGCGGTCGCGGGCTCCTCCCCCGGCCGGTACGGCCCGGGAGGCGAGTGCGGCGTTTCGTTCATGGTCCGTCGACGGTATGCGATGAACCGCCCAGTGTCAGCAGGGCGGCGGCGAGCGCGATTCCGGCGAGCAGGAGGAAGAGGCCCGGATGGCCCCCGAGACGGGGGGCGAGCGCTGCACCGGCGAACGGGGCCAGCGCCGCGGCCACGGATGCGGGCGCACCGAGCAGACCGGACAGGCGGCCGTAGTGGGTGGCTCCCCAGCGGTCGGTCACGGCAGTGGCCTGGAGGAGCGTGAGGTTGCCGCGGACCAGTCCGGCCGCGACCGCGAGCAGGACGAGGAGTCCGTACGGCCCCGGTACGAGGGCCAGGGCGGCGGTGGTCGCCGCTCCGAGGGCGACCAGGGTGACGGTCCGGGTGGTGACTGCGGTCCGCCGTGCCAGGGGGGCGTACAGCAGACGGCCGAGGGTCTGGCCGGCTCCGCCCAGCCCGAGGGCCCAGGCCGCGGCCGTGGTCGAGGCGCCGCGCCCGGTCAGGAGGGGCACGAGCCCGATGACGGCCGCGTACGTCGCGAACGCGGAGAGGGTGAAGGCCGTGGCCAGCATCAGGAAGGGGCGGCTGCGGGAGACGGCTGCGGCCCCGTGTGCGGCGTGGGCGGGGGCTTCGGGGGCGGCCGGCCACGGCGCCCTCAGCGCGAGGGCGTGGACGGGGACGGTGACGGCGGCCAGGACCGCGGCCAGGACGGCGTACGTGCCCCGCCAGGAGAGCTGCTCGGCGAGATGGGCGGTGAGCGGCGCGAACACGGTGGAGGCGAGGCCGCCGGCGAGGGTGACGACAGTCAGCGCCTTGATCCGGTCCTCGCCCCACCACCGGGTCAGCGCGGCGAAGGCGGGCGGGTAGAAGGTCGCCGCCATGGCAACCCCGGCAAGGGCCCAGGCGGCGAAGAACCACGGCAGGCTCGGCGCGGCCGCCACCGCGAGCAGCGCCAGAGCGCCGAGCACGGAACCGCCCGTCATCACCGCCCGCGGTCCGCGGGCGTCGAGGATCCGCCCGACGGGGATCCCGGCGAGGCCGGAGACGAGCAGCGCGAGGGAGAACGCTGCGGTGACGGCGGCCGGGGACCAGCCGGTGTCCCTGCCGATGTCCGAGGCGAGCACGGGGAAGGCGTAGTAGACGATGCCCCAGCCGGTGATCTGGGTGGCGCACAGGGCGGGCAGTACGGCGCGCGGCCGCGCCCGGTCCCCCGTACCGGGCGCGGCCGCATCGGCCTTGAAGAAGGCCACTGCCGGTCAGCAGCCGCCGCGGGCGGGCGCGGCGCCGATGGTGAGCGTGGCGGGTGCCGCGCAGCAGCCGCCCCCGTCCTGCTCCTCGGCGGCCCGGGGCTGGTCGAAGAGGCCCGCGCCGCCGCACACCCCGGTTTCGGGCAGGGTGAGTTCGACGCGCCCGGCGGCCTCGTGGTCACCGGCCAGGAGTGCGACGACGGAGCGCACCTGCTCGTATCCGGTGAGGGCGAGGAAGGTGGGGGCGCGGCCGTAGGACTTCATGCCGACCACGTACACGCCCTGCTCGGGGTGGGAGAGCTCCTTGGCGCCGTGCGGGTAGACGGTGCCGCAGGAGTGGACGTTGGGGTCGATCAGCGGGGCGAGTGCAGTCGGGGCCTGGAGCCGCTCGTCGAGGCCGAGGCGCAGCTCGTCCAGGAAGGACAGGTCGGGGCGGAAGCCCGTCAGGCCGATGACCTGGTCCACCGCCTCCACGCGCCGCCCGTCTTCGGCGACGAGCACGAGCCGGTCGTCCTCCTGCTCGACGGCGGCGGTGCGGAAGCCGGTGACCGCGGACGCGTACCCGTCGTCCACTGCCGCCTTGGCCGCCAGCCCGAGGGCGCCGCGGGCCGGGAGCTGGTCGGCGGCCCCGCCCCCGTACGTGGAGCCGGTGATGCCGCGGCGCAGGACCCACACGGCGTGCGTGCCCGGTGCTTCCTTCGCCAGCTCGGCCAGGTACGCCAGCGCAGTGAATGCGGAGGCGCCGGAGCCGACGACCGCGGTGCGCCTGCCCGCGTAACGTGCCCGGACCGCAGGGTCCTTGAGGTCCGGAACCCGGTACGAGATCCGCCCGGCGGCGCCGCGCTCCCCGAGTGCGGGCAGGCCGTCGGCGCCCAGCGGGCCCGGCGTGGACCACGTACCGGAGGCGTCGATCACGGCGCGGGCGGCGATGCGCTCCTCACCGCCGTCGGCCCGCCGCACGTGCACCGTGAAGGGCTGCTCCCCGCGCCCGGAGTCCACGATCCGGTCCCGGCCGGCTCGCGCCACCCCGGTCACGGTCACCCCGAACCGCACCCTCTGCTCCCCGAGCGCGCCCGCCAGTGGCTGGAGGTACAGCTCGGCCCAGTCGCCGCCGGTCGGGTAGGTGTCCCCGGCCGGCCGGAGCCAGCCGGTGGGAGCGAGGAGGTCCTCGGCGGCCGGGTCGACGAGCTCGGACCAGGGCGAGAAGAGCCGGACGTGCGCCCACTCGCGGGTGGCGGCGCCGGCGCGGTCGCCCGCCTCCAGGACCAGCGGCGCGATCCCGCGCCCGACCAGGTGGGCGGCAGCTGCCAGGCCCACGGGGCCGGCGCCGATGACCACGACGGGCAGGTGGCCGTTCTCGGTGGCGTTCACGACGATCTCCTCTGATTCGACGTCCGTCGATGTCTTCCGGGGACAGCATGGCACCACACTTCGACGAACGTCAACATAGACAGAAGTCGAATCAATGAGTCCGCGCCCTCCCCCGCACACATCGATGCGTGTCAACATAGATGCATGTCGAACACCAAGGCGCTGCCCCTCATCGAGCCGGAGACGGTGGTCGAGCCCTGCTGCCCGCCGCTGGCCGAGCGCCCGTTCAGCGCCGAGGAGGCCGAGCGGACCGCGAAGATGTTCAAGGCCCTCGGCGACCCGGTGCGCCTGCGCCTGTTCTCCGCCGTGGCCGCCCACCGGGACGGAGAGGCGTGCGTGTGCGACATCTCCGACGTCGGCGTCTCCCAGCCGACCGTCTCCCACCACCTGAAGAAGCTCAAGGAAGCCGGGCTGCTCACCTCCGAACGGCGCGGCACCTGGGTCTACTACCGCGTCGAACCCTCGGTCGTGGCCGCCATGGGCCGCCTGCTGACCTCAGCAGCCGACCGCGGCTGAGCCGACCCGGGCGACCCGGTCGGCCGGCCCGGTCGGCCCAGTCGTTCCGGAGGGAGGCGCGGCCGACCCGGGCCGAAACGCCGCATTGCGAAGGTGCGGATATCTGGGTTCGCGGGCAGAGATTTTGACCGGTGTCCCGAGGAGGGTTTTTACCGGCGACACACGGGAGAAAAAACCGAACCCGCGCGGGCTGCGCCGGCGTGCTACCGTCGAATCAGTTGCAGTTTTGGTACCCGAAAATTTCAGGCGCCCCGGCGGCCCCATGCCACACGGAAGCGTTTTGCATTCCGGTCATTTTCCGGGCGGGGAATCATCGCGGCGACACGGCGTCCGCAAAGTGCGGATTCCGCTGCACTGCCCCAAGGAGAAATGACATGGCTGCTGGCACCGTGAAGTGGTTTAACGCGGAAAAGGGTTTCGGCTTCATCGAGCAGGAGAGCGGCGGCCCCGACGTGTTCGCCCACTACTCGAACATCGCTGCCCAGGGCTTCCGCGAGCTCCGGGAGGGGCAGAAGGTCTCCTTCGACATCGCGCAGGGCCAGAAGGGCCCGACGGCCGAGAACATCGTTCTCGCCTGACCCTGACGCGCCACACGTAGCTGGGGCCCGCATCCTTCGGGGTGCGGGCCCCAGCTGCATTCATTTGCCCACGGCTTCCGTGCGCACCCCTTGCGCACCCGCATCACCGCTTTCAGCACCCCCGCCGATTACCGCAATTCCTCCGTCTATGCAGGGAAGGGGCCCGGGGGGGAGGGGGGGGGGGGGGGGGGGGGGGGTTTGGGGGGGGAGGGAGGGGGGTGTCGTTCCGGGAGGAGTGGGGAGCGGG